>JAJZMI010000134.1 GCA_021798335.1 Pseudomonadota bacterium | reverse complement strand
TTTCAGCGGCGAGCGCCGAGGGCCATGGAGAATGTCAGCAGCCCGCCACCGGGCAGCGGCGAGAAGCCGATGACTTCGCGCGTGTCGTTCAGGCCCATGAAGGCGCGGGTGAAGAAATCGGCGCAGAAATCGCCGAGCGCCATGCCGAACAGGGTGTCGGACGGATAGTGCCAGCCGCCCTCGATGCGCGCCCAGGCGGTGGCGAAGGTGAGGCCGTGCAGTCCGGCATCGAGCGCGGTGCGCACGCGCGGATTCATCGGGATCTGTGTGAGATTGAGCATCGCGAGACGCGTGTACACGGCCGAAGTCGTGGTGTGATTGGACGGGAAGCTGTGATCGTTGGCATGATTCGGCCGCTCCCGGTGGACACTGCGGCTGATCATTGAATTCGTCTCGATCGCGGTGGTGGCGGCGAACAGATTGACCAGATACCCCTTGGCTTTATCCTCGAGCCAGGTTTTGCCGAAGCGCCCGCTCGGGGCAAACAGCAAGGCGGCGATATCCATCCCGACCGAGGCGCTGCGCAGCCGATAGCTCCAGCGCGTGGCGTTGGAGTTGGAGCCGAATATCGGCGTGTGGGTCCGGCCCCAGCGCGAGAGGCGATGGTCGAGGTTGTCCACCTGCAGCATCGCGGCGCCGGCGAGCGGACCCCAGACCCACGGATCGCTCGCCGCCGAGCGCACCGCCCGGCGCACGCGCGCCCAGCCGGGGGCCACCGTTACGTTCTGGCCCCAATTGCGGCTGCTCGGCACGGTGGCGCAGCCGGCGAGCGCCAGCAACCCCAATGCCAGCGCAAGGGGCACGGCGCCATTGGACCCGCGCATGGCTCACCGCCGGGTCAGAACTCTCGATAAAAGCCCACCGACACTCCGTGCGGAAGCACTTCCACGAGCAGCGGTATCTTGCGCCGCGAGGCCCAGTAGCCGAAGGCCGTGCCGAGTATCCAACCTGCCAGGACGTCGGACTGCCAATGGCCCTGGCTCTTCATCCGTCCGTAGGCATCGTAGACCGGGAGCAGCTCCGCGGCCCAGATCCACGGATAACGATGCCGGTAATGCAGGATGAACGGGGTGACGAAGCTGGCCTGCAGCGTGACCTCGCCGCTCGGGAAGCTCCGCGATCCGCCGTCGAAGAAGGCGTTGGGGCCCTTGTTCTGGTAGGGTCGGGCGCGCGCGAAGGCGATTTTCATGGCGTCGGCGGCGAAACCGGCGAATACCGAGGAGTCCGCCGCCTGCCAGAATACGTGGCCGAGCCCCTTGTGATTGCCCAAGAACAGCGCGCCGAGGGTCTCGAAGGCGACGGTGCCGTATTCCAGGCCCAGCTGATTGGTGCGGGACATGATCCCATTGCTGTCTTGCTTGCTCAACCGGTAATCGATCCCGAAGGGGCCGTGGCTCGTCCCTTCGTGGATTCTCATCGCGGCGAGGAAGGCCGTCAGCCCGATGGCCGGCAGTGCCCACTTGTGCTGTTGCCACCAGGCCTTCGGGTGCAGATGCACCTTGGAGGAACGGGAGTTGACCGACGCCTGAGTGCGCGGCGCGGATGAACCCGCCGGCGCAGGATCGGCCCCGAGCGGACTCGAGGCGGTGTCGGCAGTGGACTGAAAGCCAAGCCGCGGCGCGCGGCCCGTGATTATCGCGTCGGTGGGAGACGACAGGCCGGCGGCCGACTGCGAATCAATATCGATCGGGACGGCGGCGCGGGGTTGCAGATGCAGGCGTGGCGCGTGGATCGAGGCAAATGCCACTGTTTGGGCCGACGATCGGGCGGTGGGCGCGGCCGCAGTGGCGAGCAGTGCGCTCCCTGCCTGAGCGATGGGCGAGAGGAACGCCACCAGCACCAGCAGCCATCCTGCCGGGTGTGGGCCCGACCCCCGCGTAGCGTTGCAGTGATTCGTCATGAGCATCGGACTCTCCTCGATGGACGGACCCTCGCATTCAGCTGCGGCTCGACACAGCCTCCAGACTATCCAACGGAAATCATCGAGCGCGCCCCGTCAGGCATTGTACAGAAGGTTGTTTTCCCGACCCGCGCTCCGGTCAGGAGAGCCGATCATAAACTTTATGCCACAAAGTACAAGATGGATGCGGAGGCGATTGGGAAAACGCAGCGCTCGAGCTCATGTGGCCGCCGGCCTTGCCGTTGGGTTCGCTCCGGCGCGCGCTCGAGCGCGCATGCGATTTCTCCCCGGTCGGGCTCACCCGCGCGCGGGCGCCGGCCGGGAAGCCGGGCTCGCATCCGCGCTCATTGCATCGGAGGCGTCGAGGAGCACTTGTTCGAGGACCTCCAGGTACTCGAGCAGGCGTTTGCGGCCGCTCGGGGTGAGACGACAGATGGTTTGGGGCCGGCCGGGCCCGAGGGCCCGGGTCAGGCCGACCAGACGCTCGGCTTGCAGCACTTGCAAGTGGCGGCTGAGGTTGCCGTCCGTCAGATCGCACAGCTCCAGCAGTTCCCCGAATGACAGGCCCTGCGGATGAGCGAGCAGCGAGGCGAGGATGCCGAGCCGCGCGCGCTCGTGAATGACGCGATCGAGCCCCTGGTAGGAGAACCGGTGCGACTGCTCCGGCCTCGCGTTACGAGAATTCATGTGTCTCCCGATAGCCGAACCACAGGACGGCGGCAACCACGACCTGTCCGACGCCGAAGGGTATGCCCATCGCCCACGGCGAAAGCGTACACGAGCAGTTCGCATGCGCCAGCAATACCAAGCCGCTGGTGAGGTACCACAGCCCGACTGCGAACATCGGACGCGGCAGCAGACGACAGGATGCGAACACGCCCAAGCTGAAGATCACCTGCCACAGGCCCGGCAACATCCGCATGTCGCGGGCCGAGTCGTGCGCGATCGCGACGGTGATGAGCAAGCCGGCCACGATCGCGGGAAAGAACTCCTCGCCGGCGGATCTGAGCATCGGCAGCGCGAGCCTCGAGTGGCTGCGCCGCACGCGGGAGATCGTCTCGACGGTGATGAGCGCGAGGGAGAGGGCGGCCGTGCTGACCCAGAGCTGGAGGTATTCGAGCGGATGCAGCGCGGGCCGGTTGATCAGCGTCGTTTGCAGCGCCGCGGCGAGCACTGCCAAGGCACCGGTGCCGGCGAGCGTGACAGGCCCGTAGCCGCGAAACTCCATCGCGCGGGCGATCTGACTTCGGATCGTCTCGATTTCCGCCAGCGCTTTGTGTACCTCCGACATTGGGCGGCCAGGGGCTGCTCAGGGCTGCAAACGGCTGGCGGGGGCATTGCGGCCCGCGGCGCAAGGGGTCAGCGGATCGAGCGCATGCATGGCGGTCGTCGGGCGAGAGAACGCCATCCCTCGGTGTGCATTCCAGTCTAACGCGCAGGCAGTCTTGCGTGCCGCCGACGGGTTGTCAACCTTGCGCGCGCGAGCTTCGAGTCGTCGATGGCGCCGCGAGCGGCTACGGCCAACCGCTGTGCCGCGCGCCAGAGAGCGACATTCTGACCGATGCATGCGCCGTCCAGTCGGCGCTCGGCGCGGGCAGCGAGCGCGTCGCGCGGCCGTACGGGGTCGAGGTGGCGACGACCCCCGGCGCTCGCCGGTGCCGTCTCATGATGATCCGTGAACGGGCCGCGGCGTGGCACGGCAGGCGGAACTGAATCATCAACATACCGCAATGAGTCCAGGACCTGGGCGGCACACGAGTGAAACTCAAGGTGCGAAACATATCGTAACATAATGATAAACAACGTGATAATAGGGAGTCTCTTTAAGATGCAGGGCGCGTGCCGAGGAGGAGGCCGGGAGCGTCGAACGTGCACTGGCGCGACGGAACGAGCACGGAGGCGAGTGACCCCGCCGGTTTGAGCCATTGCGCAACGTCCGCGCATGCCAGCCACGGTGGCGTTGCGTGCGCAGTGCAGCAGGGCTCCCGGCGGCATGTGTGAGATTTGTCCTGCCCCTTGAGCTGGTCTGAGAGTGTGTATATAAT
>JAJZMI010000034.1 GCA_021798335.1 Pseudomonadota bacterium | reverse complement strand
CGGTGATGGGGCGCCTGTTCGAGTTCGGGTTCACCACCCGCAAGGACGGCCACGGCTTCGGCTTGCACTCGAGCGCGGCGCTCGCCCGCGAGATGGGCGGGTCGCTCAGGGCGTACAGCCGCGGCACGGGACTCGGGGCGTGCTTCACGCTGCGCTTGCCGATGACACGCAGCGAAGCGCAGCCGCGGAGGCAGAGCGCATGAGCACGCCCCGCAGCAGCGACGATGCGGTGCGAGTGCTGGTCGTCGACGACAATCCGGTCATTCACCGCGACTTCGAGAAGATCCTTGCCCGACCCGCTGAGCCGGCGCACGTACTGGTGGCGGCCGAGACACTGCTGTTCGGCGAGGTCCGCCGCGAGCGGGGCGGTGGAGTGCCTTACACGCTGCAATTCGCCACGCAGGGGGAGGAGGGTGTCGATCTGGCGCTGCACGCGCGCCGCAGCGGCCGGCCGTTCGAGATCGCCTTCGTCGACATGAGAATGCCGCCCGGTTGGGACGGGCTCGAGACCATCGAGCGGCTGTGGGCGATCGATCCGGACATCCAGGTGGTCATTTGCTCGGCGCACTCCGATTACGACTGGCACGAGGTGATCGACCGTCTCGGACAGACCGATCGCCTGCTGGTGCTGAAGAAGCCGTTCGAGCCCATCGAGGTGCTGCAGTGTGCGAACGCCCTGTCGCGTAAATGGCAGCATGAGCGCATGCTGCGCAGCCACGTGGCGACGCTCGAGCACGTGGTTGCCACGCGTACCGAGAAGCTCGAGGCCGCCAATCGGCGGCTTCGCCACCTCGCCAGTCATGATGTCCTGACGGGGTTGCCGAACCGCATCCTGCTCGATGACCGGCTGGCCCAGGCGATGGCGCGCGCCAACCGCGATGGCACGTTGTTCGCCGTCCTGGTGGTCGATCTGGATCGCTTCAAGCACATCAACGACTCGCTGGGGCATCGCGCCGGCGACGCGGTGTTGGATCAGGTGTCGCGGCGGTTGTTGTCCGTGACGCGAGAGATCGATACCGTGGCGCGCACCGGCGGCGACGAATTCGTCATTCTCATCGGTCCCGCGAGCGCCACGGAGGATGCGCTGGTCATCGCCCAGCGTGCCGGCGAGGCACTGCGCGCCCCCATGCGGATCGGAGCAATCGATCTGCACGTGACGGCCAGCATCGGCGTGGCCTATTACCCCGCGGACGGCGCCTCGGCAGAAAGCCTCATGGCATGCGCGGACGCGGCGATGTACTGCGCCAAGCAGCGCGGTCGGAACAACGCACAACGCTTCACCGCGGGCATGGATGCCACGACCGTGGCGCGGGTGAGCCTGGAGAGCGATCTGCATCGCGCGATCCAGGCGCAGGAGTTCGAGTTGTACTACCAGCCGAAGGCCGAGACGGACAGCGGCGAGGTCTACAGCGCCGAAGCCCTCATCCGCTGGCGGCATCCTGAGCGAGGGCTCATCGGGCCCGCTGATTTCATTCCGCTCGCGGAGGAGTGCGGGCTGATCACCGAGATCGGCGCCTGGGTGCTGCGGGAAGCGTGCCGGCAGTGCGCCGAATGGCGGCGCAACGGGTTGCCGACGCTGCGGGTCGCGGTCAATGTCGCCGCCGCGCAATTCCGCCGCGGCGATCTGCTTGAAATCGTCGGCGAGGCGCTCGCTCAGGCGAGCCTCGAGCCGCGCTTTCTCGAGATCGAGCTCACCGAGAGCGCGGTGATGACCAATCCCGAGGACTCCGCGGTCGTCCTGGAGAAGTTGAGCCGCATGGGAGTTCTGGTGTCCGTGGACGATTTCGGCACCGGCTACTCGAGCATCAATTACTTGCGACGCTTTCCGATCGACAAGCTGAAAATCGATCAGTCCTTCGTGAAGGCGCTCGACAGCGAGGTCGACGCGTCCATCGTGCGCGCCATCGTGTCGCTGGCGCACAGTCTGCGGCTGAAGGTCGTCGCGGAGGGAGTCGAGACCGCCGAGCAGCTGAAATTCCTGCAGTCCCTCGGTTGCGATCAATATCAGGGCTTTCTGTTCAGTCCGCCGCTGCCGGCGCGGCAATTCGCGGATCTGCTGCGCGACTGGCAGCGCGAAGAGGATGCGCTGTCGCGGGCCGAGGCGGTCCGCACGCACAGCAAGCTGTCCGTACCCCGCTGATTCGCGCCGCGCCCGAGTCCGGTCCGGGGCCTGATGGGGCGCAGAGCGCCTTCGGCCGGGCGCCCGGTCGCAGATTCGCCACGGCTCATCGCGGTCTTTGCTCGTTTGATCGAGCCGGTTTGCGCCCGGGCGCGCAAACGGCACGGTGAACGGCTAAATTCGACGGGTTCGAGCCGGGGCCGGACCACGCCGATCATCGATCATTTCGCGAGCCGACCCGGGGGCATACATCCCACGTCAATCCGGGAGGTTTCCCGTGCGAGTACGCAGTGCTGCGATGCTGGTTTTGGGGGCGGCCGCGGCCGTGCTGGCCTCGGCCGCGAAGGCGGCGATGCCGGTCTCCGGGATCGCGCCGGTGCCGCGCGCCGATTATCAGGCGCTACACTGGCGCCTGATCGGCCCGTTCCGCGGTGGCCGTGTCCTGGCAGTGACCGGCGTGCCGGGCAGCAGCCGGGTGTTCTACTTCGGCTCCGTCGACGGAGGGGTCTGGAAGACCGAGGACGCCGGGCGGACCTGGAAGCCGATCTTCGATCACGAGCCGGTGGGCTCCATCGGCGCCATTGCCGTTGCCCCCTCCGATGCGAACGTCATCTACGTGGGCACGGGCGAGGCGGACATGCGCTCGGATATCGCCCAGGGCGACGGCATGTACAAGTCCACCGACGGCGGGCGCCGCTGGATGCACCTGGGATTGACCGATACGCGGCAGATCGCCCGCATCATCGTCGATCCGCACAACCCCAACATCGTATTCGTTGCCGCTCTCGGCCATCCGTACGGCCCTAATGCCGAGCGCGGGGTGTTTCGCTCGCTCGACGGCGGACGTCACTGGCAGAAGGTGTTGTACCTGAATGACAACACCGGGGCCGTCGATCTGGCGTTCAAGCCGGGCGACTCCCGGACGATCTATGCCGCGTTGTGGCAGACGCGCCGGCCACCGTGGAGCGTGTATCCCCCCTCGAACGGGCCGGGCAGCGGCTTGTATGTCTCGCACGATGGGGGCAATCACTGGACGCACATCACCGGGCACGGCTTCCCGGCTCACCCGGGCCGTATCGGGCTCGCGGTCGCTCCAACGCGGCCCGATTGGCTGTACGCCATCGTCGGCGGCACGTGGAAGAACGAGGGTCTTTACCGCTCGGAGGACGGCGGTACGACCTGGCGGCGCCTGTCACGGGATCCGCGGATCACTCAGCGCTGCTGGTATTTCTGTGCACTCACGGTCGATCCCGCCAACGCCGACCGCCTGTACGTCATGGATACCATCGTGCTGCGCTCGAACGACGGCGGCAGGCATTTCATTGCGCTCAAGGGTGATCCGACGGGCGATGACTTCCATCAGCTGTGGATCGACCCCACCGATCCGAACCGCATGATTCTCGGTTCGGATCAGGGCACGGAGGTGACGCTGGATGGCGGCAAGACCTGGAGCACCTGGTACAACCAGCCGACCGCGCAAGTCTACAAGATCAGCACCGACGACCGTTACCCGTTCTGGGTGTACGGCTCGCAGCAGGACTCGGGAGCCTTTGCGCTGCCGAGCCAGACCATCGGTTATGACGGCATCACGATGGAGGAGTTTCGCGAGCTCACCCCGGGCGGGGAGAATGGCAACGTCGTTCCGGATCCCGAGAACCCGAACATCGTGTACGGCGATGGAACGGGGGAAACCACCACCGTGCAGAGGCTCGATGTGCGCACCGGACAGGTGCGCGACGTCGATCCGATGCTGGCCTATCCCGATGCGCGGTATCGCACCGATTGGACGCTGCCGCTGGTGTTCTCCCCCTACGACCACAAGACGCTTTATTTCGCCAACCAGTTTCTCTTCAGCACCGACGA
>JAJZMI010000011.1 GCA_021798335.1 Pseudomonadota bacterium | reverse complement strand
CCGGCATACACCACCAGTTCCGTCGGAACGTGCATGGCGCGCAGCGCGTGCCAGAACTCGAACGACTGCGGCGCCGGACACTCGCCGTCATACTGGCCCACCACGACCAACGTCGGGGTCTTGTCGTTCTGAATGAAGTTGATGGCCGAGCTCTTGGCGTACACCTTCGGGTCCCGGTACACGGACGCGCCGAAGAACGGGATCATCCACTTGTCGATGGAATTTTCGCCGTAATAGCTCTCCCAATCCGACAGGCCCGCCGCGGCGACCGCCGCCTTGAACCGCCGCGTCTGCGTGGGCGCGAACATCGACATGAACCCACCATAACTCCAGCCGGTCAAGCCGAGCCGATCATTGTCGATCGGATACTGCGCCTCGACGTGATCGATGCCGGCCAGGATGTCGCGCAGATCGCCGTAGCCCATATTCCGCCGTATGGCTTTGGCAAAGCGCTCACCCTCGCCAAAACTGCCGCGCGGATTGGGCATGAATACGAAGTAACCCATCGCCGCAAAGGGAGCCGCACCGTACCCGTCATATGGCCAGCCCGGACGCGTCGCCCAGCTCGGACCGCCGTGCACATAGACGATCATCGGATAGCGCCGGCGCGGGTCATAATGTGCGGGGAACAGCAACCACCCCTGCACGTTGAAGCCTTGGTTGCGCCAGTGTACCGACACGGCCTTGCCCCACATCGGTCTGACGCCCGCATTGACGCGCGTGATGGCATGCACCGGCTCGAGAACGCCGATCGGCTGAGCCGCGGTGTTGGTCTTGAGCATGACGGTTGCGATTTCAGGCGGGCTGTCGAACGTGCTGTCGACGAAGGCAAGCACGCGGTGCGCGGCGGAGACGGAGATCGCCGACGCGAAGGTGCCGTCCTGCAAATTGGAAGCCATGGTAAACAGCGTGCGTTGGGTCGCGGGGGAATGCGCGTGCAGCGTAAACTCCGACACGCGCGTCGAGCCGCCCGCGAACGCGGAGACGAGCAGCGAGTCGTTTCCGGTCCAGGTCAGCCACGACGGTGTGATGCCGATCCCCGGCGTGACGTCTGTAGGCTTTCCGCCCTTGGACGAGATGATGTAGATGTCGCCTCCCGTTGCGCCCTGGTCGCTCATCAGGCCGCCGATCAAGGCGATGCGCGACCCGTTGGGCGACCAGCGCGGCAGGGCGATCTGCAGACCGTGCAGCGAGCCTTTGACCGTCGACGGATCGAGCACGACCCGGGCGGGACCGCCGTAGCGCTGGGTATACAGCTTGGCCACCCACCAGTTGTCGCGCCCCGGCGGCGGTGCGCCGACGTAAACGACCCGGGTGCCCGAGGGCGACCAGTCGTATTCGTATACGAAAATGCCATACGGCGTGATCTCGCTGACGTTCCCGCCGGTCGCGGGCACCACCGCGAGCTGCTGATGCTCGACACCGGTGCGACCGATCACGCCGACCTGCGGCTTGGTTGCCGATACCGCCGCGATGGGATGCAGATCGCCCTTGACGTAGAGGAAGCTCAACATCGAGCCGCCGGGCACCCAGGTCAGCTCGTGGACGAAGCCGCGCAGATGCGTGATGCGGCGCGCCCGCACGGCGTTCGCGGCCACTTCGTAGACATCGAGCTGTTCGCGGTACTTGCTGCCGTGATTGCAGTTCGACAGGAACGCCAGAATCCGGCTGTCCGGCGACCAGGTCAGACTGCTGTAGTGACATGTTTTGACCGCGGCTGGAATCCTGACGGTGCGCACGTGCGTCCCATCGATGTCGGCAAGCTGGAGAATCTCACCCGGATTACCGGTGGTGGATCCGCGGGCCGGCTTTGCCCCATGCGGCGGCCTCGTTTCCGTCATCGTCCATGCGATGGACCGCCCATCCGGAGCGAGCGACACGGCCCCGAACCGCCGCACGTCGCCCAACCGGCGCATGATCTGTACGATGCGCGTTGCGAGCGGCCCGCGGGCTTTGACGGGTGCTGCGCGAGCATGACCTACCAGGCCGGCGGCGAGGAACACCGCCACGGTACCGGACAGCACTCTACCGAAGCGCGGCTTCATGTCGGCATCCCCACTGTTCTGATTCGTGGACGCAATACAACGGAAAAGGGTAGCACTCGTGAGGCTGAGCGTCGAACCGGCCATTCGAGCTCCCGGAGCGAGCCTGGCGCTCGTGCGCGTTTGGCACCCGAGACAGACGATACGCTCGGGCGATCGAGCTGAAGATCCGGATGGTGGTATGATGCTCGTTTACGAGATCCGGGAAAGTGGGAGGGCTACGATGTCCGAATCCCGTCGCTATCTGAAGTTCACCAGCTGGGTGGCCGTCGTGGGGGCGGCGCTGCTGTTGAGCGGCTGCGGCATCAACAAGATCCCCGCGGAGAAACAGCAAGTGAATGCCGCCTGGAGCCAGGTGCTGAACGAGTACCAGCGGCGCACCGATCTCATTCCGAACCTGGTGGCCACCGTCAAGGGATATGCGAAGCACGAAGCATCGGTCCTCGAGGCGGTCACGGAAGCGCGCTCCAAGGTCACCTCAACCCGTATTCCGGCGGACGTCCTGACCAATCCCAAGGAATTTCACCAGTTCGAAAAGAACCAGGCGACCCTGGGCGGCGCGCTCTCGCGGCTGATGTCCGTGACGGAAAACTACCCGAACCTCAAGGCGGATCAGAACTTCCTCGTGCTGCAAGCGCAGCTGGAAGGCACCGAAAACCGGATTGCCGTGGCCCGCCGCGACTACATCCTGGCGGTGCAGCAATACGACACGGAGCTCACCACCATTCCGGGCCGGTGGTATCACTCGCTGTTCTACAGCAATTACAAGCCCATACAGAACTTCACGATTTCGCAACAGGCGCAACGGGTTCCCAAGGTTCACTTCTAGAGCACCCGATGGCCCGGTCCCGAACGGCGTTCGGTCGGCTCTGATGTCCCGACATCCGGATCAAGCATGAGATCGACCGACAATCGCGCCGGGTGGACGAGCGGGCTGGCATTTGTGCTGCTGGCGCTGCTCGCCGTGAGCGCGGCACCCACGCACGCGGCACAGAACGCACTCGACCTCGGGATGCCGCCGTTCCCGCGGCTCACCGGTCCGGTGGTAGACGATGCGCACCTGCTGCCACCGAAGGTGTTCCAGCAGCTCTCGAGCCGGCTCGCCGCCTATGCCCGCGCGACCGGCATCCAGGTCGTGGTCGTCACGGTTCCGACGCTGCATGGCTATCCGATCGATTATTACGGGTACCAACTGGGGCGTCACTGGGGCATCGGCCAGAAAGGCAAGGACAACGGAGTACTCTTTACCGTGGATGCCGGCGAGAAGCAGGCGCGCATCGACGTTGGCTACGGCCTGGAAGGAACGCTGACCGACGCGCAGAGCTTCCTGATTCTGCACAATGTGGTGTTCCCGCGCTTTCGCGCGGGAGATTATGCCGCCGGCATCGTGGCGGGGACCGACTCCATCCTCTCCGCGCTGGGTGATCAGCACCTGGCCGTACAGCGCAAGCAGGTCCACGAGCGCAACGGGACCGGCTTGCTCATGTTGTTCGTCCTGTTCTTCGCACTCTCGCCGCTGCTGCGCGCCCTGTCGCGCCGGCGCGGAGGATCGCCGGGCTATGCCCACGGCGGCATGGGCGGCGGCTGGCTCGGTTGGCTTGCCCTCGGCATGCTGGGCGGGGGACTCGGCGGCGGCTTCGGCGGCGGATTGGGAGGCGGCGGCTTCGGCGGCTTCAGCGGCGGTGGCGGATCATTCGGCGGCGGCGGTGCCGCCGGGAGTTGGTAGACGATGATCCGCTTCTCGGCCGACGACAAGGCCCGGATCACCGCGGCAATCCATGGGGCGGAGCAGCGTACGAGCGGCCAGTTCGTCGCGGTCGTGGCGCGCGCCAGCGACCACTATGTCTTCGTTCCGCTGCTCTGGGCAGCGATGATTGCGCTGCTGCTGCCGGGCATGTGGGTGCTCCTCGGCCTGCACGTGCACTGGATTGCGCTTTATCAGCTCCAGCTG
>JAJZMI010000027.1 GCA_021798335.1 Pseudomonadota bacterium | reverse complement strand
TGCTCGCCACCGGGCGCAGCATCGGCCAGCGCATCGGCGCCGGTCCGGCGCGCATCGTGCGCGAGGTGCGGGAGATGGCCCGCGTGCACAGTGGCGATGTCCTGGTCGCGGACATGACCGACCCGGACTGGGAGCCGGTCATGAAGCGGGCCGCGGCCATCGTGACCAACCGCGGCGGACGCACCTGTCATGCGGCGATCATCGCCCGCGAGCTCGGCATCCCCGCGGTGGTCGGGTGCACGGACGCCACCACGCGCATCGGCGAGGGTCAGCCGGTGACGGTCTCGTGCGCCGAAGGCGACGCCGGCTACGTTTACGAGGGGTTGCTCGAGTTCGAGCGCCGCCAGATCGAGCTCGACACGCTGCCGAAGCTGCCCGTCAAGATCATGATGAACGTCGCCAACCCCGATCGGGCGTTCGGATTCGCCGCGATACCCAACCGGGGCGTCGGCCTGGCGCGGCTGGAATTCATCATCAGCCGGATGATCGGCGTGCACCCGCGGGCCCTGCTCGAATACGCGCAGCTCGATGCCGGACTGCGCGCGCAGATCGTCCCGCTGATGGCCGGCTACTCGGACCCGGTGAGCTTCTATGTCGAGAAGCTTGCCGAGGGCATCGCCCAGATCGCCGCGGCATTCGCCCCGGAACCGGTCATCGTGCGTCTCTCCGATTTCAAATCGAACGAGTACGCCAACCTCATCGGCGGCAGCCGCTATGAGCCGCGCGAAGAGAATCCCATGCTGGGTTTGCGCGGCGCGGCCCGCTATGTCGATGAGCGCTTTCGGCCGTGCTTCGAGCTCGAGTGCCGGGCGATCAAGCGCGTGCGCGAGCAGCAGGGGCTCGAGAACGTGCAGGTCATGGTGCCGTTCGTGCGCACCGTCGCCGAGGGCCGCAGAGTCACCGAGCTGCTCGCCGAGAATGGCCTCGAGCGCGGCGAGCGGGGCCTGAAAGTGATCATGATGTGCGAGCTGCCGACCAACGCGCTGCTCGCCGACGAGTACCTCGAGCACTTCGACGGCATGTCGATCGGCTCCAACGATCTCACCCAACTGACGCTCGGAATCGATCGCGACTCGGCGCTCGTGGCACATCAATTCGACGAGCGTGACCCGGCCGTACGCCGGCTGATCGCCATGGCGATCACCGCCTGCCGCAACCAGGGCAAGTACATCGGAATCTGCGGCCAGGGGCCCTCGGATCATCCTGACTTCGCACGCTGGCTGCTCGATCAGGGCATCGAGAGCATCTCGCTCAACCCCGACACCGTGATCGAGACCTGGCTGCGGCTCGCCGGCGAGAGCGAGCGGCAGTAGCGGCGGCGCCCCTCAACCGGACCGCCCGCCGTAAGCGGGCCGGAACAGCTTGGCGCGATAATGCCGCAGCTCGCCCAGGGACTCGTGGATGTCGGCGAGCGCCAGGTGCGCCTCCTGTTTCACCACTCCCTCGAGCACCTCGGGCGCCCAGCGGCGCGCCAGCTCCTTCAGCGTGCTGACGTCGAGATTACGATAATGAAAGAATCGCTCGAGACGCGGCATGAGCCGGGCGAGAAATCTGCGGTCCTGGCAAATGCTGTTGCCGCACATCGGTGAGGCGCCCGGCGGCACGAGCGGCATGAGGAATGCGAGCGTAAGGGCCTCCGCCTGCGCAGTGTCGAGAGTGCTGGCCCGCACGCGCGCGAGCAGCCCCGAGCCGCCGTGCTGCTTCTGGTTCCACTCGTCCATCCCCGCGAGAACCGCCTCGTCCTGGTGGACGGCGATCACCGGTCCTTCGGCGAGCACGTTGAGCGACTTGTCCGTGACCAGGGTGGCGATCTCCAGGATGGCGTCGGTCTCGGGCTTCAAGCCCGTCATTTCCAGGTCGATCCAGATCAGATTGTCGGCGCTGTGCATGCTCGGCTCGCGGTGGGTGATAGTCGTGGATGATAGTCGCGGGCGATAATCGGCGAGCAATGAGTGTAACAACGTTCGATGCTCGCGTGATCGGCGCCTTTGGCCGCCAAGTGCGCCTGCGCCTCGCGGACGGACGGGAGCTGCCGGGCCGGCCGCTCGGTCGTGCGCTTTCGATCGTCTGCGGCGACACGGTGCGTTGCCGTCTGGATGAGCGCCATGCGGAGGTACACGTCCTGGAAGTGCTGCCGCGGCACACCACCCTGTACCGCAGCAATGCGCGCGGCGGCGCCGAGCCGGTGCTGGCCAATCTCGAGCGGCTGCTGGTCGTGATCGCACCGCTCCCCGAGCCCGATCTGTTCGTCGCCGACCGCTACCTCGCCGCCGCCGAATCGGCCGGCATCGAGGCGGTGCTGGTGCTCAACAAGGCCGACCTCGGCATCGATGCCGCGCTCGAGGCGCAACTTGCCGGCTATGCGATCGCCGGCTATCGCCCGATCACCGTCTCGGCAGCCGCCGGAACCGGCCTCGATGCGCTGTGCGCGGCCTGCGGCGCACGCCTGACCGCACTGGTCGGCCAGTCGGGCGTGGGCAAGTCATCGTTGGTGGCGCGACTGGTTCCGGACGCGAACATCACGGTCGGGTCGCTGGCACGGGAGCAGGAGGGCCGTCACACGACCACCGCCTCGCGCCTGTACGCGCTCGCCGGCGGCGGTCAACTCGCCGATTCCCCGGGGGTGCGCGATTTCGCCCCGGCACTGGCCGCGCTCGATGCTCGCTCGCTCGGGTTCACGGAGGTGGCGCGCCTGGCCGGCGGCTGCCGCTTTCTCGACTGCCAGCATCTGCGCGAGCCCGATTGCGCGGTCCGCGCCGCCCTCGAGCGTGGCGAAATACACGCGCGCCGATACGAGAGCTACCGCCGCCTGCGCCGCCTGCGCGAGACGCTCATGCCGGGACAGGCGCACGGCTCGCGCCGCGGCTGAACACGCCCCGCGATCAAATGTTCTGCCGGCCGCTCAACGCCCGCGCCAGCGTACCGCCGTCGACGTACTCGATCTCCCCTCCGATCGGCACCCCGTGGGCGATGCGGCTGGCGCGCAAGCCGCGGCGCAGGGCCAGCTCGGCCAGGTAATGCGCGGTCGCCTCGCCTTCGACCGTGGGGTTGGTGGCAAGGATCACCTCGCGCAGCCCGCCCTCATCGAGGATCGCCTCGAGCTCGCGCACACCGAGCTGCTCAGGTCCCATACCATCGAGCGGCGACAGATGCCCCATCAGCACGAAGTAGCGCCCCCGGTAGCTGCCCGACTGCTCGACGGCGACGACATCGGCGGGCGTCTCGACCACGCACAGCAACCCCGCCTCGCGCTGCGGCGAGGCGCAGATCGCGCACAGATCCTCCTCGGCGAACATGCGACAGCGCCGGCAAGGCTTGACTGCGGCCAGTGCCGCCTCGAGCGACTGCGCGAGCGTCTGGGCGGCCGAGCGCCCGTCCCGCAGGAGCTGAAACGCCATGCGTTGGGCACTCTTCGGGCCCACACCGGGCAGTGCGCGCAGCGCCTCGATCAGCTGGGCGAGACGCGGGGAATACTTCACGGCTCGCTCAGAAGGGCAGCTTCATTCCCGGGGGCAGATGCAGCCCGGCGGTAACCGACGACATCTTCTCCTGCGTACTGACCTCGACCTTGTGCACCGCGTCGTTCACTGCTGCCGCCACGAGGTCTTCGAGCATCTCGCGATCCTCGCCGATCACCGCCGGCTCGATCTGAACGCGGCGCACTTCGTGCCGCCCGGTCATGGTGATCTTGACCATGCCGCCACCGGACTCCCCGAGCACCTCCATGCGGGCGATTTCCTCCTGCGCCCTCTGCATGGATTCCTGCATGGCCTGGGCCTGTTTCATCAGCTGGTTGATATTGCCTCGCATGAGGTCGCTCCTCGATGGTCACGAATGGGTTGCCGGCTGCGCCGGATCATTTCACGGGGCGGACGGTCTCGGAAATCACTTCCGCTCCGAAGCGCTCGCGAAAGCTTTGCACGCCCGGGTCGGACTCGAACGCGCGCTGAGCGGCTGCGGAGCGCTCGCGCGAGGCGCGCTGGCGCGCCTCGGCCGGTGTCTCGCCGGCCTCGGCCGCAGCGACGAACTCCAATCGGAGCGGCTCGCCGAAGTGGCGCGAGAGCGCCTGCGCGAGCTTCTCCTCCAGGGAAGCGGTGCGCAGGGATCGACTGCGCGGATCCAGCGCAAGCCGCACCCGCCCCGCTTCCCGAGCGATGAGCACGCAGTGGCTGGCCAGCTGACGCGCCGCACCCTGCAGATCGAGCTGTGCCAGCAGCGCGCTCCACTGCTGCTCGAGCGCCAGCTCGGCGCCGGCGCCTTGCCCGGCTGCCGGCGAGGACTCGGCCTGAGGCGAATGGCTCTCGGAGGATCTCTCCGGTCTTGCGGCCGCGCGCTTCGGGCTCGCCGCAGCCGCCGTCCCGGCCGGCGCGGCGCCCGGCATCCGCGGCTCACCCTCCGGACGGAATGCGATCATTCTGAGCAGCGTCATCTCGAAGCCCGTGCGCGGATCGGGCGCCAGCGGCAGATCGCGCCGGCCCGTGATGGCCGTCTGGTAGTACAGCTGCACGTCCTCGGCCGCGAACTCCCCTGCCAGACGGGCGATCAGCTCCGGCGCGTACAGCTCGTCGCTCTGGTACTCCTCCCCCACGACCTGCCGGAGCGCGACGCGCGTGAGCAGCGCAGCGAGCTCATCGAGCAACTGGGCATAATCGGGCGCCCACTGCTCGAGCGAGCGCGCGCAGCGAAGCAGGCCGGGGGCCTCGCCGGCGGCCAGCCGCTCGGCGAGCTGCACGACGTGATCGCGCGCCACGGTCCCGAGCATGGCGCGCGCCTCGCTCTCCGCGACGCTGCCGCCGCCGAAAGCGATCAGTTGATCGAGCAGCGACAGCGCATCGCGCATACTCCCATCGGCAGCCTGCGCCACCAGCGCGACGCCGGCCGGCTCGAAGGCGACACCCTCCTGCTCGAGCACGGCGCGCAGCGTCGCGGCGATCTGCCCGGTCGCGATGCGCTTGAGATTGAATTGCAGACAGCGCGACAACACGGTCACGGGCAGCTTCTGCGGGTCGGTGGTCGCCAGCAGGAACTTCACGTGCGGCGGTGGCTCCTCCAGTGTCTTCAGCAGCGCGTTGAACGAGTGCGTCGAGAGCATGTGCACCTCGTCGATGAGGTACACCTTGTAGCGCCCACGCGTGGGCGCGAACTGCACGTTGTCCAGGATCTCGCGCGTGTCGTCGACCTTGGTGCGCGAGGCGGCATCGACCTCGATCAGATCCACGAACCGCCCGGTCTCGATCTCGCGGCAGCTGGCGCACTGACCGCAGGGGGTGTCGGTGACGCCGACTTCACAGTTGAGGCATTTCGCGAGGATGCGCGCAATGGAGGTCTTGCCGACGCCGCGCGTGCCGGTGAACAGGAACGCGTGATGCACGCGGCCGGATCGCAGCGCGTTCACCAGTGCCTGGCGCACATGGTCCTGGCCCACGAGCTCGTTGAACGCCTTGGGGCGCCATTTGCGCGCCAGCGCGATGTAGCTATCGGTCATGCGAGCCGCCTCAGCCGGATCGGGAGGCGGCCCGCACCAGCGGGTGCTCCGGCACCCGACATCGCCGCTGCCGCTGCTGCCTTCCGGCCCTGACGGGGTTCACGACTGGTCGTCGCGGAGTAGCCGGTGCGGGCCACCACAGCCAAAAACTCCACCGCCGCGAACGACGCCCGTCCCGCCCAGCCGACAGGCTGCGCGGACCGGCTTTGGGCGCGGTGGTTCTACGGAATCAAGGATAGCAAAGGCCGCCGAGGCCCGCTGAGGAAGCCGGTGTCGGCCTGGTGGGGAACCTTGGGCGCGATACGCCCGAAACCCATGACCTTGGACCACAGTCCAGGATGTAAGATGAATCAATTGGTCACACGGGAGCCCCACGGTGGACAGCCTCGGCATCGGCGCGCTCGCCCGCAAGGCGGGTGTGCGTATCGATACGGTTCGCTATTACGAGCGCAGCGGACTGCTCGCGCCCAAATCGCGTCTCCCATCCGGTTATCGCCGCTATGGCCTCGGCGAGCTCGCGCGGCTGCGGTTCATCCGCCGCGCCCAGGCCCTCGGGTTCTCGCTGCGGGAGATCCGCGAGTTGCTGGCGCTGTCCAAAGGACGCGATGTCGCCCGAGTCAAGCGCACCGCGCAAACGAAGCTTGCCGACGTCGAGGCGCGCATCGCCGCATTGCAACGCGTCCGGGAGGGACTCGCGACGCTCATCGCCGCCTGTCCCGGTCATGGCGATGCGGCCGATTGCCCGATTCTCCAGGCCCTCGGCGGCGAGGGCCCCGGCGCATCGCAACTGCCGCACAGCCCCGAGCTTCGGGCGCAGCGATAGGCTCCCTCAGGGCGTGCCACGCGCAGCGCGCACCAGAAACAGCACACCGAGTGCGAGAAAGAGCAGGCTCGAGACGATGCGGATCGCGCGCAAGGGCAGCCGGGCCGAAAGCGCCTGGCCGATGAGCACCGCCGGGGCGCAGGCGAGCACGATCCCGAGGCTCGAGCCGGCCGCCACCGCGGCGACATTGCCGTATGCGGCCGCCAGCACCGCCGTGGCGATCTGGGTCTTGTCGCCCATCTCCGCGATGAGGAAGCTCACCAGCGTCCTGAAGAACAGTCCGTGGGAGCGCCGGGGCACGCCTGCCTCGTGTGCGCGCTCGGGCTGCAGTGCCCACAATGCCATGACGATCAAACTGACTCCGACCAAGAGATTCATCAGCCGCGGATTCAGTGCCGAGCCCAGCTGCTGCCCGATCAAGGCCGCGAGCACGCTGCTGGCGAGCGTGCCGACGAGCATGGCGGCCAGGATCGGCCACGGCCGGCGGTGGCGGGCCGCCAGCATCAGCAGCAACAGCTGTGTGCGATCACCGATCTCCGCGATCGCGACCGCGGAGAGGCTGGCGAGAAAAGCCTCCATTGCGCCGGATCGTAACAGCTGCCGGGCATGGGCGTCGCGGGCGGGCGACTCGGAGTGTCGGCCGCGCTATCGCGCCCGCCCGCGCGCG
This sequence comes from Pseudomonadota bacterium, assembly GCA_021798335.1. Lineage (GTDB taxonomy): Bacteria > Pseudomonadota > Gammaproteobacteria > Steroidobacterales > Steroidobacteraceae > 13-2-20CM-66-19. Next base: position 17,045 of record JAJZMI010000027.1, on the reverse strand, counting down.
CGCGCCCGTGCCCAGACTCGTTCCCGACCGCAGGACGGATTAGACTAGTCGGTGCGGCTCGCTTCGATCCGCCCGAACCAGACCGCTGCATCGCCCGGACACGGCGGTCGCGGCGGCGGGCGAGACGCAGGGGAGTCTCATCACATGCCTTTGCGAATAGCGATCCGCCGGCCCCGGCGGCGATGGCTCATCGGCCTGGGGACCGTTGCGCTGCTCGCCGCCGCCTACCTGTGGGCCGGTTATGTGCTCGCACCACGCATGATTCGCTCCGCGGCGATGCGCTGGGCCGCCGCACACCCAGGTCTGGCGCTCGCCCTCGGGCCGATCAAAGTCGATCCGATCCGCTTCACCGCCTCGATCCGCGCCATCGGCCTGACGGACCGTGGGCGGCCGCTGGCGAGGATCGCCGAGCTGCGCGTCGGTGTCGCGCCGTTGTCGGCATTCGAGCGGGCGTACCGCATCACACGGCTCGACCTCGAACAGCCCGTGCTCGATGCGCGCATCCGTCGCAACGGTTCGATCAATCTCGATGCGCTGTGGAGTTCATCGGGCCGCGGCGGCGCTGCCGCACCCGCCGTGCGCATCCGGCAGCTCACGCTCGAACAGGGCGAGATCCACCTCACCGATCGGCGCCGCAGGCCGGCGGCGCGCGTGACTGTCGCACCGATCGCCTTGCGCCTGAGACACTTTCGCACCTGGGGCGCTCCCGCGGGACAGTTCACCCTCCAGGGGCGTGCTCAGGATGGCGCACGGCTGCTGTGGCAGGGCAAGATCGGCATCTCCCCGATCGCCGCGACCGGCACCGTCGCTCTGACGGGCCTTGGCGTGCGACTGCTGGGGCAGTTTCTGCCGCGCACGCAAGTCATGACACCGGTGAGCGGCCGCATCAGCCTGCGCGGCGGCTATACGGTTCGAGACGGCGCCAAGGGCCTGAGGGTCGGCCTCTCGGGCCTGCAACTGTCGGCCAGGGGGCTGACAATCCGCGGCGGGCGCTTGCATGGCCGGCTGTACATCGGCGCGGCCCGGGCACAGGGCGGGGTGCTGCAGCTCCCCGCCGGTGGCTCGGCGCACGGCTCGCTCGCGCACTTCAGTATGCGCAACGCGAGCCTGACGGGTGTCGGCCCGGCGCGCGGCCAGCAGATCGAGCTGGCGCACCTGCAGCTTGGGGCAGCGCGTTTCGATGCGCGCCGACAGCGCCTCGCGGCCGCCTCGCTCACCCTCACCGGAGTGCATCTGCCGGTGACGCGCCAGAAGAACGGCACTTTGAATCTCACGCGCTGGCTGCCGGCCGGCGCACTCCCGCAGCTGCGCGCGGCCGCCGCCTCCCGGACGCGAAAGTGGCATATCACGCTCGATCGCCTGGCCGTGAACGACATGGTGATGCCGGTGCTGGACCTCGCGGTCTCGCCGGCGGTGCGGCTGCAGATTGCGCCGCTCTCCTTCACGCTGCGCTCGCTCAGCGACGATCCCTCGCGCGCGGTGCCGTTCCGTCTCAGCGCTCACATCGATCGGCACGGATCCGTGCAGCTGGCCGGCCACATCGTGCCGGCCACGCGATCCGGCACGCTCACGCTCTCCATGGCCTATGTACCGCTGGCACCGCTCACGGCATATCTTCCGCCCGCACTGGCGGTCGAGATCCATTCGGGCGCGCTTCGGGCCTCCGGCGCCGCCGTGCTCGCGGCGGGCAAGCTCACGCGCTTCACCGGAGACGTGGGCCTCTACAACGTGCAACTGCTCGAGCGCAAGGACGGCAGTCCCCTGATCGGCTGGCAGGCGTTGCTGGCGCACAAGATCCGCTATCGGCGCGATCGGCTGCGCGTCCGGTTCGTACGCTTGGTCGCCCCGGCCGGGCTGATCGCGATCCTGCCGAATCGCAGCTGGAACCTGGCGGCGCTGCTGCCCGCGGGCCCGGCCCGCCCGCGCGCGGCGCATCGGCCGCCGAAGGCGGCGGGACCCAGGTTCCACGCCCGGGTGAACCGGCTGCTCATCGTCGATGGCTCCATTACGTTTGCGGACGAGTCCGTCGAGCCACACTTCCGCGTGCCGATCCGGCGGCTGCACGGACTGATCGTGAACCTCTCGAGCGCGCCCAATGCGCTGGCGAGCATCGCGCTCGAGGGCGAGGTGATCGACCGGTTCTCGCCCGTCACGATCGCCGGGAAGTTCAACGCATACGGCCTCGGCCGCGACACCAACATCCGCGCCACGTTCAAAAACATCCAGCTGCCCCTGTTCGATCCATACTCCGACCTGTATGCCGGCTACGCCATCGCCAAGGGCGAGCTCACCACCCGATTCCACTACCGCATCGTGAATCGCGTGCTGCACGCCGATCATCACATCGTCGTCCGAGAGCTGCAGTGGGGCGGCCCGAGCGCCAGCAAACAGAGCGTCGGCTGGCCCATTCGACTGGCGACCGCGCTGCTGAAGAATCCCGCCGGGGTCATCCGCGTCAACCTGCCCGTCACCGGCTCGCTCAACAACCCGAGTTTCCACATCACCGCGGTCGTCTGGAAGATGTTCGTGCACCTGCTCGAGAAGGCCGCGCTCACGCCCTTCGAGTTCGCCGGACAGTTGTTCCCCGGCGCGCAGCGGGCGCAGCACGTCGACTTCATCCCGGGCTCGGCCGCGCTGCCGCCCGAAGCGGCGGCGAGCCTGTCCGCCCTCGCCCGCACCCTCGCTGCGCGCCCGGCGTTGCAGGTCGACATTCCCGCCGGGCCGGCCGGCCCCAGGGATGCCGTCGCGATCGAGAATGCCCGACTCGACACCCTGGTGATGGCGGGCGACCGACACCCGCATCCGGCCGGGATTTTCACCCTGCCGCTGCCCGAGAGGTTGCGCCGGTTCGAGGCACTCTACCGCGCACGGCTCGGCAAGCCACCGGTGTATCCGGCGCATCTGCCCCAGCCGACCGAAGGTCTCCCGGCCCTCGGCAGCACGCTGCCTGCCAGCGCGCGCGCGCAGCGGCGAATACGCAAGCTCATGCACGAGCAGGCTGAGATTCTCTGGCTGCGCGCGCAGTTGCGTCCGACCGTTCGCCCTTCGCACAAGGCGCTCATCGCGTTGGGACTGGCCCGCGCCGAGCACATCGAGCGCGCGCTGCTCGCCGGCCACAGCATCGATGTCAAACGGGTGTTTCTCACCACCCGGACCGAAGGGCAGCCCTGGAAAGGCCGCATCCGCCTGAAGCTCGAGCTCAAATAGTGGCGGGGTCGCCGACGGCCGGCGCAGTCCGCTGGCGGCCGCCCGCTTGGTAGCGCCATCATTCCGGGCCTGCGTCCGATCGGACACGCTGTCCAACCGGTGCGTGACGGGGGGGTACGACCCACATGACTCGAAGTCCGTCCGTCGGCGCCCGCGCTGTCCTGCCCCGCATCGCAGCGCTGCTCGCGGCCGTCGTATCCGTCGCGTGTCCGGCCCACCCGCGCGCAGCACCGCTTTTATCAGACCCAGCATCTGCTGCTCAGCACGATGGTACAGCCGCCCTACTACTTCTTCGATGGCCAGGCCCCGAAGTGGACGCCGATCCGCATCATCGACGCCGGGTTGCACAAGCCGTTTTTCATCCACATGTGACCGAATTGGCTGCCCCATGCGCTGCGACGTGACATCGGCTTCTGCGGCCCCGCGCGGGCACGCTGGCAGGCGCTCTGGAGAGCGGCACTCGCGGCCGAGTCGCTGGTCGCCCCCGCGCGCCGGCGGTACTACCAGGCCGAGATGCTCACCATGATCGCCATCAATCGCGACGGCGTGCGCATCCTGTACCGCGTCGGGCACGCGGTGCGCGATTATCGTCACGGCGAGAAGGCCACCGCGCTTCGCGAGGTCCGCGGCACACTGCCGTTGTTCAGGCAGATCCGCCACATGGAGCGGCTGGCAAGGTTACTACCACATCATGCAGTTCGAGGGAGATCGCACCGTCAATGTGCGCTGAAACCGCGGTCAGCGGCCATCATCCGCCTCAGGACGGCGAGCCGGAGTTGATCCGATCGATGGCGGCGAGCAGGTGATAGGCCGCCTCGAGCAGCGGGGTGCGCACGCCTCGCTCCTTGGCCCGGCGCACTACGTCCCCAAACGTCTCGTGCACCTCGAGGCGCCGGCCGGCCTCGAGGTCCTGCAGTGCCGACATGCGGTGCTGCGGCGCGTTGACGGCGAACTCTTTACCCGCCGCGCGCACCGCCTCGAGGGCTTGCGAATCCGACCCGGACAGGAGGTTCCGCAGCGGCAGGATGGCACCTTCTTCCGTCAGCTCGATGCCCGCCGCCTGGGCCACCTGTGCCGCTTCCCGCACCATCTGCACCAGCACCCAGGCGCCGTCCGGATCACCGAGATAACGCCACGTGACGGCCCGCGTCGTGACGGCCAGGCCGATCAGCGCCAGCCAAGCGACGAACTTGCTCCACTCCCACGAGAGGATGCCGCTCACGGCGCCCGACCGCACCCCGCTACTGTCGAGGGTCGCCGCGAGCAGCCCGGCACGCGCGCTGGCGGTGCCGTCGAGCTCCCCCAGCATCAGGTTCACGTTGCGTGTGAACAGAACCTCACCGGACGCGAGCAGCTCGCCGCTGGTATTGGCGAGCGCACCCAGGACCTGGCCGGCCCCGAACGCCTCTGCGAGCAACTCATCCTTGATCAGGCCGTTCTGCACCGAGAAGGCGACACCGACCTGTACGTGCCGCAAGCTCGCGAGCGCGGCCTGGGTTCCGGGTGTCTTCGTGGCCACGATCAGACACTCCGCGCTGCGCAGCCGGGACGGATCGGTGAGCACCCCGACTGGGACGGTGAACTCGGCCAGACCGTGGATCCGCAGTCCGTGTTGCTCGATGTCGCTGGCGCGCTGCCCGCGCGCCAGCACCGCCACGGAGTGTCCGGCGCGCGCCAGATGCGCCGCCAGGATCGACCCGAGCGCGCCCGGCCCGAGAATGACGAATTGCGCGCTTTGCATGGGCCAGCCTCGAGGGATTTGCAGGGATTCTCGCAGCCGTGCCCGGCTCGAGCAAGGCGGCGGCGGGTCGCGCCGCAATCGCACAGGCCGCGTCAGGCGCTGTGAGTTCGCCTCCGGCGATCACGGACGCGTTGACTCGCTCGGCGACCTCATTACGGATCAAAGCAGCCCCTGAGCCTGCACGCATGCGACCCGGCCGGCATCCCGATCATGCCAGCGTCGCGATCACCCGCGGACCGTTCTCGCGGGCAACGCCACCGCCCGCCCGCTGAAGGCGGGCGGGCGGGCGCCAATCCTTGGCCGATCAGGACCGCGGGTTGAACGAGGCGCACCAACCCTGGGCATTCACGGAGTAGCCAGGATAAATCTGACACCCCGCGTAGCCGGACTTCTCGCCCGGCGTCCCTTGGAAGAAGCGGCACAACGAGCAGTGCTCGCCGGGCTTGTACGTCGGATGCGCGGCCGTGTTGACCTTGTTGTGGTTCGACGTGTAACCGAGGGACTTCGCCAGCGGGTCGGCATCCGTCAAATGCGGCAGCGTGCCGTCCGCGGCCCGGGCCGTGCGCGGCTTCAGGCCTCCGATGACGACGGCCGCCACGGCCACGGTAGCGCCCGCAAGGAACGCTCGGCGCGAGGGATCCGCTTTACTCTTCGATTCAGACATACTTCACCATCTCTATCTTCGAATAGACGGCGAAGTATGGGCGCAACGGTCCAAGGCCGGCAACTCTCTCGAGGCGCACACGAGCCGCCTCGACCGACTCTATATTGCGACGCCGGTGTCGCGGCGGCGCCTCATCCGTCACCGCCGCCGAGCAGCAGCGGGCTGCGTCCCTTCGCCTCGGGCCCAACCGCATATAAGTACGGCCCGGTGACGCGCTCGGGTTGCGGATGGGCGTCGACCGCCTCACCGGGATAGTGCTGACGGCGTCCGGGGGTGAGCACCGGGCCGGTATCTACGCCGAACACGCGCACCGGATACGCGCTATCGGGGCCATACTCGTCCGCCAGAACCCCGATCAGCGCCTGCTGACCGGCTTTGGCCATGGCGAATGCGCCCCAGTACGCGCGACTCACCTGCTGCAGGGAAAATCCCACCACCGGATCCGCGGCCTTGCGCAACAGCGGCATGCACCACTGCGTCAGGAAAAACGGCGCCGCGAGGTTGATGTTCATCACCTTGGTCCAAGCCGCCGGGGGATAGTGCTCGAAAGGCGCCAGAGCCCCTACCCAGGCGGCATTGTTGAGCAGCCCGTCGAGCCGTCCGAAGCGCTCGCCGAGCCGATCGGTGATCTCACGAACTCCGCCGATCGTGATCCCGGACAAATCGGCGGGGCATAACACGGGCTCGGCCGAGCCTTGCGCGACGATCTGATCGGAGAGCGCTTCGAGCCCGATGCGATCCGAGTCCAGCAGGACCAGTCGAGCGCCGTGGCGCGCATAGCGCAGGGCCACCGCGTGCCCAATGCCATGGGCGGCGCCGGTGATCAGGATGACCCGGTCCGCGAGCAGATCGGCAGGCCCATCGTAATCGAGCAATGCGTGGTAATCGGGCACTGAGCCATCAGTATGTCGCATGGCAGTCACCGGGCAGCCCGTGGGATGTACGTATGGCGATGCCGCAAACCGCCTAGGTACTCTTCGCCGGCGATGCCACGAGGAGCCTGGGACGAACAGTGGAGATGCTGGAGCATTTTGCGTACAATAGTCGCTAAGGAAAGGCGCTCTATATCATGCCCATGGCACCGGGCGGTTGCGGGCTGTCTGCCGGGACACCGGGGTGGCTCGCGTCATTCGCGCCAGCCCGGGGGTCTTGTGGATGCAGCACTGATTTCTGCCTTTCCATTTTATTCGTTGCCACGAGCACTTGCCCGCCGAGTCATCTCCTGGCGGTCGGCGGCTGCCTCCGGTGCGGCTGCGCATCCCCTCGGACACCCGGTCAACCGGCGCAGCGGCGCGCCGCTGGCGCTGCGCCTGTATTGGCTGCGTAAGCCTCGCGATACGTTCGGCGCATGGCTCGCCTGCTGCGTGGGCGCGTGCCTCATCCGGCCACCATGGCTCCTGGAACCTTTCGTACCGCCGTAAGCGGGTGAAGAGCGAGCCGAGCCGAGACTCACTCGAGCATCAGGCCGCCGGGAGACCGGCGGCTGCGACGGGCAATCAGGTCCATCCCGTCTGGATTCAATGGATTGCGGTTGACACGTGGCAGCAAGGGCACAAGCCATGAAAAATGAGACGCGACAAGCAGAAGAAGCGGTGGTCATGGATTCGATCCGACCCGAGCAGCAGACGGACAAGGGCCGTCGGAACTTCTTGATCGCCGCTGCCGGAGTGCTTGGCGCCGGAGCGGTGGGATTGTTCGCCGATACGCTGATCGAGAACATGAACCCCGGCAAGGCCGTCGAGGCTCTGGGCGCCCCCATCGAGGTGGATGTGAGCCGGATGGAACCGGGGCAATTGATCCTCGCCGAATGGAAGAAAAAACCCATCTGGATCCTCAAGCGCGAGCCGTGGATGCTGCAGACCCTCTCGGAGCCCTCGCTCCTGAGGCGCCTGAAAGATCCGCACAGCGAACAGAATCAGCAGCCGGCCGCGCAATTCATCAACGGCAATTACCGTGCGTTGCGCCCCGAGATATTCATCGCGGTTGCACTGTGCACCCACATGCAATGCATCCCCGCCTACCGGCCCGCGCCGCACACCGTAACGCCCTGGTGGCCGGGGGGATTTCACTGCCCCTGCCACGGGTCGATGTACGATTTCTCGGCACGGGTCGTGGAAGGCTCACCGGCGCCGCTCAACATCCCGATACCGCCTTATTACTGGAAGACGAACACCGTGGCACGCATCGGTGAGATCAATGCCGCCGGTCTCGACAAGGACTGGTCGCCGGACATCTGGTGATCGCCGCGACGCAGCGGGGCCGCACTTCGAGCCGAACACAGATGAAGGAAACAGCCACAATGAAATCCGTCTTGGCCGCACTCATCATCGCTGTTCTGGGCGTACCGCTCGCGCAGGCAAAGAGCGACTATCATGGCCTCCCTCCGCCGGGCGCCGCGGCGCTCGGCGCGCCACAGGCCGCGGTCTGCGCCGCCTGTCACGGCAGCAACGGCATCGGCGCCAGCTCGGTGTACCCGAATCTGGCCGGACAGAAGTTCAATTACATCCTCAAGCAGCTGGAAGACTTCCGCAGCGGCGCCAGAACGAACAGCATCATGAGCGCGATGGCCATGACGATCCTGCCGTCCAAGCATCACGCGAATCTGAAGGACATCGCCGCGTATTTCGCGCAGCTGAAGCCGATGTGGACATATGCCCCGGCGGCAGCGCCCGCCGATCACGCGCAGATCGAACTCGGCAAGAGCATCTACCAGCACGGCGTGGCCCGCGAGGGCATCCCCTCGTGCGCAGCCTGCCACGAATTGGGCGGCGAAGGTAACGGGCCGATGGCGATCCCCGCGCTCGCCGGGCAGCACGCCGCCTACCTCGTCGCGCAACTGAAGCAATTCGCAAGCGGCGAGCGCCACAACAGTCCGGGCCACGTCATGCACATGATCGCGCGGAAGTTGAACGCCAAGCAGGAGGCGGCGCTCGCGGCTTATCTGCGCCAGCTCGATCCGGCCACCTCGCTTGGAATCGGTCCGAAGGACTTCTCCGCGTATGCCAGGGCGGTGATCGCGCGCCATGCGTCGGCCGGCAAGAGCCCCCAGGGCACCCCCGGGGCGCGCGCGGGCAAATCGGCGCACTGAGTCATGTCCCGATGCACTGCCACGACGTGCCAATTTGCCGAGACGGCGGCTCGAGCCGCCATCCATGTACCGGAAGGGCTGAAACTCCATGAATAGCAAGATACGATCGTGGGCGCGCGGCGTGTTCGGCTGGTTCGACGACAGGTTGCCGATCTCCTCGATGTGGCGCAGCCAGGTGAGCCGCTACCCGGCGCCGAAGAATTTCAATCTCTGGTACATCTTCGGCTCCCTGGCGCTGCTGGTCCTGGTCATGCAGCTGGCCACCGGGCTGTTCCTGGCGATCCACTACCAGCCGAATCCCCACCTCGCCTACTGGTCGGTCTTGCGCGGCATTCAGCAGGATTCCCACTGGGGCTGGCTGATTCGCGACATGCACATCGTCGGAGCATCCGCGTTCTTCGTGCTCGTCTACCTGCACATGTATCGCGGCATCATGTACGGCTCGTACAAAAAGCCGCGCGAGCTGCTGTGGCTGGTGGGAATCTTCATCTATCTGGCGCTCGCGGCCGAGGCGTTCCTCGGCTATCTGCTGCCCTGGGGGCAGATGTCCTACTGGGGATCGGCTGTGGTCACCAATTTCGTCACCGCCGTGCCGGTGATCGGCAAGCCGATCGCCACCTGGCTGCGCGGCTCATTCGTGGTGGACCTGCCGACGCTCAATCGCTTCTTCGTCTTTCACGTGTTCCTGATGCCGCTGCTGCTGCTCGCTCTGGTTCTGGTGCACCTGATCGCGCTGCATCACGTCGGATCGAACAATCCCGACGGCGTCGAAATCCACGATAACCTCAACGAAACCGGCTGGCCGCGCGACGCCGTTCCCTTTCATCCGTATTACACGGTCAAGGATCTGTTCGCCGTAAGCATCTTCTTCGTGGTCTTCTTCTGGTTCGTGTTCTACAACCCAAGCGGCTGGGGCTTCCTGCTCGATAAGCTCAACTACACGCCGGCGAACATCCTGCACACTCCCGCGGACATCCATCCTCTGTGGTTCTTCCTGCCGTTCTACGCGATGTTGCGCGGCGTACCCGACAAGCTCTATGGAATCATGGCGTTCGCAGGCTCGTTCGTGCTGCTGGCATGCTTGCCCATTCTCGACCGCAATCCCGTTCGCTCGATTCGCTATCGATCGGTGCTGTACAAGGTCAACATCCTGTCGATGGCGTTTTCCTTCCTGTGGCTCGGCCTCATCGCGCACGGCCTGGCCACCGAGCACAACATGGTGTACGGGCTGCACGTCACCGAAGTGTTCTACATGACTTTCCTCGCGCTGCCGTTCTTCAATCGCGAGCGGCCGATGCGCACCAGGATCATCTGGCTGGTCGCGGCCGAAGCGCTGGTGTGGCTGGTCGACGTGTGGATGTACTCCATTCACGCCCACAGCTGGGGCCTGATGTTACAGACCGACTGGATTCCGGCGCTGTACGCACTGCTGCTGTTCGGACTTGCAATTCTCTTCCCGGCCTTGACGCATGATGCGGCGAAGCTTCCGGAACGGCTCACGGCCGGCGGCATTCTCCACTGAGCGCACGCTCGCAGCGGAACGATGCCCTCTCAGTGCTCAACATGGACAGAAGATTCACGCGTTCAATCCGGCAGGATCAAGCGATGACGAAGCAAAATTCGCCGCCCAGAAAGCACCCCATTGCGCTCGTGCTGGCCGCATGGCTCCTGGCCTCATTCAGCGCCGCCGCTGCATGGGCCTCGGTGGCCACGACCCGCCCACCGCTCAAGCCGATAACGATCGACTTGCAGGACAAGGCGGCGCTGCGCAATGGGGCGCTCTACACGCTGCACATGTGTACGGCCTGTCATTCCCTGCAAGGCACTCGCTACAGCTCCCTGCCCGCGATGCTGGGCATGAGCGAGGCCCGCTTCAAGGAGATCATAGGGACCAACGGTCATCATTATCACGACGTCATCACCTCGAGCATGCCGTCCTCGGTGATCGACGCGTTCGTCAAGATGCTGCCGCCGGACCTGACGTATATTGCGCGGCGTCACTCGCCGGCGTGGCTGTACACCTACCTGACTTCATTTTACGTGGATCCATCGCGCCCGAACGGGGTGAACAACGTCGTCTTCAACAATGTCGCGATGCCCGACATCTTCGCGCCGCTGCAGGGCCTGCAGAAGCCGGTGATGACCGAGGGCTTGCGCTACGGCAGCCCGGCCAAGGTGGCCATTGGCGTCGAGCCGCTGACCAAAGGCAGCATGACGCCGGCGCAGTTCGATCGCACGGCGCGCGACATCGTGACGTTTCTCTATGCCGTGGCGCATTCGCACGCGCAGGAGCGCTGGCGCCTCGGACCGTGGATCATCGGCCTGTTCGTGCTGCTGTCGGTGCTGACCTACCTGATATACAGGCTCTATTGGCGACGCGTCATCACCAGCGAGGAGCGGTGGTGGAAAGTCGGGAAATGACGAGCTCCCTGGTGGCCGAGCGGCCGGTGGCGAGACCGGCTGAGGAGCAGGATACGCTGCGGTCGTGGCGCGCCTATGCGGCGCTTGCGCTCGGCGCGGTGCTGTTCGTCTTCAGCATCTGGTATCAGGTCTACGGCGACACGCGCAAGGATGCCGCAGCGTGGCACGATGCGGTTCTGCAGAGCCATCGTCAATGGCGGCTACGCACGGCCTTCCTGTTTCTCGTGTGGTCGATTCTCGCCGGGTTTTGCGTGCCGTTCGGATTCGGCATGCTGGTATTCGTACCCGTGTGGCTCTGGTTCGTCTATCGGGTCACCCGCGGCATGATTCTGTTCGGGATGCACCGCGTCGCCTGATCGAGCTGTGACCGGCCGCAAGCCCCGGGCCCGGCGATTCCCGCTCAGCCCTCGCTGCCCAGCGTAGCGCCGCCGTTCGGGCGCGGACCTCGGCGGCGCAGACGCGGGGCCATCACGGCGTCTGCGGATGGGCCGGCTCAGCCACTCCGAGCAGGCGCAGAATTGCGCGTAGATGTCGGCCACCTGCTGCGCGTCGAGCTCGAACTCCGGCGTGTACCCATACGCCACGCGTATACCCATGGCGCCGATCGCCGCCACCGCGAGCCACACGTGCGCAATCCGGAACACCCCGCGCTCGAGCCCGCGGCGCACGATGTCTTCGAGCACCTGAATGGATTGATTGCGCAGCTCGAAGGTCGCCGCGCCGAGCTCGCTCGACTCCGGCGAAGTGCTCCCGGCTTCGCGGCGTGCCCATCCGTGCACAGAGAGAACTTCTGCCCGTCCGAATCATTCTGTGCCGCGGCCGCACCGACTCAAGCCGGCGGAACATCAGCCAGCCCCGAAATCCCGCACCGCGGTTAGGACCGCCCCGCCTCGGGGCACCCTGAGTCGATCCGATCGCCGGGACTCGCCACTAGCGCAGCACCCAATAGCGCACCTCCTGCATCTGCAGAAATCGCTCCGCGTTCACACCCTGAAGCAAGGCCGCCGTGGCGAGCAACCCGGCTTCCGTGCAGCTGCCCCCGGCAACCGTCACGGAGCGCGGCGCACCAACGACCGGCCAGCCGGTAAGCGGGTTGAGCACGTGCCCATAGCGCACGCCATTCTTCAGAACAAACCGATACGAGTCCCCGCTCGTGGCCAGGGCGCCGCGCTCGAGCTCGAGCAGCGCCGCGGCCTGCTTCTCGGTATCCGGCCGCTCGATTCCGACATACCACTTGCCCCGGGGCGGCCGGCCCTCGGCACGCAAATCCCCGCCGAAGTTGATCAGAAATGGTGCCACCCCCTCGTGCACAAGGATCTCGAAGGCCCGATCCACCGCATATTCCTTGCCGAAACCCCCGAAGTCGAGCTCCATCCCCTCGGGCAGCGTCAGAAACGGCCGTTCCCATTTGACTTTGGAAAAGCCGACCAGCGGCAACAGTTGCGCAACTTCCGCTTCCGCCGGCACCCGATCCGAGCCGTCGAACTTCCAGACTCGGCGCAATACGCCCGAGGTCACATCGAACAACCCGTCAGTCAACACGTAGCAGTGTGCCGCGAAGTCGAGCAGGGAAGCGGTCTCTGAATCGACCGAGAGCACGGTGCCGCGGTTTCGATGGATCCAGCCGATGACGCTGTCGTTGCGGTAGCGACTGAACTTGCGCTCCACTCGCCAGGCTTCCTCGGCCACCCGCTCCCCGAGTTCCAGTGCCCGAGGTCGATCCGCTTGAGGCAGCACGAGCTCGCATGGACTGGCCATCGCCTCGAACCGGACGGCGAGCATCTCGCCCGGAAGGTCCACCATGCACAGACGGGGGTTGCGGACCGAATGCACAGTCGCTCGCGGCGCGCGCTCAGAACTTGTACGACACCTGTGCCTGAATCGCACTCAGGCCCGGATACAGGTCGAGGGTCGCGAGTTGCCCCGGCCCCGGGGTTCTGTCATCGACGACCTGCCGATAGTACTGGATTCGCACTGTGAGCCACCTTGGGTGCACGTAAGGTGTACCGATATCGATGCCGTACTCGAGACCATACGTCAGCGCATGGAAGGCGCCGAGCCTGCTATCGGCCGACTGATAGGTGAACTGCCCGACCGCGCTCAGCGCAACCCAGGGGCGGTAGAAATTCGCCGCCGTTTGCCTGTACCACCGCACGCTCGGCTGCCAATAGGACGTCTGAGTGGAATCGTACCAGCGGTAGCGGATGCGCGCCGTATACGAGCGTACGCCCCAATCATCGCCGAAATACCGCAGCGCGAGATTCACCGACTGGCGCTGCCAGCCCACGCGATTGTCCACATACACGCTTGCGCGGGTCCGTTGGCTCGGTCGCCGCTCGTTGAGATACCCGGTGGTGACGCCGGCCGGATCGACCACCGAGAGGATCTTATAGGGATCGTTCAGATATCCCGCCGCGCGGTCCAACGACAGATTCATCTGCACGAGCCAGTGCCGGGTCATGATCTGGGTCAGACCGAGCAGCGCACCGACGTCGTTGCGGCTCTGATGACCGACCCTTTCCCGCAGCCCGAAACTCGTATCGCTGCCCGGCAACGGCACGCCTCCGATCGGTCGTATCGTATCGTTTTCGTCATACACACCAAAAGACACGGTCGTATTGTCCTCGTTGAAATCGCGCGCAATCGACGCACTGCCCGTCACTGACAGAAAGTCACTCTCGTAGGACCCCTTGGCCCCGACTGTCCAGCTCATGTCACGCGACAGCGGCATGCGCCAGGACCCCGACGCCGCGACCCGCACGTCGTGATAAAAGGGATCCACGGGCAACGTTCCCGGGGCAGTCGTGTAGCTATGGGCGGCTTTCGATGCGTTGGTCCATACTTGCGGCAGGAAGCTCGTCACCGCGCCCGTGGGCGTGGCGCCCGTCAGGCTATCGACCACGAACTGCAGATTGAGGACCTGCCCGTCCTGAAAGTCCTTCACGGCGGTGACGATCGGCTCGATCACCCGGATACGTCCCTTCTCCTGATAATAGGAGAGTGCCGAGTCGATCACCCAGTGGTTCACCTCCGACCCGTGATCCGTATACCCCCCGGCGTCGGGCAACTCCTGGCTCTTGCCACGGGCGATACCCAGCAGCGCACAACTCGCGGCGATCAGTCCGCCGCGAATCGCGCGCGGCGGACCCTTCAGTCGTTGCACCCACAGCCCCCGCCTGCAAACGAGCGACCGCCCGAAGACGCTTCCTTTGCGAAGTACATGTGATCATCGATGAAGTCATCCATCGCGCTGCCCCCGGGCCGCATGTCCGCCCGGGCGAGAATGCCCCGCTGCCACGGCCTGACCCCGAGTGTGCTGCAGCCCGATGCCGCAGCGGCACACCCGAGGACGAGCAGCACACCCAGGCAGCGCAGGATCACGGTCCGCCCGTTTGCGCGCCGGCTCATCACTTCTGCGCGAGCAACTCGCGCACCTGCTGCTCGTACTCGGCACGCCGACCGAGGAAGAATCCGACGTGGATGAAGCGAATCACCCCGCTCCGGTCGATCAGTACGCTGGTTGGCATGCCGATGACGTGATACCGCCGCGCGAGTCTCCCGCTGGGGTCAAAGATCACCGTGAAGTTCGGCCGAAACACGTGAAGGAATCGCCGGGCATTCTTGCCGTCATGATTGAGATTGACCGCAACGATGCTGAGTCCCCGGCTTCCGTACCGCCGCTCCAACGCCTTCATCCAGGGAAACGACTCCCGGCACGGCACGCACCACGAGGCCCAGAAATCCACGTAAACCACGCGTCCGCGCAAGTCGTGAAGGATCGCCCGCAGACCTGCATGCGCCCCACCCGCCCACAGCGCCACCGCGCACCCGAGGGCCATCGCCAGCACAGCGGTCCTTCGGGGATTACTGCGCATGGTTGACTCCACAGCCCCGGAGCTCGTCACACCCCTGTGCGCCCCGGGCCCTCAACCCTCGGATATCCTGCGCCGCCGCTCGATGCGGCGGTCGATGCTCAGCCGTACCCGCCTCCGGATCCACCGCTGCCGCTCGGCGGGGTGTAGCTGCCCGGGAGATCTATGCGACCGAATACACCCGCCGTCTGGGTGTCCGGACCTCCCGTGAAGAACAGCGTATTGGTCGGCTGGCTGTCGTAACTGTTGCCAAAAGCCAGCCCCCAGAGCCCAGGCACGAACAGCTGTTGGCCATTCGAGCCCATCATCGCGCCCATGCTTGCGCCCGTGGTGGGATTATAGGCGTTGATTGCGCCGTTGCCGAGATTTCCGACCAGAAGGTCCCCGCTCAGCGTTCCGAAATTGGATGGTGCTATGGCCAGTCCCCAGGGCGCATTCAGCGCGCCCTGGGAAACCAATGTAGAGATCAACGTGCCATCCCACTGGAAAAGCGCGACATACCCGAGACCCGTGCCGAACGTCACGTGCTGCGGCGAGGTCGCACTCGGCTGCGCGTAGGTCACATAAAGCTGTGGAGTGCCGCTCGCGTTTGGAATATTTTGAATATTATACGGAGCATAGCCCGAGGGAATCGCGGAATCGAAGAACGCCCCTGGCATAACGGGCGCGAAGCTGCTGTTGAAGACGTCGATCGCATCATTCTTGAAGTCCGCGGCATAGAGATAGCTCGTACCGTTGACGGTCGCCATCGTCAGGCCGGTGAAACTCGCGCCATTGGTGCTGTTATAGGCCACCACGGCGCTGTTCGCATTGACAGTCTCGTTCCACCCCTCGATCGCCCCGCCCAGTGTGGCGAACAGGAAGGTTGCCGGCGCGGAGACGCCGCCCGAGCTGATGTCAAATCCGGAAGATGACGAGTTGTACACGATCCCGGTCGGACCCGCGATGCCGGACGTGCCCG
Source organism: Pseudomonadota bacterium (assembly GCA_021798335.1). GTDB lineage: Bacteria > Pseudomonadota > Gammaproteobacteria > Steroidobacterales > Steroidobacteraceae > 13-2-20CM-66-19. The sequence goes on along the minus strand of JAJZMI010000027.1, from coordinate 1,091 downwards.
ACGGTATCGTGACGTAGGCCGGCACGCCGCTGGTGGAGGCCGGTGGATTGCCGTTGCCGTCATACAAACTCGAATAGTTGCTGCCGGCGTCGGAGACCCACGCGTAAGCAGTTGGCGCAAAGGCAAGTCCCCACGCATTGATCAGTCTCGAGTCGACGTGTTGCGCGGGGATCGTGCTGCTGCTGGAGACCAGATAGGTCAACTCATAGTCGGTCGGAACCGCGTTGCTGGTCGGCGGAGAGATAACGCTCATGCCCTTGCTGGACCCGCTCGAGCCCCCGCCACACGCGCTTAGAAGGAACAGCGCGGGCAGAAGCACGGCAGCGAAGCGCAGAACACCCAGGAAACGCCAGTAACGCGAGACATGCTTGGATGGCATGGGACTTCCCCCGAAGAGCGATCGCTGGAATTTGACTTTTATCACATCCATGACAGTTGCTGCAACTGGGCTCCTATGCAACACTAACTCGACGGTCCACACAAGCCGTCAGTCGCATTGTGTTTGTTGTTGTTTCGTTCAAGTCAGCGCTGGCGCACGCGAATTCACGGGACCCTGGCGCGGAATACGATAATATTCAACAGCATCCTCGACGCTTCTGACCATTTGGATGAGGTCGCGCCCGTCAACTTGGTTATTGTGTTGTAACCTTCAGCTCCATCGCAGCCTGTCCGGAAAGCGGAGCTGTGGCGTGCTCTGAGGCAGGGTAGCCGGCACAGACCGCATGCGGCAAAGCGTCCGCCTCCCTCGAGCCGGCATGCCTCGGGAATGAGCCCGGTTTCCGACATCGCGCGTACTCGGCGGCGCCGCATCCCCGAGCGAACCGCTGCCGGCCCCGTCCTACGCGTCCGGTCATCCGAACCCCGAAGCGACAGCCAGGCGGTTCACGTCCGCGCGCGTTCTATCGTACGGTCGCGATCGATGCGCGCAAGATCGCATCGCGCCGCGACCCCGGCCTCACCGGTGCCGTCCGGGCTGCTCCACTCGGCAACGCCCCAGGCTACGACGTGATCTCGCACGACGCCACACGTTCCCGGGGCGGCGTCGATGAGTCACATCGCCCGAACCTTGTCGGCCATCCACTGCAGCATAT
>JAJZMI010000178.1 GCA_021798335.1 Pseudomonadota bacterium | reverse complement strand
ATGTCCTGCCATTCGGGCGCGAGCATCAGCAACACACATCGCCGCTGCCGGAACCATCCGAGCAGCACGAACTGGCGTGCCTCGGCGGCTGCCACCGCCGGATGCCGGCCGCTGACGAACGCGATGCGCGACTCCGGTCCGCCGAACAGCAGCTGGGTACTGTCACGGACCAGCAGGAATTGCGTGTGCGGGTCGGCAAGCGCGCTGTCCAGCCAATCCGTCTGCTCCCGAGCCTCGGTGCGGCGGTCGAGATACGCGCCGGAAAAGAAGGTCGGACGAGCCAGCATGGATGACCGGACAGCGCGCGTGGGTCAGCCTCCCGGGGTCTGCCGCGCCCCCCTGTGGGCGACACAATGGTCACACCAGCGATCCCGGACCGGGAAGCGCTCCACCACCATGTGCCCGTGGCACTTCGCGCAGCGGCGCACCGCAAGCTCATGGCCGTCGCGCAGGCACTGGGACAGAAACACCGCGTGCTCAAACGACACCGCTGGCTCACGCGCCATGGCGGAGTAGTAGTCAAAGATATCGCTGAGCTGCATACCCATGACCACACCCGGCACGGCGTCCGGCTGTCCCGGCACCTGCTCTTCGCGCGCCAGCCCGTAGGCGCAGTAGGCCGCGGCGAGAACCGAGGCTTCCTGGCGCACACGCACCGAGCGGATGAAGTAGCTGGCTTGGTGCGGCGATTTGCCGCGGTGGCGCGCCAGACCCCGCACGCCGCCGCAGTAGCGTTGCCACAACCGGCGGATCCGGTGATCCGTGAAGCCCGTGTACAGGCGGATGGTCCGCGTGCGAGCCTCGCGCAGAACGAGCCGCAGAGCTAGATGAAAGTTCTGCAGTTCCCCCTCATAGCGATCTTCCACGATACGCATAGCCGTTCCTTTCCCGTAGTTTTTATGCCGCGACTGCGGCCCACGAGACATATTTTCGGCCAATTCCAGAAAAGAACAATCTCACTTAGCTGCGAAAAATGACAGAAATGCAGCATTGAGGGCTGCCGCTCCGGAGCTACCATGAGTTGTGGGGAGGTTGCACGGAGGTCTTAACAATGTCCGATTACGATTGGAATACTCTGAGCGGGTACCGTTCCTGGATTCCACGGCCGCCACGCGAGGTCGTCGAGCCTCTGCCCGAATTGAACACCTACTGCCTGGACGTGCTCGTGGAACAAGCTCACGCGGGAACGGCAAATCCGGCCGCATGCCGGGTCGCCGAGCTATGGCTGGCGCTCGACAGCGAGGCCCGCAAGCGCTTGGCCAGCCACCCGTATCTGCTGTTCGACGCCGGATTTGCCGATCCGCGCCGCTGGCGGAACCTGGAGCATGCACAGGTCTGCGATGCACCGCAGGCCGAGGACGAGGAGCCGTCCGCGACGCCGCGCGCGATCACGGGCGCGCAATTCGTGCTCTGCTACGCGTGGTCGGTCGCCGGGCACTACGCGAACCATGCGCCCTTGGCGCTTGGCATGCACCCGCAGTGCGCGCAGCAGATCGCCAAGCAGACGATCCTGCGCATGCTGCAGCTGGCCCGCCGCACCGCGGGCTGGCTGCGGCCCCGCTGGCTGGACGCGCCGGAAGTCTGGGACGATCTCGTGCGCGGCGCCGCCGAGGGTGGCATCACCCACACGCGCGCCGGGCTGCAGGGGATACGGCTGGTGGTTGCTGAGCTGGCCACCGTCGTGCATCGCGGCGGCCACCGAGATTCCGGCTAGAAGCCGATCTCACGCCGGCCGCCGGAGTCGCGGGCGGCGCGGAACATGCCCTCGGTGTTGAACTCGAGGGTGATCCGCCCGCCCGCGTCGACAGCGATGATGCCGCCGCGGCCACCGAGCCCGGCGAGACGCTCGTGTATCGTCTCGCGCACCGCCTCTTGAACGCCTAGCCCACGGTATTCCACCGCGGCGCAGACGTGATAGGCGGCCACGAGACGCATGAAGTACTCGCCGTGCCCGGTAGCCGAGACTGCGCATACGCCGTTTCTGGCGTAGGTCCCTGCGCCGATGACCGGGGAGTCACCCACGCGGCCCGGCCGCTTATTGGCCATGCCCCCGGTAGAGGTTGCCGCGGCCAGATTGCCGTGCGCATCCCGCGCCACCGCTCCGACCGTGCCGTGTGGCGCCGGTATCAGCTCCGAGACCTGCTGCCCGCTGCGCAACAGGTCCAACTCGGCCCGGCGCTCGGCGGTGCGGAAATACGCATTGGGCACGAGCTCGAGGCCCTCCTCGAGCGCGAATTCCTCGGCGCCTGCGCCGACCAGCAGGACGTGCCGGGATTTCTCCATCACGCGGCGGGCCAGCTCGATGGGATGTTTCACGTGCCGCACCGCCGCCACGCCGCCGGCGCGCAGCGTGCTGCCGTCCATCACGGCCGCGTCGAGCTCGGCAATCCCTTCACGGGTCAGCGCCGCACCCCGTCCGGCGTTGAACAGCGGATCGTCCTCGAGGATACGAACGGCCGCGATGACCGCTTCGAGACTCGAGCCGCCGTCCTCGAGCACTGCGTAGCCCCGGTCGAGCGCCGCGGCCAGGCCATCGTGGTACCGCCGTTGCTGCTCGCTCGAGAGCCGCTGCGGCGGCAGCCCGCCGGCCCCGCCATGAATCGCGATGGCATACATTTCAGAATCAGTCTCGCCCACGCACGGTGTACAGCCGCTATGATCGGAGGTGAATTTTAAGGGTGAACGAGCGCATGTCACACAGGATTCGAAGCATTTTGGTCGCCAATCGAGGCGAGATCGCCATCCGCGTGATGCGGGCCGCAAGCGAGCTCGGCCTGCGGACCGTGGCGATCTACTCGCGCGAGGACCGCTTTTCGCTGCATCGCACCAAGGCCGACGAGGCCTACCTGGTCGGGCAGGGCAAAGGACCGATCGACGCCTACCTCGACATCGAGGACATTCTGCGGATCGCGCGCGAGGCGCGCGTGGATGCGGTGCATCCGGGCTACGGCTTTCTCTCCGAGAACCCCGAGCTGGCCGCGGGCTGCGACCGAACCGGGATCATTTTCATCGGCCCGCGGCCGCAGACCATGCGCCTGCTGGGCAACAAGGTCTCGGCGCGTAATCTGGCCGTACGCGCGGGCGTCGCCGTGATGCCGGCCACCGACCCGCTGCCCCGCGATCTGGACGAGTGTCGGCGCCTCGCCGGGCAGATCGGCTATCCGGCCATGCTCAAGGCGAGCTGGGGCGGCGGCGGCCGCGGCATGCGCGCGATCGAGAGCGATGCGCAGCTCGCGGAGCTGCTACCGGTGGCGCGGCGGGAGGCGAAGGCCGCGTTCGGCAACGACGAGGTGTATCTGGAGAAACTCGTGCACCACGCCCGGCACGTGGAGGTCCAGATCATCGGCGATACCCACGGCACGCTGGTGCATCTGTTCGAGCGCGATTGCACGGTGCAGCGGCGCAATCAGAAGGTGGTCGAGCGGGCGCCGGCGGTATTCCTCACCGACGCGCAGCGCGCGGAGATCTGTCAGGCCGCGCTCGCCATCGGGCGAGCCGCCGACTACACCAACGCCGGCACGGTGGAATTCCTTCAGGATGCCGACAGCGGCCGCTTCTACTTCATCGAGGTCAATCCGCGCATCCAGGTCGAGCACACCGTCACGGAATGCGCCACCGGCATCGACCTGGTCAAGGCGCAGATCCGCATCGCCGAGGGCGCGCGCATCGGCGCGCCCGACAGCGGTGTGCCGGCCCAGCAGGACATTCGCATTCAGGCACATGCGCTGCAGTGCCGGGTGACCAGCGAGGATCCGGAGAACAACTTCATTCCGGACTACGGCAAGATCAGCGCCTACCGCAGCCCGGCGGGCTTCGGGGTCCGCCTCGATGCCGGCACGGCCTACACCGGCGCCATCATCACCCGCTCGTACGACTCGCTGCTGGTCAAGGTGACGGCCTGGGCATCGACGCCGAGCGAGGCCATCGCGCGCATGCATCGCGCGCTGTGGGAATTCCGCGTCCGCGGCGTGGTCACCAACCTGCGCTTCCTCGATCAGGTCATCACGCATCCGCGCTTCGCCGACGGTTCCTACACCAC
>JAJZMI010000173.1 GCA_021798335.1 Pseudomonadota bacterium | reverse complement strand
CGGGATCGCCGACGTGCGCGCGCTCAGTCAGGCTCTCGTGTCGAGCAAGGCCGCTTATACCGCCACGGAGGACGGCTACAAGGTCGGCCGGGAGACCGAAGTCGACGTGCTCAACGCCCTGAGCACATTGGTGTCGGCCCAGACCAATTACGCCACCAGCCGCTACGGCTACATCGACAGCCTCGTGCAGCTGCAGTATGCCGCCGGCATGCTCCATCCGGCCGAGGTGCGCACCATCAATTCCTGGCTCACCCGAGTCGTGCCGGTCCGCCACGGCGCGCCGACTCCCCAGGGGATGACCCCGCCGCTGCACTGAGGTGAATTCGGCGCGCTCGGGCCTGCGGGCTTTCGACGGCGGGAATGCCGGCCAGGCACCCGCCCGGCGGCCGCGGCCTGCGCACGGGTCGTGCCCGGCGGCAGAGCCGGCGGCGTTCGGTCCGATCCGGTACCATGGCCCGGATGAGTAGTCCGCCCGGCGAGTCGCGCGCGAGCCTCGCACACAGCCTCGTGCTGGTCATCGATGACAACGAGGCGGTGCGGACCGCACTCGAGGTTCTGTTCTGCCTGCACGGCGCGCAGCTGCTCGGTGCGGCCTCCCCGCCCGAGGGGCTCGCGCTGCTGCAGCGCGAAGCGGTCGACCTGGTCATCCAGGACATGAACTTCCGCCGGGAGGCCACCGCGGGCGAGGAAGGCGTGGCGCTGTTTCACGCGATCCGCCAGGAGCACCCCGATGTACCCATCGTGCTGCTGACCGCCTGGACGCACCTCGAGACGGCGGTCGATCTCGTCAAGGCCGGAGCCGCCGACTACATCGCCAAGCCTTGGGACGATGAGCGTCTGCTCACCACCGTGCGCAATCTCCTCGAGCTGCGCCGTGCGCGCCTCGAAGCCGCCACGCTGCGCTCGCGGCGGCGCAGGGCGCGCGAGTCGCTCGCCGGCCGCTTCGATCTGCGCGGGGCGATCTACGAGAGCGACGCGATGCACACGCTGGTCTCGGTGGCGGCCCAGATCGCTCACGCGGACGTGCCGGTGCTGATCACCGGGCCGAACGGCGCCGGCAAGGAAGTGCTCGCCGACATCATCCAGGCGAATTCTTCCGTCCGCACCGGCCCCTACGTGAAGGTCAATCTCGGCGCCCTGCCCCATGACCTGATGGAGGCGGAGCTGTTCGGCACCGAGGCCGGTGCGTTCACCGGTGCGCGCTCGCGCATCGGACGCTTCGAGGCCGCGAGCGGCGGAACACTGTTCCTCGACGAGCTTGCCAACCTCGAGCCGCCCGGCCAAGCCAAGCTGCTGCGGGTGCTGCAGACCGGAGAATTCGAGCGCTTGGGATCGAGCATCACGCGGCGCGCGCCGGTGCGGCTGGTGGCGGCCACCAATACAGATCTGCGCGCGGCGATCCGCGCCGGAGCCTTTCGCGAAGATCTGTATTACCGCTTGAACGTGATCGAGCTGGAAGTGCCGCCGCTCGCGCGCCGTCCCGAGGACATCGTGCCGCTGGCGCGCCACTTTCTCGAGCCGAACCGCGCGCTCTCGAGCGAGGCCGAGTACGCGCTCGCCCGTTATCCGTGGCCAGGCAACGTGCGCGAGCTGCGCAACGTCATCCGGCGCGCATGCCTGTTGTCCGAGGCGCCGCTGATCGACGTCGGGGCGCTCAACCTGCCGCAGGTGGAGCCGGCGGGCGACACCGAAGCAGGGTTCCTCGATCGCCTCGGGCTCGAAAAGACCCTCGAGCGCAACGGCGGCAACGTATCGCGCGCGGCGCGCGAGCTGGGCTTGTCCCGACAGGCGCTGTACCGCCGCATGGAGAAGCTGGGTCTGAAGGCCAACGATGGCCGGTAGGCTGCGCGGGTCGATCACCGCTCGCATGGGCCTCGCGCTCGGCGCACAGGCGCTGATCGCCGCGGGCTTGACCGCCGCGGCCCTGCACTGGCTCGCCTCGCCGGTGCTCGGACTCGCGCTGGCGCTGCTCGTGTGCGTGCCGGTGCTCGCATGGCTCGCGCAGCGCGCCGCGCGCCCCTGGCGCACGACGATCGCGGCGCTCGGCGGCGCGATCGGCAGCCTGCGCGAGCGGGATTTCAGCGTCACCATCGCCACACCCCACATCGAGGAGTTGCGCACCCTGGTCGAGGCCTATAACGGGCTCGAAGCGGTGCTGCGGCGCGAGCGATTCGATCTGTATCAGCGCGAGCTGCTGCTCGACACCGTTCTGCAGACCACACCGCATGCGTTGGTACTGAGCAACGACGCGGGCCGGATCGTATACGGCAACATCGCCGCACGCGCGCTGCTCAACGGCGGCAGCAAACTCGAGGGCCTGGAGCTCGAGGCATTGCTGCGCGAGCAGCCGCCGGAGTTGCGTACGGCGGTTGCGGGGAGCGACGACACGCTGTTCACCCTCGGCACCGGCCCGGAAAGCGAGGTCTACCGTTTCTCCCGGCGCGCCTTTCTGCTCAATACCCGGCCGCACCAGCTGTGGCTGCTCGAGCGCCTGACCCGCGAGCTCACCGCGCAAGAGATCGCGGTGTGGAAGAAGGTCATCCGCGTGATCGCCCATGAGCTCAACAACTCCCTCGCCCCGATCAGCTCCCTGGTGCACTCGGGCAAGTTGCTCGCCCAGCAGGCCGATCCGGCCGCTCTCGGTGCGCAATTCGAGCGCATCTTCTCCACCATCGGGGACCGCACGGCGCACCTGGCAGTCTTCATCGACGGGTACGCGCGTTTCGCCAAATTGCCGCGTCCCCGGCCGGCACCGCTCGCCTGGTCCGCGTTCATCGCGCGACTCGCCGCGACCCTGGAATTTCGCATCGAGGGCACCCTCCCCGAGCGCCCGGGGAATTTCGACGCCGCGCAGCTCGAGCAGGTCATGATCAACCTGGTGAAAAACGCTGCCGAATCCGGCTCGGATCCCGGGGAAATCACCGTGAGCGTGCGTGAGCGCGCGCCGGGATTTCAGATCGAGGTCGCCGACCGCGGCGCAGGGTTCACCGAAGCGGCGCTGCGCGACGCGTTGCTGCCGTTCTTCTCGACCAAACCCTCCGGCACAGGCCTCGGGCTCACGCTGTGCCGCGAGATCATCGAGGCTCATGCCGGGCGCCTCGGCATCGCCAACCGCGCCGGCGGCGGCGCCAGAGTCTCGATATATCTGCCCTGAGGTCGCGGTTGCGGCCGCCGCGCGCGCCTGCGGTCCGACCATGACTCGGCGCGCCACGTCCCGGTCATTACAATCCGACGCCGAGCCCGTTCATCCGCCGAGACGCCGAGGACCATGATGCGATACCCCCCTGAGAGCACGCGCGCCAGAGTGCTCGCGATGCTGCTGGCAACCGGGCCGGCGCAGCTCCCCTGGACGGTCCTGGTGCGCAACACCGCCGCGGTGGTACTACCCCTGGTGTGGGGCATTGGCAGCGGCAACGTGCTCGCCGGCATCGCGGTCAGCATCGGGGCGCTGGTCACGATGTACTCCGACCAGCCCGGACCGTACCGCGAGCGGCTGACACTGCTGCTGGCCGTGTCGGCCGCCGGGGGACTGGCGACCTTCCTCGGCCTGACGTTGAACCATCATCTTGCGGCGCTGCTGCTCGCCAGTCTCGTGATCGGCTTCTTCGGCGCGCTGCTGGTGGCATTCGGCGATGCCGTCGCCCGGGTGGGCATGACCTCGATGATCCTGCTCGTCATCGCCACGGATCTGCCGGCGCCGACTCTGTCGGCGGCGCTGCAATTGACGCTCGAGGTCACCGCCGGCGGAGTGCTGCTGACGTTGCTGTCGATCGCCGCCTGGCCGCTGCAGCGCTATGGCCCGGAACGCGCCGCGCTCGCGACCGTGTATCGGGGATTGGCCGCCATGGCCCGCGGCGCAACCCCTGACGCCGGCGGCGCACTCGAACTCACCGGCGCCATGACCGACCTGCAACATACGCTGCTCGGGCCGCACCGCGCGCGCGGGCCCGTCATGGAATACTTCGGCGTCATGTTGGAACTGGCCGAGCGCATTCGCTTGGAGCTGATTGCGCTCGGCGCGCAAGCCCTCGACGCGCGGATCGGTCCTCT
>JAJZMI010000033.1 GCA_021798335.1 Pseudomonadota bacterium | reverse complement strand
TCCACCAGGTCGCCGACGCTGTGGCCGATGGCGGCGGCGGCAATGCTCTGCGACTTCTCGAGCCAGTAAGCGTAAATGACAGCCAGCACGAACGCGTAGATTTGCTGGCCCAGGGCCTGCGGCCAGGAGACGACGAAGAAACTCGTCGCATGCAGCAGCGCGAAGATGACGGCAACGACGATTCCGGCCCCGTTCATGCTGAAACGGCCCAGACGCAGCTTGCCGGGCATGGTGGCGGCCAGATAGGTGACGAGCAAGGCTCTGGTCGGGATCTCCTCCGAGGGACCCACATAGAGATCGAAGGCGACCCAGTGCCAGAGACTCGCCTTTTGCAGCGGGTAGCCGGGAGGCCAGCCGGCGTGGGTGAAGTTGTGGGCGAGCAGCTGCGGTGCGTAGTCGACGAGCGTCATGAGTCCGCCGAACACCACGCCGGTGAGGATCGCCGGTCCGATGTAAGTCTTGCCGTGGGGCCAATGCAAGCCGTAATCCGCGGGTACGAAGCGGTATTTCAATATTGCGATGGCAAGCAATCCGAGGGCGAGCATGAAGGTGTGCTGCACGAACAGCCACTTCACCAGAGATTGCTGCGGCAGCGCCGTATGAAACAGACGGGCTGACAGAAAGGCGAGCGAGGTGGCGCCGACCACTACCGCAAGGGTCAGCCCGACGGCGACCAGCAGGGGCACCACCTTGATTTTGAACGGCGGGTCGACGGATGCCGTGGGCGCGCTCATGTTCCAAGCTTAACCCTTGTCGGCACCTATTGTCGCGGACGAGCGCGTCCGGCGCCGCGGTCTTGGAAGGCACATCGAGCGGAACGGCGGGCCGGTCCGGGCGCATGGCGGGTTCCCGTCCGCCCGGCCATCGACCGCGAAGAGCCTCAGTGCAGGGCGCCCCCGGAGTCCGCCGCCAGCGTATCGCTGTAGAAGGTGTTCAGGACGGCATGCATCGCCTTCAATGCATGCGGATTCAGATAGATCATGTGGCCCGACTTGAAGTAGGCGAACGTGATGTGCGTGCGCAGCTTCGGGCTCAACATCGCGTGGTCGAGATCGTATTCCGTCTCGAAGAACGGCGTGGCCAGATCGAAGTAACCGTTCTCGGACAGCACGCGCAGATAGGGATTCTTGCGCATGGCCGCCGCCAGATCGCCGGCGACGTAAGGCCGTGACCGGTGATCGTGTTTCCAATCCCACTCCTTGTAAGCCTGATTGCTTTCTTCCTTGTAGTGACGGTTGGAGTGATATTTCAGTATGTTGCGCAGATACCACTGGAAGGACGCCGCGAACGGCGCGCCGGTGAACTGACTGGACGGGTCGAACGAGTTCCGGGAGCTGACCGCATTGGCATCGGCGGCGGCAAAGCGCGCGTCGTAGCGTCCGATGTGCTCGCGCTCGGGCAGAAGCAGCTCCTTGCGGAAGTGCGAGGCGGTGACTCGGAGATTGGCGCGCTCGAGGTAGCGGACCGGCAAACCCGTGAATTGGTGCATCCGTTTCGCCAGCGCATCGAGCTGGCTCCGCGGCAGCGTATCGCCCCGCCACAGCGCCTGCGCATACGGACCGGATGCGAATTCGCGCGCCTGCTGCACGAAGGCGGCCAGGTGGGCGGGCCTGTTCGGCAGCTTGTGGTGATACCAGGCGATCGCCGCGAACGAGGGCAGATAGAAGATATATTTGTTGTCCGAGCCCGGCATCCAGTCGAAGTAATTGAGGACCGACGACTGCAGGATGACGCCGTTCAGGGCGACACCGTGGTCCTGCAGATAATCGGACAGAGCCGCGGAACGGGTGGTGCCGTAGCTCTCGCCGTACAGGAACTTCGGCGACTGCCACCGGTTGTATTTCGTCAGGTAGCGGTAGATGAACTGGGCAAAGGATTTCACATCCTGATTGACGCCCCAGAACATCTTGCCGGTGCCCTTGCCGACGACGCGGCTGTAGCCTGTGCCCACCGCGTCTATGAAGACGAGATCCGAATCGTTGAGCAGGCTGTTGTGGCTCGGCGTGATCGAATAGGGCGCGGGCGGCGTGGGGCCGCCGTTCGTCATGTTGACCCGGTACGGTCCGAGGCCGCCCATCTGTATCCAGTTGGATGCGGCGCCCGGACCGCCGTTGTAGAGAAAGGTCACTGGGCGGTGCGCGAGGTTGTGTACGCCGTCTTCGGTGTAGGCGACATAGAACATGCTGGCGATCGGCTGATTGTCCTTGTTGCGCAGCAGGATCGTGCCGGCGGTGGCGGTGTAACGGATCGTGTGGCCGTCGATCGTCACGCTGTGCTGTGTGCGCACGGCGCGCTCCTTGGGAACGGGAGCGTGGGTCGTGGCGGCGGCGGGCTTCGGTGCCGCCGCGAGCGCGGCCGACGACACCAGCAGGAGGCACAGAGACGGCAGGACGATCAGGCGGGACATGACGCAATCTCTCCTCGCGAATAGAACACCAGTGTCGCACCCGATGGCGCAAGAGTGCGCGGGAATGCGATGGGCCGTGCGCCGGTCACGTTGAACAGCGGCCGTTGAGAACGCTGCGGCGTAGACTCAAGTCGGTCCTCACGAGCCACTTCTCGTGGCGCGCCGGAGAAGGCGCGCGCAGCGCCGGGGATGCGGTTCGTGCCGACGTCCGTCTCGCGCAAGGAGCGTTCATGCCGCCAGTACTGCGCGTCCGTACGCTGTCGGGCGTCGGGGAATGCGTCATTGTCCGTGGAGGCGCGTCGGGCGTTGATCAAAGGCCGGGCGGTCGAGTCTCTGCTGGAGTGATTCTTGCGCAATGGATGCGCGCGGGAGACACTAGGGACTCGGGTCCATACAGACGCGGTCGATCACGAACATGACGGGCGAAGCCGATACGCGCCGCGCGCGCATCCTCCGGGAGTGCACGGAGGGGGACGGCGAGGCGCTCTGCGCCATCTACAATCACTACGTGGTGCAGACGACCGCGACGTTCGAGGAGACGGCGGTGTCCGCTGACGAGATGGCACGGCGCATTGCGGAGGTGACCCGCCGCCTCCCATGGATCGTGTGCGAAGAGGGCGGCGTCCTGGTGGGCTACGCCTATGCGATGCCCTGGAAATCGAGGGCCGCATACCGGCATTCGGTGGAGACCACGATCTACCTGCATTCGGACGCGACGGGCAGGGGCATCGGAACCGAGCTCTACCAATCCTTGCTCGACAGATTGCGGCGCCTCGGCACTCACTGCGTCGTCGGCGGCATCGCGCTGCCGAATCCGGCGAGCGTGGCGCTGCATGAGCGGCTCGGCTTCGTCAGGGCCGGCCACTTCCACGAGATCGGGATGAAGTTCGGCCGCTGGGTCGATGTTGGCTACTGGGAGCGCAGATTCCCGGAGGTCCGCGCCACGCGCGGGTGAGGATTGTGCGTGGCGCGGGCGAGCAGCCCCCGGGGGTCAGGACCCGCGGGGATCGGCCTGCTGGGGTTTGGACTTGCGCGCGGCTGCCCGATGCGCCGCGGTGTTCTTGCGCAGACTGTCGACAGCCTCCAGCGCCCGCCGCTGCTCCGGTGTGAGGATGCCGGCATAGAACTTGCGAAACTGCGCGTTGGTGGCCAGGCCCTCGGCCTTGCCGTTCCAGGTGGAGCCGGCGGGCAGGCGATTCTGTACCCAACTCGCATCGGCAAGAACGTGTGCGAGACCGCCGCCTTCGTTCCCGGAAACCGGCACGGGCACGCCGCGCGGATTGGCGACGAGCTGTCCGACCCGGGTCCAATCGATCTTTTGCCCGTGCCGCCGCAGTTCCACGCGCTCGGCGTGGGTGATCAGGCCCGGCAGGAGCCGGCGCCAGTCCGTTTTCCACGGCCGCTTGCTGCCCTTCAGGGGCCCGTAGGCGACCATGTAGAGCCTGCCGTTGCGCCAGCCGAACAGGTACGGCTGGTCGACGGTGCGCAGCTGGGTGCCGTTGGGCACCAGGTAGAAGAGCTGCTTGATGTCCTCGGGAAACATGTGGATGCAGCCGTGGCTCACCGGCCATCCGACGCTGACCGGCTTGTTGGTGCCGTGGAGCAGGATTTCGGGCCAGCCGAGTTGCAGCGCGTAGTTGCCGAGAGGGTCCAAGGG
>JAJZMI010000147.1 GCA_021798335.1 Pseudomonadota bacterium | reverse complement strand
TCGGCAATGTCGCGCAGATCGACACCCCGTATCTGACCGAGACGACCTCCGGGCTCACGTACGTGGTGAACCGCTTTCGCGCCTGGCCGCACGCCGGCCACGTCACGCTGGTCCGCGGCGAGCGCTCGCGCCTGGCGGATTTCGCCTCGGACGCGCTCTGATCGTCATTCCGAGCTGACCGATACGCACTCCCGCACGGCGCCGCACCTGTCGCAAATCGCGCAGCTGCCGCTCCTGCTGGCGGCGCGCCGCACGCGCAGGTGCGGCCCGGCGCCATTGGCCCGCAGCGCCCACCGCCCGGGCTCGCCGCGTCAAGCGGATCGGGTACACTGCGCGTCCAGGCGCGTGACACGATGGGCAAGTTTCTGTTGTGACAAGGAAACCGATGGCGGCCGCCTCAGGTCCAACCTGCATGCGCGCAATCGTATGGATGGTGCTGGCCGCCTTCCTGAACACAACGGTCGCGCCCGCTGCCGTTGCAGCGGCACTCCCGTCCCCCGCCGCTCCGGCCCCGAGCGCGGCCGCACCTCGGCCAACGGCCTCCGCGGCCGCTCCCCCGCCGCTGCCGCCGATCCCGCTCACCACCGATCTGCCCTCGGCGCTGGAATCGCAGCTGCCAGGCCTGGGAAGTCCCGCCTCCGCGGCCCTGCCGTTCCACGAGCAGTATCAGATCGGCTACGAGATGATGCTGCAGCTGCGCGCACAGCATCGTCTCCTGCAGGACCCCGAGGTCGAAGAGTACCTGAACTCGATCGGCAGGCGCCTCGCCGCGCAAAGTCATCTCGGGGCGGCGACGTTTCACTATCTGTGCATCAATACGCCGGTGGTCAACTCCGAGGCCGCTCTGGGCCACTTCGTCTTCATCAACTCCGGCCTGATTCTCTTCACCGACACCGAGTCGCAACTGGCCGCGGTGATGGCCCACGAGACGGCGCACGAAGTGCAGAACCACATCGCGCGCAAGATCCTCAACGCCCAGCACGCCAATATCGATTCGCTCGCTGGCATGTTCGCGGCCATTCTGCTCGGCGCGGCCGGCGGCGGCGGCGGACAGGCGATCGCGGGCGGCGTGGTTGCCTCGCAGGGCCTGGCCCAACAGGAGCAGATTGATTACAGCCGAAGCGTTGAGGAGGAAGCCGACCGCGTCGGTCTGGAGTTGATGGCCGCCGCGGGCTTCGACCCTGAAGGCATGCCCCAGATGTTCGAGAAGCTGATGAGGCTGCAGGGACTGCAGGGCGCCTGGGTTCCCGCGGTACTCATCGGCCACCCGATGACCGCCGCGCGCATCGCCTATTCCCAGGCGCACGCGGCGCAATACCCACCGGTACCCGACACCAGCTCGTCCGATTATTACATCATCAAGGCCCGCATCCGCGTCATCACCGCCCGGCCCGGCCAGCACGTCGAGCGCTACTACGCACGGCGCATCGCCGCGGGCATTCACAGCATCGGCACCGAGTACGGGTATGCTCTGGCGCTGATGCGCAACGATCAAGCCCAGCGCGCCGTGCCGATCCTGACACGCCTGCTCCAGGAGCATCCCGAGCTGCATCTGCTCTACTCGGCCCTGGGCCAAGCACAGGCGCGCGCGGGCCAGATGAGGCAAGCGCTGGCGACGTTCGCACAAGCCAAGCGGCTGTTCCCCCTCAATGTGCCGGTCACGGTGCGCTACGCCCAGACGCTGATGCTCGCTGGCAAGTATGCACAGGCACATCGGATGCTGAACAGTCTGTTCAACGTCGTGGAGCCGACGCTGAGCGAGATCCGGCTCACGGCGCGGGCCGCCGGCGCCGCCGGCGATCTCGGCGGCGCCTACTCCGACATGGGCCAATACCAGCTCGCCGTGGGCAATCTGCCCCTCGCCGCGAAGCAGTTTGAAATTGCCCTGACGATGCCGAACCTGAACAATGTGCAACGCGCCCGCATCAGCGCGCAACTGAAACAGGTCAGGAATTACCTCGCCGTCCTGCGCGCGCGCAAGGACTGAAGACCGGGGTGCGCCGGCGCGCCAATGCAAGCGACTGCTGATACACTGCGCAATTGCACTGCGCACGGACATGCCATGGACTCACGACACAAAGCGCTCAGACTCCTCGCTCTGTCGACTCTCTCGCTGTCGCTGTTCGGCTGCGCCGCAGTCCCGCGCGCGCAGCGCGATCCGCGCGATCCCTGGCAGCGCATGAACCGGGCGACGTTCAAGTTCGACATGGGATTCGAGAAGCACGTCGCCGCTCCGGTGGCGAGCGGCTACCAGGCGACGGTGCCTCATGTGGTACGGCTGGGCATCTCGAACTTCTTCGATAACCTGGAGTACCCGGCCGTAATCGTGAACGATCTGCTGCAGGGGCAATTCAAGTGGTTTCTCAAGGATACCTGCCGGCTGGTCGTGAACTCGACGCTCGGCCTCGGCGGCCTGCTCAACCCCGCCTCGCAGATCGGTCTGCCGCCGGATGACCGGGATTTCGGCCAGACCTTCGGCAAATGGGGCATCCCGCCCGGGCCGTATCTGGTGCTGCCCATCCTCGGGCCCTCGGACGTGCGCGATGCCGTCGGGCGGGCGATCGATGTCTTCGCCAGTCCGATGCACTACACGCCCAATACTTTGATCTGGTACACGCCCGATGCCGTCGATGCCCTCAACGACGATGCGCGCCTGCAACCGACGCTGCACCTGGTCATGCACTCGTACAACCCATATGCGTTCATGCGCCACGCCTATCTGTCGCAGCGGCACTACATGGTGCACGGGCCGAGCCGCGGCAACCCGGCCGCCGCGGAGCTGAAGGAACTGCACAGCGCGGGCAAGTGACGCCCGCGCGCCGCGGCTCACACGCCCTGCTGGAGCAGTCCGTCGACGGCACTGATGCGCGCCAGACGCAGCAAGTCCTCCGGCAGGTGCTCGAAGCGCAGGTGCCGTCCAGCGCGACGCGCCTCGGCGAGCCAGTCGAGCAACACGGCGAGCCCGGCACTGTCGGTCGGGCCGAGTGCCGCGCAGTCGATCACCAGCGCGCTCTGCGCGGCACGCACGGCCGCAAGACCCGCCGCGCGCGCGCGCCGCGCCGTGGCGAAGACGAGCGGCCCGCCCGCCTCGCTGCGCTGCGGCGAGCGGACCGTGAATTGGAAGTCCCCGCCCGCAGATCCGGTTGGATCACCCAAGTTCGCCACGCTCAGCGCTGTTGGGGATGAGGGTGTGGTTTCGGCGCGTTCAGCTTCTCGCCGCCCTCGAGGCGCTCGATCACGGCATCCAGGCCGTCCTGCTGCAGCTGCGGAGCCAGCTCGGCACGATAGCTCATGTCGTAACTGACGCCCTCGACCACCAGATCAAACACCTTCCAGCCGTTCGGAGTCATGAGGACGTAGAAGTCGATCGGCAGGCGCGTCCCGTTCGTCTCCGTCAGGACCGTGCGCACTGTGGCCGAAGTCGTACCCGGCCGCAGATGGGTCGGATAGACCGTCAGCATGTGCGAGTGGAAGTCCAACAGCGCGGTGCCGTAGCTCCTGACCAGCGCCTTGCGCATGGCCGTGATGAAGCGCTGCTTCTGCTGCGCCGAGACGTGGCGTCCGAAGCGTCCGAGAACCAGATCGGCGGCGAGCGCCGCGTCGAAATGCGGCAGCAGGTACTTCTCGACGATGGCCGAGATCCGTTGCGGATGGGCGCGCAATTCGGCGCGGTGTCCATCGATCTCCTTCAAGAGAGCATCGGCAACCGAGTGGATCATCTGCGAGGGTTGCTCGAAGGACGCCGGCGCGACTGGGGTCGTTGCGGCGGAGGCAAGCCCGGGCTGCAGCAGCAGAGCCGCAGCGCACGCCGCCGCGGCGATGACGGTCGAGAATTTCATCATTTGGACTCCTTTGCGTCGCCATGGGAGCCGTGGCTGTTTGCCTGGGTAGCGAAGAACTTGTTGATCAGGTTCTCCAGCACCAGCGCCGATTGAGTTTCCAGGATCCGGCTGCCGTTGGTGAGATAGGTCGGCATCGCCCCGGGGCTGATGGCAATGTACTGGCCGCCGAGCAGCCCCTCGGTGTCGATCGCGGCGGAGCTGTCCGCCGGAATCTGGTTGAAGCGCGGATCGATGCGCAACCAGACCTTGGCGCGCTCGGTATTGGTGTCGAAATCGATCCTGGTCACCTGGCCGATGCGCACCCCCGCCATGCGCACCGGAGCCCCGACCTTCAGATCGCCGATGTTGTCGAACTGCGCGGTCACGTCGTAGCCGGCCGGCTTTTTGAAGGAGAACTTCAAACCGTTCGCCGGCAACTGCATGCTGAGGAACAGCAGCGCGGCGAATCCGAGCAGCACGAACAGGCCCGTGCCGATTTCAAGAGAGCGGTTGGCGCGCATGGCGGATTGAATCCTCTTACAAAAATACGGCGGTCAGCACGTAATCGAGCAACAAGATCATCACCGACGAGGCGACCACGGTGCGCGTGGTGGCCCTGCCGATGCCCTCGGCGGTCGGCTCGGAGTGGTACCCCTCGTTGACCGCGATCAGGCTGACGACGGTGCCGAACACGACGCTCTTGACGACTCCCTCGGTCACATCCTTGAGGGCTACCGCGCTTTGCGCCTGCGACCAGAAGATGCCGTGATCGACGCCGAGAAACTGCACGCCGATCAGCTGCGCGCCGAACAGCCCGACGACGGTGAAGATCGCAGTCAGCAGCGGCACCGCGATCAGTCCGCCGAGGAAACGCGGCGCGGCCACGTGGCGGATCGGATCGACGGCCATCACGTCCATGGCCGTCAGCTGGTCGGTGGCGCGCATCAAGCCGATTTCGGAGGTGAGCGCGGTGCCGGCGCGGCCAGCGAACAGCAGCGCCGTCAGCACCGGCCCGAGCTCCTTCAGCAGCGCCAGCGCCACCGCCGTGCCGAGCGCCGCGGTGGCACCGAAGCGGTTGAGAACGTCATAGAACTGCAGGCCCAACACCATGCCGGTGAACAAGCCCGAGAGCATGATGATGATGAGCGAGCGCGCCCCGGCATTGTAGATCTGCGCAATGATCAGTCGCGGCCGGCCGAGCGCCGGGACGCATGCCGCAAGCAGCCGCACGAAAAATATGCCCGTCTCGCCGGTCTTGCGCACGAGCTCGAGCACGCCCACCCGGGCTCCGTCGCTCATCGCGAGACCTCCATGAGCTGCTCGGCGTAATCCGGCGCCGGATAATGAAAGCGCACGGGCCCCTCGGCGCCACCGGTCATGAACTGGCGCACGGTTGCCGATTCACTGCTCGCCAGCTCTGCGGGCGTGCCCGAGGCGACCACCTTGCCCTCCGAGAGCAGGTAGCTGTAATCGGCAATGGTGGCGACCTCGTGTACGTCGTGCGAGACGACCACGCTGGTGATCTTCAGCGCATCGTTCATCTGCTTCACCAGGCGCAAGATCACCCCCAGGGAGATCGGATCGAGCCCGACGAACGGCTCGTCGTAGATCAGTATCTCCGGATCCGTGACGATGGCGCGCGCCAGCGCCACGCGCCGCGCCATGCCGCCGGAGAGTTCCGCCGGCATCAGCTCCGCTGCCCCGCGCAGCCCCACCGCCTCGAGCTTGGTCAGCACCAACTTGTGGATCAGCGGCTCGGGCAGGTCCGTGTGCTCGCGAACCGGGAAGGCCACGTTTTCGTACACATTGAGGTCGGTCAGCAGCGCGCCGTTCTGGAACAGCACGCCCATGCGCCGGCGGGTCGCGTACAGCTCGCGGGTCGTGAGGGCGCCAATATCCCGGCCGAACACCGCAACCCGGCCGCGGCCGGCGTAGATCTCTCCGGTGATCAGCCGCAGCAGCGTCGTCTTGCCCGTGCCGCTCGGCCCCATCACGGCGGTGATCAGTCCGCGTTTCACGGTCAGATCGAGGCCATCGAAGATCGGCCGATCGCCGATGGCGTAATGCACGCCACGGACCTCGATCACCGCGTCGGTCACATCCGTGTTCGGTTTGTTTTGGGAATCGCTCACGCGGGATCTTTCGTCCTCGTCCTGCCGGCTCAAGCGGCTTGCTGTTCCATGTCCGCGCTGTAGCGACCGGTGGCCGCAAGCGCGTTCAAGCGGGCCCGGCGCGCGAACTCCTTCTGTCCGGCCTTGAAGTCTCCGCTGCGCCCGCCCCAGGCCGAGATCGCCGTCTCCTGCAGCGCGCGCCCGTAGCTGAAGGTCAACGACCAGGGCAGCGGCCCCAGACGGTTGATCAGCGACAGATGCAGCGTGGCCTCCTGCGGCGACTGGCCGCCGGAGAGGAAGGCAATTCCCGGCACGGCCGGGGGCACGTGACGCTTCAGGCAGCGCACCGTGGCCTGCGCCACCGCCTCGGGGGAAGCCCGGTGCGCGGCCTTCTTGCCGGAGATCACCATGTTGGGCTTGAGCACCATGCCTTCGAGCTCCACCCGATGATCCTGCAGTTGCTTGAACACGCAACTCAACGTCGTGTCCGTCACTTCCTCGCAGCGCTCGATCGAATGATCGCCATCCATCAGCACCTCCGGCTCGACAATCGGCACGATCTCGTTCTCTTGGCAGAGCGCGGCATAGCGCGCCAGCGCATGGGCATTCGCCTCGATAGCGAATGCCGTGGGAATTCCCGCGCCGATATCGATGACTGCGCGCCATTTGGCGAAGCGTGCTCCGAGCTTGCGATACTCGATCAGCCGCTCCCGCAGACCGTCGAGCCCCTCAGTGATGGTCTCACCGGCAAACCCAGCGAGCGGCTTCGCGCCCAGATCGACCTTGATGCCCGGAAGGATGCCCTGCTGCGTCAGGTACTGCGTAAACGGCCGGCCGTCGGCGGTCTTCTGCCGGATCGTCTCGTCGTAGAAAATGACCCCGCTGATCCATTCGGCCGCCCCGGGCGTGGTGAACAGCAGCTCGCGGTAGGCCCGCCGATGTTCCTCGGTGGATTCGAGCTTGATGGCCTCGAATCGCTTGCGGATGGTTCCCGTACTTTCATCGGCCGCCAGAAGTCCCTTGCCTGTGACCACCATTGCCTGAGCGATTCGAGCAAGCTCACTGCGATTCATAACCATTCTCCGCGACAGAAATGATTCAGCCGCGCGCGCCGATGCATGGGCTTAGCTCTCTCGCGCGCCGCGGGAGCGGCAAGAATACCAAATGACCGGCCCCGCATGCCCTTGGTTCCTTCTCCAATTAGTACTAAAATGGTCCTAGTTAAAGAGGGTACTGCGGATGGTCCGTATCAGCCGGCTCACAGACTACGCCACGGTGCTGCTCGCCGTGCTTGCCACGCAACCGGAGCGCTTGCACACGGCCGCGGCGCTCGCGCAGCAGACGCACGTCGCCGCACCGACCGTGAGCAAGCTGCTGAAGCAGCTGCAGCGGGCCGGGCTGGTCGTCTCGACCCGGGGACTGCACGGCGGCTATCAATTGGCGCGCCCCGCAGCGCAGATCAGCGCCGCAGCCATTCTCGATGCGCTCGAGGGCCCCGTGGCGCTCACCGACTGCGCGGTGGCCCACGGCCACTGCGAGATCGAGCCGACCTGCCGCGTCGGACGCACGTGGCAGCGGCTGAATCTGGCCATCCGGCGCTCCCTCGGGGACGTCAACCTGGCGCAGCTCGCGGGCATCGATCCGATCCACACCCGCCTGCCGGTGCTCGAGCGCGAGGTAAAGACGGCGCTCTCTCCGGCACTGCTGCGCCTCCCAAACGCCTGATCCATCAATGAGCCTATCGGACATGAAAGAAGCGACACAGCTCGAGGACCTGCTCGGCCGCGGCTACCGGCACGGCTTCGTCACCGAAATCGACGCCGATACCGTCCCCCCGGGGCTCGATGAGGACGTGGTCCGCCTGATCTCGCGCAAGAAGGCCGAGCCGGCCTTCCTCACCGAGTGGCGCCTGAAGGCGCTGCGGCACTGGCTGACGATGCGCGAACCGCACTGGCCGCAGGCACACTATCCGCCGATCGACTATCAGGCGATCTCCTACTATTCGGCGCCGAGGCGCACCGGCGAGGGACCGAAGAGCCTCGCCGAGGTGGATCCGAAGCTGCTCGAGACCTACGAGAAGCTGGGTGTACCGCTGCACGAGCGGGCGCGGCTCGCGGGCGTGGCGGTAGACGCCGTGTTCGACAGTGTCTCGGTCGCCACGACGTTCAAGCAGCGCCTGCACGAGGCGGGCGTGATCTTTTGTCCGTTCTCCGAGGCGGTGACCGACCACCCCGAGCTCATCGAGCGCTACCTCGGCAGCGTGGTGCCTTACAGCGACAACTTCTTCGCCGCGCTGAACTCGGCGGTGTTCTCCGACGGCTCGTTCGTTTACGTGCCCAAAGGGGTGCGCTGCCCGATGGAGCTCTCGACCTACTTCCGCATCAACGCGGCGAAGACCGGCCAGTTCGAGCGCACCCTGATCATCGCCGACGAGGGTGCGTCGGTGAGCTATCTCGAAGGCTGCTCGGCCCCGCAGCGCGACGAGAACCAGCTGCACGCCGCGGTCGTGGAGCTCGTCGCGCTCGAGGAGGCCTACATCAAGTACTCGACGGTGCAGAACTGGTATCCGGGTGACGAACAAGGCGTCGGCGGCATCTACAATTTCGTCACCAAGCGCGGCGAGTGCCGCGGCCGCAACTCGCACATCTCGTGGACACAGGTCGAGACCGGCTCGGCGATCACCTGGAAGTACCCGAGCTGCGTGCTGCGCGGCGAGGGCTCGGTGGGCGAGTTCTACTCGGTGGCCACCGTCAACAATCGGCAGCAGGCCGATACGGGCACGAAGATGATCCACATCGGCCGGGACACGCGCAGCACGATCATCTCCAAGGGCATCTCCGCCGGCCGCGGCCAGAACACCTATCGCGGCCTGGTGAAAATACTGCCGAGCGCGCACCACGCGCGCAACTTCACTCAATGCGACTCGCTGCTGATGGGCGGGCAATGCGGCGCGCATACCTTCCCGTACGTGGAGGTGAAGAACCCCTCGGCCACGGTCGAGCACGAGGCGAGCACCTCGAAGATCAGCGAGGACGAGCTCTTCTATTGCCTGGCGCGCGGCATCTCCGCCGAGGATGCGGTCAACCTCATCGTCAGCGGCTTCTGCAAGTCGGTATTCAAAGAGCTGCCGATGGAGTTCGCGGTCGAGGCGCAGAAACTCCTCGCCGTCAGCCTCGAAGGCGCAGTCGGATAGAAACGCAGGTCACCAGCATGCTTAAGATCGAAAACCTTCACGCCACGGTCGATGGCAAGGAAATTCTCAAGGGACTCGAGCTCGAAGTGCCCGCGGGCGAGGTGCATGCCGTCATGGGACCGAACGGCTCGGGAAAGAGCACCCTGGCATACGTGCTGGCCGGGCGCCCCGGTTATGCCGTCACCGCCGGCCGGATCAGCTTCCAAGGGCAGGATCTGCTCGCGCTCAGTCCCGAGGAGCGCGCGCGCGCGGGCGTGTTCCTTGGCTTTCAGTATCCGGTCGAGATCCCAGGCGTCAACAACGTCTATCTGCTCAAGGCGGCGATCAACGCCGCGCGCAAGCAGCGCGGCGAGCCGGAGGTCGACGCGTTCGAGTTCCTCACGCTGGTACGCGAGAAGATGCGGCTGATGCGCATGGACGAAAGCATGCTCTCGCGCGGGGTCAACGAGGGCTTCTCCGGGGGCGAGAAGAAGCGCAACGAGATCCTGCAGATGCTGGTGCTCGAGCCGCGCCTGGCGGTGCTCGATGAGACCGACTCGGGCCTGGATATCGATGCGCTCAAGATCGTCGCACACGGCGTCAACACCCTGCGCGCCCCGCAACGCTCGCTGGTGCTTGTCACCCATTATCAACGGCTGCTCGAGCACATCGTGCCGGACCGAGTGCACGTGCTGGTCAACGGCCGCATCGTGCGCAGCGGTGACCGCACGCTTGCACTCGAGCTCGAGCGGCGCGGCTACGATTGGCTGATCGGCGAGGCGGCATGAGTTCGGCGGTGACGGAACAGATCCGCAAGGAATACGGCGCGGTACACGCCGCGCTGCCCGCGAGCGTCATCGAGCCGGCGCGCCGGGCCGAAGCGATCGAGAGGCTCTGTGCGCAGGGTCTGCCGGCCACGCGCGAGGAGAACTGGCGCTACACGAACCTGCGCGTCCTCGAGCATGCCCGCTTCGCGCCGGTCGAAACACAGAGCCAGGCCGTGCCGCCCCTGCCGGAGGCACTGCCGGGCTTCGTGCGCTATGTATTCGTGGACGGGCTGCTCAGATCGGGCGCGGCGGGCTCGCACCCGGGCCTCACCGTGCGCAGCCTGCGCACGCCCGGACCCTCGAGCAGCGCCGCCTGGGGCCCATGCCCGGACGTCCCCGAGGCACGCCTGGCCCTGCTCAACGAGGCCTTTGCGACCGATGCGCTCTTGATCGAGGCGCACGCGAACGCGGCGCCCGCGGCTATCGAGCTGGTATTCGCGGCGAGCGCCGGCGCACAAGCCGGCGCATCGTATCCGCGCGTGCACGTGGTCCTCGAGGCCGGCGCCGAGCTGACCGTGCTCGAGCGGCACATGGGTGCGCCGGAGACGGCAAGTCTGGTCAACAGCGCCGTACGCGCCGATGTGGGCGAGAACGCGCACCTGACTCACTACCGCCTGCAGCAATGCGCACCGCGCACCGCCTGGTTCGACACGCTCACGGCACAGCTCGCCGCGCAGGCTCGCTATCACCTGCTCACCGTCGGCACCGGCGCGCTGACGGCGCGCTCGACGGTGCACGTGCGCCTCGCCGGCGCGGGCGCGGAGCTGGCGCTGTCGGCCGCGGCGCTCGCGGATCGGCAGCAGAGCCACGACATGTATGCCCTGAGCGAGCACGTGGCGCCGAACACGCGCACGACCGAGACGTTCCGGGGCATCGCCTCGGGACGGGCGCGCGTGGCGTTCAACGGCAAGATCGCCGTGCGCGAGCGCGCCGGCGGCTCGGACTCCCGGCAGTCGCTGCGCGGGTTGCTCGACGGGCCGGAAGCGGAAGTCGACCTGCGCCCGCAGCTGGAGATCTACACCGACGAGATCCGATGCAGCCACGGCGCGACCGCCGGCAAGCTCGATCAGAACATGCTGTTCTACCTGCTCTCGCGCGGCATCGCGCCGCAGACCGCCCAGCACTTGCTCAAATGGGCGTTCCTGGAGGACGTGGTCGCGAGGATCGAGTGCGCCGAGCTGCGCCGGCAGATCGAGCGTGATCTGGCGAGCCAGATGAGCGCCGCCGCCACCCTGAAGGAGCTGCTGTGATGGCCACCGCTCTTGCCACGCCCCCTGGGAACTTCGATGCCGAGCGTGTACGGCGTGATTTCCCCATCCTCCAGCAGCACGTCAACGGGCGAGCACTGGTATACCTCGACAACGCGGCCTCCGGCCAGCGCCCGCTCGCGGTGCTGCGCGCGGTGGAGCACTACGAGACGCACACTCACGCCAACGTGCACCGCGGCGTGCACACGCTCAGTCAGGCCGCGACCGACGCGTTCGAAGGGGCGCGCGAGCGGGCGCGGCGCTTCCTCAACGCCGGCTCGACTCGCGAGATCGTGTTCGTGCGCGGCACCACGGAAGGCATCAATCTCGTTGCGCAGTCCTTCGGCCGCGCACGCCTCGGCAGGGGCGATGAGATCCTGATCAGCGCGCTGGAGCATCACGCCAACATCGTGCCCTGGCAGATGGTCTGTGAGCAGACCGGCTGCACACTCAAGGTGGCGCCGATCAACCGGCGCGGCGAGATCGAGCTCGATGCACTGCTCGGGCTGCTCAGCTCCCGCACCCGCCTCGTGGCGGTGGCACAGGTGTCGAATGCGCTCGGGACCGTCGTGCCCGTCGAGCGCATCGTGCAAGCGGCGCATTCGTGCGGCGCGCTCGTGTTGCTCGACGGCGCCCAGGCCGTCGCCCACGCGCCGATCGACGTGCGCGCGCTGGGCTGTGATTTCTACGCCTTCTCGGGCCACAAGCTCTACGGTCCTACGGGCATCGGCGTGCTGTACGGCCGGGAAGAGCTGCTGCAGGAGATGCCCCCCTGGCAGGGCGGCGGGGAGATGATCCGCACCGTCTCGTTCGAGCACACCACGTATAATGACCTGCCGTGGAAATTCGAGGCCGGCACGCCGAACATCTCCGGCGCGGTGGGGCTCGCCGCGGCGATGGACTATCTCGAGAGCCTGGGCCTGGAGGCGCTCGCAGCGCACGAGCAGCGCCTGCTCGCGCAGGCCACCGCCGCGCTCGAGCGGCTGCCGGGGATCGAGATCATCGGCACCGCCGCGCACAAGGCGGCGGTACTGTCGTTCACGATGCGCGGCTGCCACCCGCACGACCTGGGAACCGTTCTCGACAGCCAGGGCGTGGCCATCCGCACCGGCCATCACTGCGCGATGCCGGTGATGACCTTCTTTGATGTTCCGGCCACGGCCCGCGCCTCCTTCGGCTGTTACAACACCGAGGCGGACGTCGCCGCGCTGGTGGCCGCGCTCGAGAAAGCCCGCGAGGTATTCGGTTGATGGACCTGAAAGATCTCTACCGCGACGTCATCCTGGATCACAACCGCCAGCCGCGCAATTTCGGCGCGCTGGCCCATTCCGATGCGCACGCCGAGGGCCACAATCCGCTCTGCGGCGACCGCCTCACCGTGTGGCTGCGTTTCGACGGCGATCGCATCGCGGATATCCGCTTCGAGGGCAAGGGCTGCGCGATCTCGACCGCCTCGGCCTCGCTGATGACCGAGGCGGTCAAGGGCAAGGACAAGGCGGCGATCAAGGAGCTCTACGATCGCATCCATGTGCTGCTGACCGAGCCGCATGCCGTGGCGGATGCCTCGCTCGGCAAGCTTGCCGCGCTCGGCGGCGTCAATGAATTCCCCGCTCGTGTCAAGTGCGCCACGCTGTGCTGGCATACGCTCAACGCCGCGCTCGAGCGCAGCGCGGACGCGGTCTCGACGGAGGAGTGAGCGGACGATCATGCGCGGGTATGAAAGCGAACCGTTCATCGTGCAACGCGAGGTGCGCGCGGTCATCGTGCCGGCGGGGACGGAAGTCACCCTGCAGCCGGGCCAGTCCGGCTACATCACGCAGGCGCTCGGGGGCAGCTTCACGGTGTACATCGAAGGCAATCTGTTTCGCATCAGCGGCGAAGATGCCGAGTCGATCGGCCGCGAGCCGGTCAAGCCACCGGAGCTGCCGCCGAACGCCACCGAGGAGGACGTGCGTCAGCTCGCCTGGGAACAGATGCGCACCTGTTATGACCCGGAGATTCCCGTCAACATCGTCGATCTGGGCCTGGTCTACGGATGCGACGTCGTGGCGAACGAGGACGGCACGCGCAGTGTCGATGTCAAACTGACCCTCACCGCTCCGGGGTGCGGCATGGGGGAGATCCTGGTCGATGACGTGCGCGACAAGCTCGAGCGCATCCCCACGGTGCGCGAGGCAAGAGTCGAGCTGACGTTCGATCCGCCGTGGGACCAGAGCATGATGTCGGAAGCGGCTCGGCTGCAGACCGGGATGTACTGATGGGCTGGATCGACGCCGGATCGGCCGAAGCGCTGGCCGAGCAGGTGCCCCTCGAGGCCGATCTCGACGGCCAGCCCGTGCTCGTTGTGCGCTGCGGCGAGACCGTCTATGCGGTCGATGACGTCTGCACCCACGACGGGCAGCGCCTGGAGGGCGCCGCGGTCGAGTCCTGCCAGATCATCTGCCCCCGCCATGGGGCGCGCTTCTGCCTGCGCACCGGCGAGGCCCTGACGCCTCCGGCCTACGAGCCGCTGCGCACCTACGCGGTGCGGATCGAGGCGGGCCGCATCCTGATCGAGCAGCCGGACTGATCGGACCTAGGGCGCTCGCCCCGGGGGGGACGCTCGGGCAAGTTTGCGCCGCGGCCGCAATGCACGATAATGCGGCAGCGACCACTTTCCGGGGGGATGCATGCTCAGCAGAGTCGCGATCAGCGCCGCGGCGCTCTCTTGCCTCGGGTTCGGTACGGCACGCGCCGTCAATCTCACCTGCGCCACGGTGCCGCGCCTCTCGGCCGATCTGGCCGCCCGCCGAGTGAGCGCGCAGACGCTGGTGCGCCTCTACGAGGCGCGTATTGCCAGGATCAATCCGAAAATCCATGCCGTGATCGCGCTGAACCCGCGCGCCATGGCCGAAGCGCGCGCCTCGGACGCCCGCCGCGCTGCCGGACATCCTCTCGGACCGCTCGATGGGATCCCGGTGCTGGTCAAGGACAATATCGACATCGCGGGGCTGCCCACCACCGCCGGATCGCTCGCGCTGGCGAAGAACGTTCGCTCGGTCAGTGCCACAGTGATCCGCAACCTGCGCCGCGCCGGCGTGGTGATTCTCGGCCGGGCAAATCTCTCGGAATGGGCCAATATCCGCTCGGCTCACTCGGTCAGCGGTTGGAGCGCCGTCGGCGGCCTGACCCGCAATCCCTACATGCTCGATCGCACCGCCTGCGGCTCGAGTTCGGGCCCTGCGGCGGGCGTTGCCGCGGGCCTCGCGCCCGCGGCCATCGGCACCGAGACCGACGGCTCGATCAGCTGCCCCGCGTCGATGAACGGCGTGGTGGGGCTGAAGCCGACGGTCGGGTTGGTGTCGCGCACCGGCATCGTCCCGATCAGCCGCACCCAGGACACCGCCGGCCCCATCACCCACACCGTGCGCGGCGCGGCGATGCTGCTGACCGCCATGGCCGGCTCGGACCCGGCCGACCCGGCCACCGCACACGCCGACGCGCATCGCACCAACTACGTCGCGGCGCTCAATCCGCACGCCCTCGCAGGCGTGCGGCTCGGGATCGCGCAGTTTCTGCTGAAGAATTTCTCGCCCAAGACGCTGGCAGTATTCCACCACGCGCTGGCCCTGCTGAAGGCCGAGGGCGCGGTATTGGTCAAAGTCGACGACTATCACATGGCGCCGCTCGAGACGAACGAGAACCTGGTGCTGCTCACCGAGCTGAAAGTCGACATGAACGAGTACCTGGCCGGATCGCCCCCGGCGGTCAAGAGCCGCACGCTCGCCGGGCTGATCGCCTTTGACGACAGTCACCCGCGCGAGATGCGCTGGTTCGGCCAGAGCCTGTTCCTGCAGGCCGAGCGCACCAAGGGGTTGGACAATCCGGCCTATATCCGCGCGCGCGCGACGAATCTGCGCCTCGCCGGGCCGGACGGCATCGATCGATTGCTGGCCGAGCACCACATCGCGGCACTGATCTCTCCGACACAGAATCCGGCCTCGGTGATCGATCTGGTGAACGGCGATGTGGGTATCGGCGGCGGCGACAGCACGCTGCCGGCGGTCGCCGGCTATCCCTACATCACCGTGCCGATGGGCGAGGTCGATGGACTGCCGGTCGGCCTGTCGTTCATCGGTCCAAAATGGTCCGAACCCCGGCTGCTCGGCTTCGCATATGCATTTGAGCGGGTCGCGCGCGCCTTCAGACCCCCGACTTACGCGCCCAACGTTCTGCAGTGGCATCCGAGCGGCACGCGCTGCGGATACTGAGCCGCGCAGGCCTTGCCGCAGGAGCGGCTCAGACGCGGTACGGCTCGATCCCCTGGCGGCTGAGCCACGCCTGCAGGCGCTTCGCGTCCATGGGCTTGGCGATCAGAAAGCCCTGATACTCATCGCAGCCCGCGGCGGCGAGCAGATCGCGTTGCTGCGCGCTTTCCACGCCCTCGGCCACGACACGCGCCCCGAGGGTGCGCGCGATGTCGATGATCGCCCGCGCGATCGCGGCGTCACGCGCGTGCATCGCGATGCGGGCGATGAGGGATTTGTCGATCTTGATCGCCGCGAGCGGCAGCCGCATGAGCTGGCTCAGGTTGGAATAGCCCGTACCGAAATCGTCGATCACCACGCGCACGCCGGCGCGGCCCAGCTCGCTCAGACAGCCGAGTGCGGCCTGCGCATCGTGCATCACCGCGGACTCGGTGACCTCCACCTCCACCGTCCGTGGATGCACACCGTATCGGTGCAGGGTCTGCACGATCCGCTGGCCCGTCTGGGGCGCGCATAGCTGAACGGCGGACAGATTGATCGCCACCGGCAGCGGCGGCACGTGCTCGCGCTGCCAGCGCATGATCTGCCGGCACGCCGCGTCGATCACCCAGTCGCCGAGTCGCACGATCAGGCCGCTCTCCTCGGCGATGGGGATGAACTCCCCGGGCGCGACCAGGCCCCGCGTCGGACAGCGCCAACGGATCAGCGCCTCGAGGCCGCACACGCGCCCCGTGCACAGCGCGAGTTTCGGCTGATAATGCAGCTCGAACTCGCCGCGCTCGAGCGCCGCGCGCAGCGCGCCCTCCAGACTCACCCGCCGCAGCGCCTGCTCGCGCATGTGCGGTGCGAAGAATTGCGCCGCCGGGAGTCTGCGGACCCTGGCCTGATGCAGCGCGACATCGGCGTTAGCGAGCAGCTCGGCGGCATCCTCGCCATGTTGTCCGCTGATCGCCAGACCGATGCGAGCCGTCACGGCAACCAGGTGCCCGCCGATCTGATGGCTGCGGCAGATCAATTCGGCCAATCGCCGCGCCTCCTCGGCGAGTTGCGCAGCGGTGAAGCCGTCGCGGACGACGACGAAACGATCCGCGCCGAGGCGGCCGACCAGGCCGCCGCAGGGCACGGATCGAATCAGCTCGGCCGCGACCCGTGTCAGCACCGCCGTGCCCATGTCGCTGCCAAAGGAGTCGGCGATGTCCTCCACCCCGGTGATACCGATCGACATGACTCCGACGGGGGCTTGGCGCGCGGCGCACGCGCTCAGCACCTCCTCGAGCAGCTCCCGCAAAGCGGTCCCGGTGCACAGTCCGGTCAGGGGATCATGCCCGTCGCCACCGGCCGCAGCGGCGCACGCGGGGCGCATCCGCGCGATCTCGGTTCCCTCCTCGACCAACCCGAGCAGCAGGTGAATCCGCTCCCAGCAGCCCACGGTTGCACACGGTTCGATGGCCAGTAACTCCACCACCGCATCGGCGGCTTTGACGTCGGCAGGATCGACCAGATACCGGCAGCAGCGATCGGTGACGCGCCGCAGCATCTCGATGTCCCGCGGCGCGAGCTCCCCGGCGCGCAGGCCGGGCTCGAGCCGCTCGGCGACACGCACGAGCACGGACGAGAGGCTCGGCAGGCCCAAAGCCCGCGCCGCGCGGACCCCAGGCCCTCTGATAATTTGTTGATCCGCATAGGTGAAACGGCCTATTTCACCCCGTAAGTCAAGAGCTTACGGGGTTTTTGTGCTCACAATATTCCCGACGGGAACAAGGTGTCGCGGTGGGGCACGTTTAGGCCGCGAAACACAGGCCAAAACGAAATCACGTCAACACGTTAACGGAGGGCCTGGCGCGCGGACCAGCCGGCGCACATCGCCGCGCAAGGCACGCGGGAGCGCCGGCTTGCGACCCTCCAGGTCCTCTTGCGGCGCGTCACGCTGATCCCTTGCGGGCACACTCCGTGGGTCTCTAGAACCGCGCCGCGGGCCGGCCGCTTCCTTCATTCGCATTGCAGACAACCCTGAGCGGACATTGAAACGAAGGCTGGAGCACGCATGACCTCTCCCGTCGCAGCGTACTGTCTGAGCTCGATGAGCGGCTTGCCGGGCTCGCCCGAGAACGCAGAGCGATCAGCACCCCGATGCAGCACATCCGCGCGCCATCGGTCCATGCCCGACGGATCGAATCGCGCTATCCGACGTCCCAGCTGATCCGACACGGTGGGCCCGGCTGCACGACGGCCAGAGCCATGCGCGTCGAGCCCGGACGGAGTCTGTGCCGGGACACTGTGAGCGACTCGAGCACATCGCCCACTTGCCCCCGATGCTGAATCGTCCACTACCGTTTGATTTGCAGAGTCGTGCACTACTGCTGCGGCGCGGCAAGCGCCGTACGCAGCCCGGAGCAAGCCATTGCGGGCGGAGCCAGGGCCCGGGAGGAGCTGTGGCGCGGGAACGCGGCGCCCGGCGCCGAGTGCGCCCGTGACGGGCGCACGAGGTTCGGGTGCACCCTGGATTCTTATGTTATCTGCTTTTCGACCTTGAACTGTGCGCCGCGTCACGGTCCGGCGCGCCGAACTCGTTGATCGACTCCACCGCCGCGAGCACCGCGGCGGCGCTCTCGAGCAGGCGCGTGCGCCGCGCGCGGGCCGCGGCGCGCAGCCGCTCGAAGGCCTCGCGGCGATCAACCTGGAAGCGCTCCATCAATACACCGCAGGCGGTGCTGATCGTCCGGGCATCGTGCAATGCCTGCGTGATCTTGCGCACGCGCTCGTGCAGTTCGCGCAGCTCGGCATGACGTTCCATCGCCGTAATGATCGCCGGGACGCACTCCTGCAGACGGGTCTGCGCGCCGGCGAGAAACGCGAGCGCGCCGCTCTCAGCGGCCGCACGCGCCCCACCCTCCTCCCAGCTGTCCGCCAGCACGATGAACGGAACCGCAAACAGGGTCGCGAGCGTCACGCCGAGTGAGCAATCCGTAGCACCGCCATCGGCCACGCGCAGAATCACCAGCCGCGGAGCCCTCTGTCCCACGGCAGCCATCAGATCGGCGGCATTAAGGTAGACCGACACCTCGGGGCCACGCTGGCGCAGCAGATCCGCGAGCCGCGCTGCGCTCGATGGGTCACTCCCCAGGATGAAGATCCGCGGTTCGACCTGCCCCTTCACCGTCACGGCAGTACAGCTCCCGCCGACCCGTGACCGGCCGCGCGGCGCTCGAGGGCCACGGGATCGGCGCGGTCGGATTCAGATGCGCGCAATCCACAGGCCATGAGTATCGGCCTGTTCCTCTGTCCTGCTATCGGACAGCGGGCGCGCCCTCTCGTTCTGCCGGCAGCCACGGCCGCAATACACGCGCCTCGACCGGACCGGCGACTGCGGACCATTGTGCCGGTCAAGACAAGGTTGAGATTCCCCATGCACGGAGTCGCCGGCGTGCGCACCGCGGGTCCGATCAGCCGGCGCGGCGCGACCGGCGTGCGCCGGCGGCGCCCGGATTTTCCGCCGCGGCCTCGATCAGCTGCAACGCATCGGAAATCAGCGCGTGCATCGCAAGGCCCGCGCGCTCGGCATCTGCCGCCGCGATCGCATCGAGCACCTCGTCGTGACCGGCGATGCCCGCCGCGCGACCCTTGATCCGGTTGGTGAAGCGGATCGAGATTCTCAGCGCGGTATTGATCAACGGGTCGAGCTGCGCATAGAAACGATTGCCCGTCGCCGCCAGGATGGCCGTGTGGAATGCGATGTCGGCCGTCACCGGCTCCTCATCGCCGGCACCGGCGGCAATCATCCGCCGCAGCCCATCGCGGATGCGAGCGATGGCTTCGGGATCGGCGCGCCGGGCGGCCAGCCGCGCGGCCGCCGGCTCGATCGCCAGCCGCATCTCGGTGAACTCGGCCAGCAGCCGCAGCGAGAACTTGCGCTCGAGCAGCCAGCGCAAGACATCCGGATCGAGCAGATTCCACTGCGTCTCCGGCGTGACGCTCGTGCCCTGACGCGGCCTCGCCTGCAACAACCCCTTGGCGGTGAGCATCTTCACCGCCTCGCGTGTCACCGAACGGCTGGTGCCGTGCTGCCGGGACAACTCTCCCTCGGTGGGGAAAGCCTTGGCATCGAACTCGCCGGTCACGATCAATTGGCCGAGGGACTCGACCAGGCCATAGGTCAAATTGCGATCACGCGGGATCTTGCTGAGGGCCACGAATGCCTCGTTCGGCTCGCCGGTGTGTCCGGTATGCATCGATTATATCTGCAGCTTGCCTCTCGCAGGCTCTGCCCCGCCGCACGGCGAGTTCCCACGTGCGCCGACATATTATATGATTATTACTCTCAAAGCATCCGAACCGACTGGGACATCATGAGCGCACCAGACCGCAAGCAAGCCACCGGACCGAAGCTGCGCTCGCGCGCGTGGTTCGATGATCCGCATGATCCGGGCATGACCGCCCTGCATCTCGAGCGCTATCTGAACTACGGTCTGACGCTCGCAGAGCTGCAATCGGGCCGGCCGATCATCGGCATCGCCCAGACCGGCTCGGACCTCTCGCCCTGCAACCGCCATCACATGGTGCTCGCCGAGCGAGTGGCCGCCGGCATCCGCACCGCCGGGGGCGTGCCGATCGAATTTCCGGTTCATCCCATTCAGGAGACCAGCCGCCGTCCGACCGCCGCGCTCGATCGCAATCTCGCCTACCTCGGCCTGGTGGAAATCCTGCACGGCTATCCGCTCGATGGGGTGGTGCTCACCATCGGCTGCGACAAGACCACGCCGGCGTGCCTGATGGCCGCGGCGACCGTGGACATTCCGGCCATCGCGCTCTCGGTCGGGCCGATGACCAACGGCTGGTTCGACGGCCAGCGGGTCGGCTCCGGCACCATCGTGTGGCAGGCCCGGCAGCTGCTGGCGGCCGGCGAGATCGACTATGCGGGATTCATGGAGCGCGTGGCCGCATCGACCCCCTCGACCGGCTATTGCAACACCATGGGCACCGCCAGCACCATGAACTCGCTCGCCGAAGCCCTCGGAATGCAGCTGCCCGGCGCCGGGAACATTCCGGCCCCTTACCGGGAGCGCGGGCAGATCGCCTATGAGACCGGCGTGCGCATCGTCGAGATGGTGCGCGAGGACCTGCGGCCCTCGGCGATCATGACGCGCGAGGCGTTCCTCAACGCGATCGTGGTGAGTTCGGCAATCGGTGGCTCGACCAACGCGCCGATTCACATCGAGGCCATTGCCCGGCACATGGGCGTCGAGCTCACGCTCGATGACTGGCAGCGCCACGGCTACGAGGTCCCGCTGCTGGTGAACCTGCAGCCCGCCGGGGAGTACCTGGCGGAGGACTTTCACCGCGCCGGCGGCGTGCCGGCTGTAGTCAATCAACTCATGCAGGCCGGCCTGATTCGCGAGCAGGCGCTGACGGCGAACGGCCACAGCATCGGGGAGAACTGCCGTGGCCGCCCAATCGCCGACGAGCAGGTGATCCGCCCGATCGATCGGCCGCTGAAAGCCAATGCGGGCTTTCTGGTCATGCGCGGCAACCTGTTCGATTCGGCCATCATGAAAACCAGCGTGATCTCCTCGGAGTTCCGCACCCGCCATCTGAGCGATCCGCGGGATCCGGACGCGTTCGAGGGACCGGTCGCCGTATTCGACGGGCCCGAGGATTATCACGCGCGCATCGACGATCCGGCCCTCGGCATCGACGGGCACACGATATTGGTGATGCGCGGCACCGGTCCGATCGGTTATCCCGGCTCGGCCGAGGTGGTCAATATGCGTCCGCCCGGCTATCTGATCAAACAGGGTGTCACGGTCCTGCCGTGCATCGGCGACGGCCGCCAGTCCGGCACCTCCGGATCCCCCTCGATTCTCAATGCCTCCCCCGAGGCGGCCGCCGGCGGCGGCCTCGCCTTGCTCAAGACCGGCGACCGGGTGCGCGTCGATCTACGCAAGCGCACGGTCGATGTGCTCCTGGAGGAGCGCGAGCTGGCCGCACGGCGCGCAGCGCTCGAGGCGGCGGGTGGCTACCGCTCGCCGCCCTCGCAGACGCCGTGGCAGCAAATCCAGCGCGCCATGGTGAGCCAGCTCGGCGATGGCATGATCCTCAACGGCGCGGAAAAGTATCAGCGGGTCGAGGCGCGCTTCGGCGTGCCGCGCGACAATCACTGATCGGCCCGCGGCGCGGCCCATATCGCGGGTGCGGATCGTTACGATCGAGGAGCAGACCATGTCCAACCGCCCACCGCTGCCGCCCTTTACCACCGAGAGCGCCGCCCTCAAGACCCGCGCGGCCGAAGATGCCTGGAACAGCCGCGATCCCGGGCGCGTCGTGCTCGCCTACACGGAGGACAGTCGCTGGCGCAACCGCGCGGAATTTCTCAACGGCCGCGCCGAGATCGTCGCGTTCCTCGAGCGCAAGTGGGCACGCGAACTCGATTACCGGCTGATCAAGGAAGTCTGGGCCTTCACTGGCAACCGCATCGCCGTGCGCTTCGCGTATGAGTGGCACGACTCCGGCGGTGCCTGGTTCCGCTCCTACGGCAATGAGAACTGGGAGTTCGACGAGCGCGGCCTGATGCGCCGCCGCCTCGCGAGCATCAACGATATGCCCATCAGCGAGGCACACCGCCTCTATCACTGGCCCCTCGGGCGCCGCCCGGACGATCACCCTGGGCTAAGCGAACTCGGGTTGTAGATCCTCCCGTCCCGGCCGGGGCGCGCTGGCGCAAAGAAGGCCATGGCCCGCGGAAGGCTCTGCGGCGCGATAGCGCGCAGACGGGCCCGTGGCGGCCGGATCCCACCGCCTGGGGTCATCGCCATGAGCACGCTCGTGCGCACGGGGATGAGGTCACGGCTTGGTTCTCGGGAAACGCCGCGCCTCGTGTGCCGCTTTCGTTGCCACCTCGTGCCAGAGTTCATTGCCCGATCTTGCGCAGCGGCTTGCCGGCCATCAGGTTGCGCTCGATGAATTCCAGGGTGACATTCTTGGTCTCCGGCACCAGCATTGCCGTAATCAGCAGGAACACGGCATTGAATCCGGCGTAAAGCCAGAACGTCTGCGCATGCCCGAAGCTGTTAAGCAGCGTCAGGAAGGTCGCGCCCACCACGAAATTGGCGACCCAGTTGGTCAGGGTGGAAAGCGCTATGCCGAAGTCGCGGCCATTGATCGGCTGCACCTCCGAGCACAGAATCCAGATCAACGGGCCCGCCGACATCGCGAAGCCGATGATGAAGGTCAGCAGCATGGCCACGGTGAACAGTTGCTCTACACGGGTATCGATGCCCAGATGCATCATGATGCCCACGAGCGCCATACCGATCGCCATCACCGAAAATCCGATGTACAGGATCGGCTTGCGACCCAGCTTGTCGACCAGCCAGATGGCAATGAACGTCGCCAGCACATTGGTAAGCCCAACGATGGCGGTAAACACCATCTGCGCTTCCTTCTGATATCCCATGTCCTTGAAAATGATCGGAGCGTAGTACATCACCACATTCATGCCGGTGAATTGCTGCACGATCTGCAGCAGAATTCCCAGCCCCACCGAACGGCGGAAATTCGAGTTCTGGAGAAACATGCGCCAGCCATGCTGCGGGATGCGCAATTGAGCGGCGATTTCCTGCTCTTCCTGCGCGACGATTTGCGGGTTGCCGCGCAGCCTGGTCAGTACTCGGGTCGCCTCTTCGGTCCGTCCACGCATCATCAGCCAGCGCGGACTGTCAGGCAGTGTAAAGACACCCAGGAAGAACAATACCCCCGGAATGGCGATGATGCCGAGCATCCAGTGCCAGTTCCCGGAGTAGCTGAAGGCGAGATCCGACAGGTAAGCCACGAATATGCCGATGGTGATCATCAATTGATAGAACGACACCATCGAGCCGCGTATGGTCTCCGGGGCAATCTCAGCCAGGTAGATCGGCGAGGTGAAGGAGAGCATTCCGATCGACACGCCCAGAATCAGGCGCCCGGCCAACAGCGATCCAACGGACCACGACACGCCGCACAGAATCGAGGCTGCGACGAATATCGCCGATCCCACCAAGAGCGATCGCTTGCGTCCGAGGCTCCTGGCCATCCAGCCGCCCGCGAGCGCGCCCACGGCCGCCCCCAGCATCATCCAGCTGACGATGTGCTCGAGGACTACGTCGGAGATGCCGAAATCGGCCTTGATGAACTGCTCGGCGCCTGAAATCACGCCGATATCCAGGCCGAACATCAAGCCCGCCAGGGCTGCCAGCAAGCCGATGAATACCGCCGCCGCCTTCGGGCGGGCCTCGAGGGCAACCGCTTCCACCGTATCGTTCATGGAGTCTCCGTTGATTTCTCGTCGGCCGCAGGCTCGCACCGTCGCCAAGCGATACGCTTTGCACGCGATCCGTCGACGCCCATGGTCATATCCGACTCAGCCGATTGTAGTGGCATCGATCGTTCGCTGGCCACATCGAATACCGGGAACATCACCGGCGGTCCCGTCCGCCTCGCGCGATCACTTTCGTTCAAATTGGCGCAGCAGACCCCGAGCCTCCCGATCTACGCCGCAGCGATGATCAAGTTGGTTCGGCCGAAGATTCCAGGATAACCCAGTTGATCGCTTTCGGCTGCCTCGGCGTGCCTCAGCCGCCTCCGAGCGCGCCAGAGGCCTGCAAGCCGCGCCAGGCGGTCTGCAGCGCCCGCGCGCGCTCCTCGACCACCGCGGCCGCATCGCCCGCCCTGTACAGCGATCCGCCCACCCCGATGCCGCTTGCACCGGCTTGCAGCCACGCCGCAAGATCGTGCGCGCCGGTCCCCCCGACCGCCCAGACACCGCTCGCCCGGGGCAGCACCTCGCGCAGCGCTTTCAGATAGCCCGGTCCGAGACTCGCGGCCGGAA
>JAJZMI010000232.1 GCA_021798335.1 Pseudomonadota bacterium | reverse complement strand
GCGAACTGACGGGCAAGCCGCTGTAGTGCAGCAGGGATCTCAGCTTGGCCTTCTCGACCGCCGTCTCCAGCGTCAAAAGGGCGCGCAACTGCGCGTCGCGGTTCTGCTCGGCAACGAACACCAGCCGGTGATCGGCGAGGAAGCGCTCGACCTCCTCGCCGAATGGGAACGCCCGCACCCGCAGATAGTCGATCGCGACGCCCTGCGCACGCAGCAACGCCAGCGCCTCGCGCACCGCACTGTCGCCACTGCCGATCGACACAATGCCGATCTCGCTCCCCTCGCCGTC
Source organism: Pseudomonadota bacterium (assembly GCA_021798335.1). Taxonomy (GTDB): domain Bacteria; phylum Pseudomonadota; class Gammaproteobacteria; order Steroidobacterales; family Steroidobacteraceae; genus 13-2-20CM-66-19. The sequence continues at coordinate 3,796 of JAJZMI010000232.1, read as the reverse complement.
GAGTAGCGCGCGCGGCACGCGCTGCCTGGCGGTCTGCCATTTTCTCAACAGCCGGTCGAGGACCTGTTGGTACTCCGCGGCGTCCTCGGTGTACGCGCCGAACTGGTTGTGGCCGGAACCGCGCGTGAAATAGGCCGCCTTGGGGTGCACGCCCGGGAGCGTGCGCCAGGGAATGCCGTCACCGTCCGGGTCGAGATAGCGGTGAAACTTCTCCAGCGACTCGATCTGCTCGGCAGTCAACACCTTGCCGCGATCGGGCCGGTAGGCGTCGTCCCACGGGAACTCGCGGACCATCCAATCATTCATGCCGATATCGAGATCGGACACGACCAGCACGGGGGTCTGCAGCCGCTCGGCCAGATCGAATGCCTCGACTGCCATTTGGAAGCATTCTCGGGGGTCGGCGGGATACAGACAGATGTGGCGCGTGTCCCCGTGCGAGGCGTAGGCGCAGGACAACAGATCGCCCTGCTGCGTGCGCGTCGGCATACCGGTGGAAGGACCCACCCGCTGGATATCGAACACCACCGCCGGCACCTCGGCGTAGTACGCCAAGCCGAGAAACTCGTTCATCAGCGAGATGCCGGGCCCCGAAGTCGCGGTGAAGGCGCGCGCGCCGTTCCATGCGGCGCCGAGCACCATGCCGATCGCGGCCAGCTCATCCTCCGCCTGGATGAACGCGAAGCGCTTTGCGCCGCTGTCCGAGTCGATGCGCAGGCGCTCGCAGAAGCGCTTGAAGGCGTCCATCAGCGACGTCGAGGGCGTGATGGGATACCACGCCGCCACGGTTGCGCCGGCGAACACACACCCGAGCGCGGCCGCCGTGTTGCCGTCGATCATGATGTGCCCGGCGGTGCGATCCATCCGCTCGACCGACAGCGGCAGCGGACAGGGAAAATGCGCGCGCGTGTACTCGAAGCCCAACGTGATGGCCTTCATGTTGCTTTCGAGCAGCTGCGGCTTGCGCCCGTAGGTCTCGCCGAGCAGATCGCGGATCCGCTCGAGGTCGAGGTTCAGCAGCGCCGCGAGTGCGCCCGCGTAACAGATGTTCTTCATCAGGATGCGGGTGCGCACGCCGGTGAAGTTCTCGTTGCACAGCTTGGCCAGCGGCACGCCGATGACGGTGATGTCGGCGCGCGACAGCAGCACCGGGCGCGGCCAGGTGGAGTCGTACAGCAGGTAGCCGCCCGGGGCGAGCTCGCGCACGTCGCGCGCGTAGGTCTCGGGATTGAGCGCCACCATCAGCTCGACCGTGCCGGAACGGGCCACGTGCCCGTCCCGCGAGACACGAATCTCGTACCAGGTCGGCAACCCCTGGATATTCGACGGAAAGAAGTTCTTGCCCATCACCGGCACGCCGCTGCGGAAGATCGACTTCATCAGCAGCGTGTTGGCACTCGCCGAGCCGGTGCCGTTGACCGTGGCGATCTTGATGGTGAAATCATTGATGCGGTTGGCGGTTGTCATGGCGCTTGGCAAGTCATTGACGAACGGTGCATCGGGCAGACAGCGGTCGCGGCGCGACCCTGGGCGGGCGAGCACGGGGGTGGGTCCGTGGCGGTTGCCGATGGTGGCTCCACGATGGCGGGGTCAGGCGATCTTGGGCTTGCGCTGCTCGAGCGCGCGGGCCTCGTCCTCGGCATGCGGCCAATGAAGGGTGGATTTCTGCATGTCCCAGGCGGCGGTGGGGCAGCGCTCGGCACACAGCCCGCAGTGCACGCACAGGTCCTCGTCCTTGATCATCACCCGGCCGGTCTGCGGCAGCGCCGCCGACACGTACAGCGGCTGCGCGAGATTCTGCGCGGGAGCCTTCAGGTGCGCGCGCAGCTCGGCTTCCGGGCCGTTGCTCGTGATCGTCAGGCAATCGACCGGACAGATGTCGATGCAGGCGTCGCATTCGATGCACAGCTTCGCGCTGAACACCGTCTGCACGTCGCAATTGAGGCAGCGCTGCGCCTCCGCGGCGGCCTGCTCGGCGCTGAAACCGAGCTCCACCTCGATATTCAGCTTCTTGAACCGCTCCTTCAACGATACGTGCGGCATCAGCCGGCGCTCGATCGGCGCGTAGTCGTTCGCATAGGCCCACTCGTGCATGCCCATCTTGCGGCTCTGCAGGTTCAGCCCGGGAGGGAGGCGCTCGGTGAGCGGCTCGCCGTGACAGTGGCGGTGAATCGAGATCGCCGCCTGATGGCCGTGCTCCACGGCCCAGATGATGTTCTTCGGTCCGAACGCCGCATCGCCGCCGAAGAAAACGCCGGGACGCGTGGACTGGAACGTCCTCGCGTCGACGACCGGGACGTTCCATTTGTCGAACGCGATGCCGAGGTCGCGCTCGATCCACGGGAAAGCGTTCTCCTGGCCGATCGCGAGGATCACGTCGTCGGCCGGGAGGAACTGCTCGCCGGCGACCCGCTCCGCGACGATGCGGCCGCGCGCGTCCAGCTCGTATTCCATGCACTCGAAGTGCATGCCGGCCAGGCGGCCGTTGTCGATCACGAACGCCTTCGGCGAGCGGTTGACGAGGATCTCGACGTTTTCCTCTTCGGCGTCCTCGAGCTCCCAGGGCGAGGCCTTGAAGAAGCCCCGGGGTTTGCGCGCGATGACCCGCACCGTGCGGGCCCCGAGCCGCAGGCTGGTGCGGCAGCAGTCCATCGCCGTGTTGCCGACGCCGATGATGAGTACCCGCTCGCCGATGCGATCGACGTGTCCGAAGGCGACCGACTCGAGCCAGCTGATACCGATGTGCACGTTGGCCGCGGCCTCGTCGCGTCCCGGCAAACGCAGCTCCTTGCCCTTCGGCGCCCCCGAGCCGACGAACACCGCATCGAAGCGCCCGGTCTCGATCAGGGCGCGGAGGCTGTCGATACGCTCGCCGAGGCGCAGCTCGACCCCCATCCCGAGGATCATCCCGATCTCCTCATCGAGCACCGGCTCCGGCAGCCGGAACGCCGGGATGTTGCTGCGCATCAGTCCGCCGGGCCGATCGTTCTGCTCGAAGATCGTCACCTCGTAACCGAGCGGCAGCAGATCGTTGGCCACCGTGAGCGAGGCGCAGCCAGCGCCGACGCAGGCGATGCGCTTGCCGTTCTTCAGGCGCGGCACGGGCGGCAGCCGCCCGGTGATGTCGTCACGATTGTCCGCCGCCACGCGCTTGAGCCGGCAGATGGCCACCGGCTTGCTCTCGATTCGCCCGCGCCGGCAGGCCGGCTCGCACGGCCGGTCACACACCCGGCCGAGAATGGCGGGAAAGACGTTGGATTGACGATTGAGAAGATAGGCCTCGGTGAACAGGCCCTGGGCGATCAGGCGGATGTATTCGGGAACGTCCGTGTGCGCTGGACAAGCCCACTGACAGTCAACCACTCGATGGTAATAATCGGGATGCGAGGTATCGGTGGCGTCCACGAGATTCCACGGCTGGCGGCGGATGCACAATGATAGTGCAAGCCGAGCCCGCAGCCCTAGCCCGCCGCGGCCCGAGCGCCGGGGAATTCCATAAAAAAGGCCGGAGGGGTTTAGACACCGTCCGGCCCCGAAGGTTTCAAGACCCCCGTACGCGGCGCAGATTGTGTGCTCCGCGTCCACCAAATTGCAAATACTTCCCTCTTTCCGATGGTGCTTGACGCCGTGACCGCGGTCGCGGTAGAGGGCGCTTCCGGGCCGCTGGATCGCGCTCGGGGCGGCGCCCGAGGATACAATGTCCGGGTCTTGACCATCCGGCGAGCGAAATGAGCGAGGATCAGGCGACCGATTTCGGCTACGAGCGCGTGGCGTGGGGCGAGAAGGCCCGCCGCGT
>JAJZMI010000137.1 GCA_021798335.1 Pseudomonadota bacterium | reverse complement strand
TCTGCCGTACTCGAGCTTCACCCCCGGCCCGGCGCACCAGCAGCCCCTGCCGGTCGCCGGGCTCGAGCTCGGAGCGTCGGTGTGCTACGAGGTCGCGTACGGCGGCTACATGCTGCGCATGCTGCCGAAGGCGACTGCGCTGGTGAACGTCACCGATGACGCGTGGTTCGGCAATACCCCGGCGCGCTACCAGCAGTTCCAGATGGCGCGCATGCGCACCCAGGAAGAGGGCCGCTACATGATCGTCTCCACTGACAACGGAGTGTCAGGCGTCATCGGACCGCAGGGCCAGGTGATCGCGCAGGCGCCCGTCGAGGTGCCCTACGTGCTGCGCTCGAGCGTCACGCCCATGAAGGGCATGACCCCCTTTGCGCGCGTGGGCAACGGGCTTGCGGTGATCCTTGCCGCCCTCGCATTGGCCGGGGCGTTCGCGCTGCGGCGGGCCGGCATCCGCCGTACAATGCGTCCGCGTTGAAGCGGGGCGCGCGCGCCCATGAGCCATAGCGATGACCAGTCAGAAGCCACACCGACCCGCGATGGACGAAGCGTACGATCCGGCCGCCGTCGAGCGCGCCGCGCAGCACTATTGGCGCACGCACGGCACGTTCCAGGTTCGTGAGCAGGCCGGCAAGGACAAGTTCTACTGCCTCTCGATGCTGCCGTATCCTTCCGGGCGGCTGCACATGGGGCACGTGCGCAACTACACGATCGGCGATGTGATCGCCCGTTACATGCGCATGCAGGGACGCAATGTGCTGCAGCCGATGGGCTGGGATGCATTTGGACTGCCGGCGGAAAATGCCGCCATGAGCAACGGCGTGCCGCCGGCGCGCTGGACTCGCCAGAACATCGAGCACATGCGCGCGCAGCTCAACATGCTCGGTTTCGGCATCGACTGGAGCCGCGAGATCGCCACCTGCGACCCGGCCTACTATCGCTGGAATCAGTGGCTGTTCCTGCGCATGCTCGAGCGCGGCATCGCGTATCGCAAGACGGGTGTGGCGAACTGGGATCCGGTCGATCAGACCGTGCTCGCCAACGAGCAGGTGATCGAGGGACGCGGTTGGCGCACCGGCGCGCTCATCGAGAAGCGCGAGATCCCGATGTATTACCTCGCGATCACGCGCTATGCCGAGGAGCTGCTCGGCGATCTCGCACGGCTCCCCGGCTGGCCCGAGCGCGTGAAGCTGATGCAGGCCAACTGGATCGGCCGCAGCGAGGGTTGCGAGGTTGCATTCCCCTACGCGCCGGACACTCGCGCCGCGCTCGGCGCCGACGGCGCTCTGAAGGTATTCACGACCCGCGCCGACACGCTGTTCGGTGTTACGTTCATGGCGGTCGCCGCCGAGCATCCGGTGGCGTTGGCCGCGGCGGCCGGTCGCCCGGAACTGGCCGCCTTCATCGAGGAGTGCCGTCGCGGCAGCGTCATGGAAGCGGACGCGGCCACTCAGGAGAAGAGGGGACTGCGTACCGGCTTGCACGTGCTGCATCCGTTTACCGGCGAGCCCATCGAGGTCTGGGTCGCCAACTACGTGCTCATGGGTTACGGCGAAGGCGCGGTCATGGGCGTGCCGGCGCACGACGAGCGCGACTTCGAGTTCGCGCTCCGCAACGGCTTGCGCATTGCGATGGTGGTGCGCTCCGAGCGAGATGCCTACCAGCATGTAGCGGCTCCCTGGATCGCCGCGTATGGCGAGCCCGGCATCACCGTCGATTCCGCAGAGTTCTCGGGCCTGCCCTTCCAGGCCGCCGTGGATGCCGTCGCCGCGGCGCTCGAGCAGCGGGGTCTCGGCCGCAAGCGCGTGCAGTATCGCCTGCGCGACTGGGGCATCTCGCGCCAGCGCTATTGGGGCTGCCCGATTCCGCTCATTCACTGCGAGCACTGCGGCGAGGTTCCGGTGCCGGACGAGCAGTTGCCCGTGACGCTCCCGGAGGATCTGGTGCCGGACGGCAGCGGCAATCCGCTCGCCAAGTCACCCGCTTTCTACCGCTGTCAGTGTCCGCGGTGCGGTCGGGCGGCGCGGCGCGAGACCGACACGATGGACACGTTCGTCGATTCCTCGTGGTACTACATGCGCTATGCCTGCCCGGACCAGACCGAGGCCATGGTCGATGAGCGCGCCGCCTACTGGCTGCCGGTCGATCAGTACATCGGCGGCATCGAGCACGCCATCCTGCATTTGTTGTACTCGCGCTTCTGGACCAAGGTGATGCGCGATATCGGCCTGGTGAGCGCCGGCGAGCCGTTTACCCATCTGCTCACGCAGGGCATGGTGCTCAATCACATCTACTCCTGCACCGGCGCGGATGGACGCCGGCGGTACTTCAATCCCGCCGACGTGAGCGCCCGGCGCGACGCGAACGGCGCCGAGATCTTCGAGGCGCGCACCCACGAAGGCGAGACCGTGCGCGTCGAATACGGCGGGCTCGGCAAGATGTCGAAGTCCGAGAACAACGGTGTCGATCCGGAAGGGCTCGTGGCGCGCTATGGGGCGGACACGGCGCGGCTGTTCACCATGTTCGCCGCGCCTCCGGAGCAGACCCTGGAGTGGTCGGATGAGGGCGTGCAAGGGGCCGCGCGGTTTCTGCGCCGGTTGTGGAGCGCGGTGTACGAGCACGTACGGGCTGGTCTGCCGGAGGAGCCGGCGGGAGTGATGCTGAGCGAGCCGCAGCGCGCGCTGCGGCGCGCGGCGCACCAGGGGCTCGCCAAAGCGACCGACGACATCGGCCGTCGCCACAACTTCAATACGGCGATCGCCGCATGCATGGAGCTGCTGAACGCGGTGAGTCGCTTCGACGATGCGACGCCGGCGGGCCGGGCCGTGCGGCACGAGGCGCTCGAGATCATCGTGCGGGTACTCTCACCCATCGTTCCGCACGTGTGCCATGCTCTGTGGCAGGCTCTCGGGCACGAGCGTGCCGTGGTCGATGAGCGCTGGCCCGAGGTGGACCCGGGCGCGCTGGCGCAGGACACGGTGGAGCTGGTGGTCCAAGTCAACGGCAAGCTGCGCGGCCGCATCCGCGTGGCCTGCGGCGCCGCCGAGAGCGAGGTGCGGACCGCGGCCCTCGGCGCCGAGCACGTCGATCGGTTCGTGGCGGGCAAGCCGGTGCGCAAGGTGATCGTCGTGCCGGGCAAGCTCGTCAACATCGTGGTCTGATCCGCATCCGAGAGCCGCCATGACCCGCTGCCGCGCGCTCGCCGCCACCGCCACGCTCGCCGCCGCCGCGCTGCTTGCCGGTTGCGGTTTCCACCTGCAAGGACGCAGGGTGCTGCCCGCGCTCATGCGCCGTCCGTACATCGAGGCGAGCGACCAGCAGAGCGACTTCGTGCAGAGCCTGCGCCGCGATCTAATCGTCTCCGGGGCGCATCCGACCGAGGACCGCAAGCACGCCACGGCCGTGATCCACGTGCGCCAGTCGGTCAAGCGCCGAGTGCTCGCGGTGTCCGCCACCGACCGGCCGACCGAGTACCGGGTCACCTACACGGTGCAGTTTTCGGTCCATGCCGCCGGCAAGACACTGCTGCGGCGGCAGACGGTGACGGCCCGACGCTCGTATACGTTCAATGAGAGCCTCGTGCTCGCCGACGAGCACGAGCGGACGATCCTCACCGGGGCCATGGGCCGCGAACTCGCCGACATCGTCATGCGCCGGCTCGCCGCCCTGTGACGCCGGAGGTGTTGACGCTCGAGGTCGTCGGGCGCGCGGGCCTCGCCGCGCTGCTCGAGGGCTATGGTCTGTCGCTGACGACGGTCGAGTGCACGGACCCCATTCCGGGCTCCTACTGGGGCGAGTGCGAGGCGGGCTTGCACGGCACTGTACTGTATGCACGCTCGGACACGCCCGTGCACTCCGTTCTGCACGAGGCCTGTCATTTCATCTGCATGAGCGCGGCGCGCCGCGCCGGCCTCGATACCGACGCGGGCGGCGATGAGGCGGAGGAGTGCGCGGTATGCTATCTGCAGGTGCTGCTGGCCGACCTGCTGCCGGCGGTGGGCCGCGATCGGCTGTTCGCCGACATGGACGCCTGGGGCTACAGCTTTCGCTTGGGGCGCGCGCGCGACTGGTTCGAGCGGGATGCCGAAGATGC
>JAJZMI010000136.1 GCA_021798335.1 Pseudomonadota bacterium | reverse complement strand
TTCGGCGGCGTACTGAGGCTGCGTTGCCCCATACCCATTGGACTCGGATTGGGCTCCTCGACCAGCGACGTGCTGGCAACGCTGCGTGCAGTCTGTGCCGCATGCGGCAGGCAAGCCGATGCAGACATGCTCGCCCGTCTAGCGGTGCGCGCGGAACTCGCCTCCGACCCGCTGATGTTCGATGGCACCGTGTTGTTCGCGCAGCGCGACGGCCGTGTGCTCGAGCACTGGGGGCACTGGAGCCCGGAATTCCTGTTACTGAGCGTTGACACCCAGCCGCGCTCCCGCGGCCGCGATACGTTGCGTCTTCCCGCGCCGCGCGGCGCAGACATGCTGGCCAATTACACCGGCCTGCTGCAGCAGGCACGCGCCGCGTTCCAGGCGCAAGATCCCGCTGCGATCGCCGCGGTGGCGACCCGCAGCGCCGAACTCCACCAGAACACCGTACCCACGCGCGGGTTTGACGCTCTGCGAGCGCTGCGCAGCGCCAGTGGCGCGCTTGGCCTGCAGATCGCGCACTCGGGAACCGTGGCCGGCCTGCTGTTCGACCCACAGACCGAGCGGCGCACACTCGAGCCGCTGCTCGGTCGGATCCGTTCGCTCGGCATGGCGACGCTCGGGTTCTCTCGCACCGGACACCACGGCTCCCCCGGCAGCGCGTGACGGCGCGACGGAGCGCCTCGGGCACGCGCACCCGTCAGCCGCGCAGGCCGGGGAGTCTGCGTCACAGACCAAACGGACTCCACGTCACTCCCACGAACACTCCGAACGGCATGGTGTTGTAGCTGTAGGCCGTCTCGTACCGCTTGTCGAACAGGTTCTCCACGCGGGCGTTCCAGCGCCAATCGCGGCCGATCGGCCCATCCGCGGTCAGACCGACCGTGGTGTAGCTACCGAGGGTGACCGGAATTGCGGCAAACGTCGCCGAATAGGCGACGTCCGGTCGCCGCCCGGCATAATGAACCAGGACACCGACAGTTACCTTGTCCAACTCGTAGTCAAGATTGACGTTGGCCATGCTCCTGGCCTGACGTTGCAACGTCGGGTGCCCGACCTTGCTCAGCGCGAGCGGCTGCTGCAGAGTCAGATTCGCGTCGTAACTCCACCGTCCCCACGTGCCCCGCCCCGCGAACTCCACGCCACGCGTACGCGTGCGGGCGATGTTTTGAAACTGGGTCATCCCGTCGGGCGTCGAGCCAAAGCCCCACATGTTGTTGCCGGTGGTCTGAAACAACGTCATGCGCACGGTGGCTGGAGCGCCCGACCATTGCAGCGCCGCCTGCACCGAGTGCGCCGATTCGGGCTTCAAGAACGGGTTGGCCGCCCAGTACGGATTGTTGTAATAAAGATAACCCAACGGCGGCACGTTGAACGCGCTCGAATAACTGGCGATCGCCTCGAAGCCATCGCCGAAATGCCGCCCGTACCCGACATAGAAGGTGTTCTTGGTGTGCGCATATCCCGAGAACTGATCGTGCCGCACGTTCAACTGCACCTCGTTACCGGCAAACGAGCCGTTGAGACCGGCGAACACCGCGGTCACGTTGCGGGAGGTGCTCGGAATGTCGCCCTGCTCGGCGCTCGTGACCGACTGATGCTGATAAGTTGCGCCGCCGGTCAGCGTCCATTCCCTGGATAGCCGGACCACATTGCGCCACAGGACATCGAGATGGGTCGAACGGTACATCGCGGGGTAGGTGCCGAGGTTTATGTTCTCGGTGCGCTGCCGCGACAGGCTGACGTGCGATGTCCAGATGGAGTTGATTCGATTGTCGCTGAATATCTGCCATAGGCTTTGCTTTGTGCGCCCGCCGGCGGTTTTGTTGTCATAGCTGTAACGCCCGTCGCTCAGGAAGACGCGCGCGCCGAGCCGCTCGTGACGGCCAAATACCTGCACGATCGAGCCGTTCACGGTCAGATTGTGATATCCATCGGACCGATTGGAGGTTACGAGCGAGCTTTGTGCCGGATTGATCGAGGGAATGCCGGCAGTCGTAAAACGGCTTACCCCGACCTGCAGACGGGTGTCGTGAACCTCGCCGCTGGCGTTGGCCGAGACCGTTACCGTATTGCGGCTTCCCGCGGTCACGGAGACCTCAGCCCGAGGCTTTCGTCCGGCCTCGCGTGTGGTGATCAGAATGACCCCGCCGATTGCCCCCGATCCATAGATTGCCGAAACGTTGCCGTGGATGACCTCGATGCGCTCGATCTGATCGGTCGTGAGGTTCTCGAGATAATCCCCGCCACCCGAGGCATCTTCGGCCGTGATCGGTACGCCATCGAGCAGGACCAGGATCCCCGCATCGGTGCCGCCGAACCCCTCGAGGTAGGTCGTCGCCGTGTGCCCGGGTCCGCCGTTGGAGGTGATCTGCACCCCAGCCACCTGCTGGAGCAACGTCGTGAGGTTTTTGTCACCACTCTGCGCGATCTGGACACGCGTGATCACGCTCACGGTCGGCAGCGCCTGGGGTAGAGCTTGAGGGAACGTGGCCGCTGAAATGACGATGGGCGACACGCTGCTCGGCGCGCCCGCAGCCATCACGGGTGCCGCTGTCGTGGTCGCGCACAGCAGTGTCATCAATACTCGGGGCGCAATGGCGTGACGCCGCCGAGGATACCCTCCCCGTGCGCCGCCGCTCAGGAGACCTGGCCGCACGAGCTTGTCTTGGGGGCACGCACCCTCGAGTGCGCGCTCGCCACGTATGGATCGCAGAACGTCGGTCGGTGTCGGAATCAATCGCATCGCAGTGCTCCGTTCATGTACCCCATTCGGGGTGTAGTAACGACAGCCGATGCGGACAGCACGAATGCAAACCGCGAATGCAGGGCGTTCGCGCCACACACGTGTCTGACTTCGGTGGTGGAATAGGATCCCACGGCCTGCGCATCGGTCTCAATGTCACCGCTGCGAATGACCGCTCCGTATGGTACGCCCCGCCCACCGGTTGGGTGACCGTACTGGCAGGTCTCCTGGCTCGCGGGTCGTGATCATGCGCCCGGCCTTCCCAGTTGCCCAGTGGCCGTCGTGGACGCGGACTCGCCGCTTACAGTTACGGGGGTAGCTGCGGCATCGACTTGCGTCTCACCGCATTCCCTCTTGCCTCCCCAGCATCAACCGGGGAACCAGCACGCGGCGAGGAGTCTCTCCCGAAGTCCGGTCCCCGTCAAGGACATCGGCTCGCGAGAAGCCCCGCGACATCCTGCATGCGCTCTTGCGGGTCGTTGGTGTCCGCTCGACGGCAACCGCCAATCCGCATGGCGACCAGCCGATAAAGCGCCTCGTCGCCCCGGTCGTCGTCGCAACCCAGCTGGAACCCTTCAAAGGCCGCGGCGCCAACGCTTTCTCGCCAGCCACGGTCCTGAGACATCGACACCCCCGTGATGGCAGGCCCGCTCGCTGCGACGAACCACGCACCGCGGCCGAGGAACTCCGCGCGCATGTAGCGAGGCAGATCTCATTGCTCATCAGGATCCCGGAGTTTCTCGATGCTCCTTCCGGGTCATCTTCCCGGCGACTGTGCAAGCCAGTCTCGCCTTTTCATCGTGATCGCTGTGTTGGAACGGCTGACGCGGTGAGCGTGTTCGCGCACGCCCAAGTGCCGCTGCCCCCGGCGACGCCCACCGCAGCCTGGATCAACCCACCGAAGGAGACCACATCACCCGAAAACCACACCCCTTGCTCTCTAATTTCCGTCACCCGAGCGTTTCAAAATGCTTGAAACGTCCCGGTATTCGTCGAAGCGCAGCAGCCGCTTCCTTTCGCAGATCCGCTGTTCGGATCCGCGCCCGTCTCCGCCACAATCACTTACACCGCACGTGCGTCACTGATCTTGAAAACTAGTCCATCAAATATCGAGGTCCGTGTCACATTTTCCTCGCCGGATTTGGAAGCTGCGCGAGCGGCGGCGCTTCCCAAGGCGAGCGGCATATCCTATATGCATACTGCATATGAACCGAGCTTCGGGAATATCGGCTGCAATCCGTCGCGCGAACACACGCCAGTGGGTGCTCAAGCCGCAAGACCTGGCTGTCGCTCTGAAGCTCGTTTCGCTCCACGGCGAGCAAATGCCCTACGCCGCTCTCGGCAAGCAGATGCGCCTCTCCCAATTTG
>JAJZMI010000095.1 GCA_021798335.1 Pseudomonadota bacterium | reverse complement strand
GCTGCGGAAGCGCCCTCCGGCGCGGTGATCGTCGCGATGCTGCCGGATACCGGCGAGCGGTATCTGTCGACACCGCTCTTCGAAGGCATTCCGGACGGCGGCGACTCCGAGCTTTGAGGTCTGTCGCGATGACCGCCGTACATGCCCCCCGCACCGACCCTGCCGAGCCCGATGCCCGACGGTACGTTGACCTTCCGGATGGCTTCTCGATGTGGCGCGGCGGCACCTTGCGCGGCGCGCGGCTCGCCTATGAGACCTGGGGCCGGCTGAACCGCGCGCGCGACAACGCCATTCTATTGTTCACGGGACTCTCGCCCCCGGCCCATGCGGCCGCCTCCCGCGAAGATCCCCGCGAGGGCTGGTGGCAGCGCATGATCGGGCCGGGCCTGGCCCTCGATACAGACCGGTACTTCGTGATCTGCGTCAATTCCCTCGGCAGCTGCTTCGGCTCGACGGGACCTGCCTCGATCGATCCGGACACCGGCCAGCGCTATGGACTGACCTTCCCCGATCTGTCGATCGAGGACATCGCACGAGCCGGCCACGAGCTCGTGCACACGCTCGGCATCCTGCGGCTTGATACGGTGATGGGACCGTCGCTGGGAGGAATGGTCGTGCTGGCCTACGCGGCACTGTTCCCCGGCGGCGCACGACGTCTGGCGAGCATCTCCGGGACGGCGGCCGCATCGCCCTTCGCGATCGCGCTGCGCTCGATTCAGCGCGATGCGATCACCTCCGACCCCGACTGGCGCAATGGCCAATACAGCCGCGAGCGGCCGCCGGCGGCCGGCATGCGCCTGGCGCGCAAGCTCGGCACGGTGACCTATCGGTCCGCGGCGGAGTGGGTCCAGCGCTTCGATCGCCAGCCGATTCGCGCCGACCTGCGCCAGAACACCCCATTCGCGCCGGAGTTCGCCGTGCAGGGCTACCTCGAGGTCCAGGCCGAGCGGTGGGTCAATGCATTCGATGCCAACTGTTACCTTTATCTGTCGCGCGCCATGGACCGCTTCGACCTCGCCGCCCACGGCACCCCCCACTCGCTCTGGCAGCGGGCGGACCTGGCGAACGCACTGATCATCGGCGTCGAATCCGACATGCTGTTCCCGATCGGCGAGCAACAGGCGCTTGCGCACTCGCTCGAAGCGGGAGGCACCACGACCCGGTTCGTGCCGCTGCCGTGCATCGAGGGTCATGATGCGTTTCTGGTCGATACCGAGCGCTTCGGGCGGGCCATAGGGGACTTCCTCGCCGCTTGAGCGGCCCGCGGCCGCGCCGGCCCGAGGGGCGCATAAGTTCAATCGTGCGCCGCACCGCGCTGATGTAGGCATAATGGCGCCGTTCAGCATCGTCAGGCCCATCGGCACAGCGCAAGGCACAACGTGGAACGTCGGCTGCATACCCGCCATCGGGCCCGCACCATCGTCTTCGTGAGTGTGCCCGGCGGGTGCCGCAAGTTGTGCAAAGCGGTCAATCTCAGCGCCACCGGCGTGTTCATCGAAACGACCGATCTCGGCTTGCGCAAGGGCCAACAGGTCGTGCTGTCGTTTGCGATCAATCTCGGCACGATCACGAAGCTTCACCGGCGCACCGCGATCGTCGCGCACGTCTCGCGGGGCGGCACCGGGCTGTTGATGGAAAGCTTCAACGCCGCACGCACCGGCTAGCACAGCCGCGCTGCGCGCAGCCGGGACGGGCGGAAGTCAATGTCCGGAAATGGCGAGCCCTGCGCCCCGACACGGGGTATGGTCGCGCCCATGAAACCGCAACTGCCGTTCGGATCGCAGGTGCTCGAGCGGGCGCGCCGCAGCCGCGATTCGCGTTTCGACGGGCGGTTTTACCTCGGCGTCGTGACGACCGGTGTCTATTGCCGTCCCATCTGCCCCGCCGCGCCCAAGGCACACAGGCGGCACGTCCGCTACTTTGCCACCGCCGCCGGCGCGCACGCGGCCGGCTTCCGACCCTGCCTGCGCTGCCGCCCGGAGACGGCCCCCGGCACGCCGGCCTGGCTCGGCACGTCGGCCGTGGTGCGGCGGGCGCTGCGGCTCATCGAGGACGGCGCGCTCGATCGGGCGCGGATCCCGCAGTTCGCGGCGCGGGTGGGACTCGGCGCGCGCCAGCTCGACAGGCTGTTCGCCCAACACCTGGGCGCCTCGCCGCTTGCGCTCGCGCAGACGCGCCGGCTGCACTTCGCCAAGCACCTGATCGACGGCAGCGACTTGCCGATGACCGAAGTTGCCCTTGCCGCCGGGTACGGCAGCCTGCGCCGCTTCAACGACGCGCTGCGCAAGGCCTACGGTCGCCCGCCCCGCGAGCTGCGCCGGCAGCGCCCCTCGCAGACCGCGGCGGGCGAGGTCGCTCTGACACTCGCCTACCGTCCGCCGTACGACTGGCAACGCCTCAGCGCCTTTCTGCGGGCGCGAGCCATCGCGGGCGTCGAGGCGCTCGAGGCGGACAGCTACGCACGTGTGATCCGCGTGGGCAGCGCTCACGCGCTGATCCGCGTGCGCCCCCTGCCCGGTCGCGACGCGCTCGAGTTGCGGGTGAGCGGCGCACCGGCCGCGGCTCTCTATCGAATCGCCGCCACCGCCCGGCGCGTGTTCGACCTGACCTCCGATCCCGGTCAGATCACCCGCGATCTCGGCGCCGACCGGCTGCTGCGCGCCCTGGTGCGCCACCGTCCGGGCCTGCGGATTCCCGGCGTCTGGGATCCGTTCGAGTGCGCGGTGCGCGCAGTGCTCGGTCAGCAGGTGAGCGTGTCCGCGGCGCGCACGCTGGCGGCCCGGCTGGTCGAGCGCTTCGGCGAGCCTGTGAGCACGCCCGCAGCGGGACTGACGCACGCATTCCCGGCTCCGCAGCCGCTCGCGAACGGCAACTTCGATGGTCTCGGCATCACCGGCGCGCGCATCGAGGCGCTGCGCGCCCTGGCGCGCGCGCTCGGCGATGGTCAGATCGAATTCGACACGGGCGCCGAGACGCTCGCAGAGCAACTCACGGCGTTGAGCGGGTTCGGCGCCTGGACCGCGCAGTACGTTGCGCTGCGTGCGTTGGGCGAGCCGGACGCGCTGCCGGAGGGCGACCTGGTCCTGCGGCGCATGGCCGGCGGCAGCGCACGCCCGCTGACGGCGCGCGAGCTCCGCCAGCGGGCCGAGTCCTGGCGTCCCTGGCGCGGGTATGCGACTTTGCACCTGTGGTACGCGGCGAGCGAGACGGGGGCCCGATGAACACCCCGGGCGGCCTCGAGCCGTCGAGCCAAACCGCAGGAGAGCACATGGCCGAGACGCACCAGAGGCGCTACTGGCATCAGATCAACACACCGGTCGGCCCCGTGCTGCTCGCCGGGGACGGGACGCATCTGACGCGGATCCACTTCCAGTCGGGGCCCCACCCGCTGCAACCCTCACCGCATTGGGAGGCGACGGCGCGCCCGTTTGCCGCCGCAATCGGACAACTCGAGGCGTACTTCGCGCGGCGGCGCCGCGCGTTCGACCTGCCGCTCGCGCCCGAAGGCAGCGAGTTCCAGCGCAGCGTCTGGCGGGCGCTGCGCGCCATCCCCTATGGGCAAACGATCAGCTACGGCGAACTCGCGCGACGCGTCGGCAATCCGCGCGCCGCGCGCGCCGTGGGGCTCGCCAACGGCGCCAATCCTCTGCCCATCGTCGTGCCCTGCCACCGCGTGATCGGCGCCAACGGCGCGCTCACCGGCTTCGGCGGCGGGCTTGCGATCAAACGGACACTGCTCGCGCTCGAAGGGGTGCTGGCCGGGGAGTTGCCCTGCGCGCCGCCCGGCGCAACGGATTGAGCCGCTGCGTCCTGCGCGCCGCGCGGGCGCGCAGGACGCCAGCGAACCAGCCCGCTCAGTCAGCCACCGGCGCCTCGCCCACGGCCTTCAGGCGCGCGTTGAGCCGCGGCAGGTCCACCTGCTCGATGCTCCGCCATGCGGCCAGTGTCGCAGCGAGCCGGCGCGACACGATCGCGTATCCGGTTCGCGCATCCGGACTCGGGGCGGCATCCGCACCGTCGACGGCCCGCTGCAGATGCAGCAGATCCTGTGACAGCATCACGAGGCTCGCGAGATTGCGCGGCGGGGCGCCGCCAAAGCCGATATGGTGCTGCGGGAACGGCCGCTCGCCCGAGAGGTTGCGCGCCCGCGCGTAGAGCGCCGCGA
>JAJZMI010000042.1 GCA_021798335.1 Pseudomonadota bacterium | reverse complement strand
GGGGCTGTACTGGTTCTGGGCCGGCCACAGGGGCTGATCGCCCCCCCCGGACGACGGCCCCTGTGGGACCGCGTGCCCGCACGTGTCGCGCAGCCCCGGAACGTGATATGGTCAAGAAGGTTCCAGCTACTGCCTCCGAGTGCTCTCGCCCATGACGTCCGCATCCACCCCCCCCAAGCCCGCCGCCCCGTCCGCCCCCTGGGTTTGGACCAATATCCTTCTGTTTTCATTGACTTTTCTAGTTGCGGTCGTCGTCGTGCCCTGGTACGGCTTGACGCATGGATACAGCGCCGCCGCGTGGATCGCTTTGGGAGTCTTCCTGGCGGCCAATGAGCTGTCGATCACCGCCGGCTACCACCGGCTCTGGGCGCACCGGACGTACGAGGCCCACTGGAGCGTGCGGGCGCTGTTTCTGATCTTCGGTACCATGGCCCTGCAGAACAGCGCCTGGGTCTGGTGCAGTGGCCACCGCCGCCACCACCTCAACGTCGATGACGAAGACCTCGATCCCTACTCCGCCCGCCGCGGGTTCTGGTTCTCACACATCGGCTGGATGGTGCGCGAGTACCCGAGCGGCGTGGAGAACTTCACAAATATTCCGGACCTGCGCCGCGACCGCATGCTCGCGTTCCAGCACCGTCATTACGTGCCACTCGCGCTGCTGACCAACATCGGGCTGCCGCTGCTGGTGGGCTGGCTGACCGGCCACCTCTGGGGCACATTCCTGCTCGCCGGCGTGCTGCGGCTGGTGCTGAGCCACCACTTCACGTTCTTCATCAATTCCCTGGCGCACATGTGGGGCTCCCGCCCGTACTCGGAGGCAAACACGGCGCGCGACAATCCGGTGCTCGCGGTGCTGACCTTCGGCGAGGGCTATCACAATTTCCACCACCACTTCGCGCACGACTACCGCAATGGGGTGCGCTGGTGGCAATGGGATCCGACCAAGTGGCTGATCGCCGGCCTGCACTTCGTGGGCCTCACGCGCAAGCTCAAGCGCACGCCGGTGTTTCAGATCCAGCGCGCTCTGCTCGCGATGCAGTTCGCGCGTGCGGAGCGTCTGCTGGCGCGAGCCGCCTGCACCGCGGCGCCGTCGCGCATCACCGAGTTGCGCCAGCACATCGCGGGCGAATACGAGACGTTCCTCGCGGCCGTCGCCGACTGGGCCAAGATCAAGGAACAATGGCTCACGGAGAAGAAGCGCGCCATGGTCGAGCACTGGGAACACGCCAGCTTCCAGCCGCGATTCAAGGAACTCGAGCAGCGCCTGCGCAGTCAGCGCCGGCGGCTGCGTGTGCTGCAGGCACAGCTCGCCTGAGTCGATCCTAGCCGGCCGTCCGGTCCGCTCGCATGGGACGCATATTCGAAGTCCGCAAGCACACCATGTTTGCGCGCTGGAACCGCATGGCGAAGCAGTTCGCGCGCATCGCCAAGGACATCACCATGGCGGTAAAGGCCGGGGGCGCCGACCCGGCGGGCAATCCGGCGCTGCGGCGGGTCATCCAGAACGCCCGCGCGGTCAACATGCCCAAGGACAAGATCGAGGCCGCCATCAAGCGCGCCACCGGACGCGACGCCGCGCATTATCAGCAAGCGCTCTACGAGGCCTACGCGCCGCACGGCGTGGCGCTGCTGGTAGAGACCGCCACCGACAATCCGACGCGCACCGTGGCGGCCGTGCGCAATGTCGTCACCAAGAACGGCGGAAACCTCGCCACCTCGGGCAGCGTCGCGTTCCTGTTCAAGCATATGGGGGTCTTTCGGCTCGATCCGGCCGGCATCGACCCGGACGATCTGGAACTCTACCTGATCGACCACGGACTCGAGGAAATGGGAGAAAGCACCGGCGAGAAGGGCGAGCCGCAACTGGTCATCCGCGGCGCGTTCGAGGACTTCGGCAAGCTGCAGGAGGCGCTCGAGGCCCGCGGGATCACGCCGCTGTCGGCCGAGCATGAATACATCTGCACGGCGCCGGCGGAGCTGCCCGAAGAGCAGGCGCAGGAGGTGCTCGCGCTGATCGACAAGCTCGAGCAGGACGACGACGTGCAGCGGGTCTTCCACACGCTGGCTTGAGCGATATCCGCAACAGCCCCTGGAGCGGAACGCGCCATGGGTCGCCCTTGGCGCACCCGCCGGTCAGTCGGGCATCGGCGACAGCTGCGGGCCGAGCACATCCTCGAACCCGAAATTGCGCAAGTCCGTGATGCGCTGCGGATAGAGAATCCCGTCGAGATGATCGACCTCGTGCTGCACGACCCGCGCATGAAAGCCCCGGACCGTCCGATCGATCGGCTGGCCGCCGAGGTCGACGCCGCGGTAGCGCAGGTGCGTGTGGCGCGGCACGAGACCCCGCAGACCCGGCACGGACAGGCAACCCTCCCATCCTTCGGCCTGCTCCGTGCCGAGCGGCGTCAGCTCGGGATTGATCAGGACCGTGAACGGCACGGGGGACAGATGGGGATAGCGCGGGTTGTCGGCGACCTCGAAGATCACCACGCGCAGACTGACACCGATCTGGGGCGCGGCGAGACCGGCGCCGCTCAGGGCCCGCATGGTATCGATCATGTCGCGAACCAGCGCTTCGAGCTGCGCATCGAAGCGCTCGACGGGCGCGGCAATCTGCCTCAGCAGAGGCTCGCCCATCTTCAAAACCCGACGCACGGACATGGGTGTACAGTACAATAATTTACGGTCCCGTGGAGTGGTGCCCGATGTGGAACAAGACTGACCCGGAAGAGTCCTTCCGAAACAAAGTCATTTGGGCAGCGGCGGGCGTCGTCGCGGCCGCACTGATCGGCGTAGGAATCTACTACCGCATGCGCGGGCCGCGTCCGGCGCCGACGGCAACCGCACCCGTACCCCGGATGGCGGCACAACCCGCGCCCACCCCGCTTCCGAGCAGCACGACGCAGGCGGCGGCGGTCCAGCACCCCATCCCGGCGCAAGCCGCCACGCCGCGCACACCGCCCCTGCCGCCGCTGAATCACAGCGATGCGATGGTGGTCGGCGCGCTGAATCGCCTCATCGGCCATCCGGCCGTGGCGCGTTTCCTGGTGCCGAAGAACCTCATCCGGCGGATCGTCGTCACGGTCGACAATCTGCCGCGCGCCAAGGTGTCGGCCCATCTGCGCCCCATCAAGCCCACGCCCGGTGAGACCATCGTGGATCGCCAGGGCGGAATCACGACGCTCAGCGCGCGCAATTTTGCCCGCTATACGCCGTTCGTGGCGGTGGTGAGCCGGATCAACGTCAAGGCGCTCGCCCGGCTTTATTTCCGTCTCTATCCGCTGTTCCAACAGGCTTACGAAAGCCTGGGTTATCCGCACAAGTACTTCAACGACCGCCTGGTCCAGGCGATCGACAGCGTGCTCGCCACGCCCGCGGTGAGCGGCCCGATCGACCTGGTGCGCCCGCACGTGTTCTGGCAGTTCTCCAATCCCCGGCTCCAGGGGCTGCCGGCCGGACAGAAGCTGCTGATCCGCATGGGCCCGCGGAACGCGGCAGTCATCGAGGCGAAGCTGCGCCAGTTCCGCGCGCTGATCACCAGGATGCCGAAGTAACCCGCCGCCGGCTCACAGCGGAAACGACATCGCCATCCCGGCGTCACCCGGGGTCAGGTTCACCGCGATCACTGTGGCCTTGGGGAAAAAATTGAACTCCGAGGCGCTCGCCCAGGTATATGCGCCCATGGCGCGCCCGACGATCAAATCGCCCGCCTCGAGCATCGGCAGCATCAGATTCTCGGCAATCACATCGATGCTGTCGCAGGTCGGACCGGCGAGCACCGACGGCAGCCGCTCGCCGCCATCCTTCAGCGGCTCGACCGGATAACGGGCATGATCATACAACTGGCCGCTGTAGGAGCCGTACAGCCCGTCATCGAGGTAATACCACCAGTGACCCTCGCGGCGCGCGCGGCCCATCACTGAGGCGACACCAATCACGGCCGGCCCGACGATGAAGCGGCCGGGCTCGGCGATCACGCGCACGCGCTTGGGCAGAGCGGCAAGCGCCGCGCGCAGCGGCTCGCAGAATCGTCCAATGTCCTGTACGGGCTGCGTGTAGTCGATCGGAAACCCGCCGCCGATATCGAGCGTATCGAGCGTCCCGAGCTTGCGGCGCCTGCCAGCGGCGATCAACGCGGCGCAGGCCTGGATCGCCTCGACATGCTTGGCGGAGTCGGC
>JAJZMI010000075.1 GCA_021798335.1 Pseudomonadota bacterium | reverse complement strand
CGACCAGCGGATTAAAAGTCCGATGCTCTACCGACTGAGCTAACGCCCCGACGCGCTTGCCGCGGCGATCCCGGAACGGGTCCCGCAGGGCTGCGAATGATACCCGGATACGTCCGTTATCGGTAGCGCGTGGGGTCTGCGACGCCCGCGGCCTCGAACCCCGCCCGGCGCAACCGGCAGGCATCGCATTTTCCGCAGGCGCGCCCGGCGGAGTCCGCCTGGTAGCACGAGACCGTCAGGCTGTAATCGACGCCGAGGCCGATCCCCTCGCGAATGATGCGCCCCTTGCTCCAGGCGATCAGCGGCGCATGGATGTGCCAGTGTTTGCCCTCGACGCCCGCTTTCGTCGCCAGATTCGCCAGATGCGCGAACGCCTCGATGAACTCCGGACGGCAATCGGGATAGCCGGAGTAATCAACAGCGTTCACACCGACGAAAATATCCCGCGCATCCAGCACCTCCGCCCACGCAAGCGCGAGTGAAAGTAGCACGGTATTGCGCGCCGGGACGTAGGTCACCGGGATGCCGCTCGAGGACGCCTCGGGAACGGCGATCGATGCATCGGTCAAGGCTGACCCGCCAATGTCCGCCAAATTCACCCGCATGAGGCGGTGTTCGCGGGCGCCGAGCGCGGCGGCCACCCGCGCCGCCGCGGCCAGCTCCGCCTCGTGGCGCTGGCCGTAGCCCACCGACAGCGCGTAACACACGAATCCCCGCGCCCGCGCGACGGCGAGCGCGGTGGCCGAATCGAGCCCGCCGGAGACGAGCACGACCGCTTTCGGGTGACTCACGCGTGTCTCCCGGGGGGCGCACACACGCGGCTTGCCGCTGCGACCTCGGTCATCATCTTCCCGGCGCGTTACCCCAAAGAATCTTGTGCAGCTGGATCTGAAACCGCACCGCCAGGCCGTCCGCCAAGATCCACTCGGCGAGCTCGCGCGCCGCGAGCTGCGCGTGGCTCGGCGAGAACAGCACCCCGCATCGCTCCGACAGCGCCAGTTCGCGCACCTTCGCCGCGCTCCACTCGTAATCGGCGCGATCACAGATCACGAATTTCACCTGATCCTTCGCCTCCAGGCGCGTGAGCTCCTGGTAGCGATTGCGCGCCTCCTCCCCCGAGCCCGGAGTCTTCACATCGACCACGCGCACCACGCGCGCATCGACCTGCGCCAAGCTCATCGCCCCGCTGGTCTCGATCGAGACCCGCAGGCCCGCATCGCACAGCCGTACCAACAGCTCGGGACAACCCCGCTGCGCAAGCGGCTCGCCCCCGGTGACGCACACATAGCGCGACCCGAGCGCTTGCACCCGCGCAAGCACTGCCTCGATCTCCCACCACTGCCCGCCGTGAAACGCGTACGCCGTATCGCAGTACTGGCAGCGCAGCGGACAGCCGGTGAGCCGGATGAAGCTGGTCGGGATGCCGACCGTGTCCGCCTCGCCCTGTAACGAGCGGAAGATCTCCGTGATCTTCAGCCGCGTGATCGAGCTGCGCATGCTCCGGCGCGACGCCCCTGCTCAATTCGACGCCGGGCTGGCCAGCGCGCTCGCGGCGCGGCGCGCCGCCCCGGAATCCGGATAGCGCTTGACGACCTGCGCGAGTGTCCTGCGTCCCTCGACCGTCTGGCCCTGGGCAATCAGCGTGTTACCGAGGTCGAACATCGCCTCGGGCGCCTTGGATGACTGCGGCCACTGCCTGAGCACGCTGCGGAACGCCTGCTCGGCGGCCGGATAATCCTCATTCACGAATTGCGCCTCGCCCAGCCAATACTCCGCATCCGCCGCCAGCGGACTCGTCAGATACTTCTTGACGAAAGCCTGGAACGTCTTGGCCGCGGCCGTGTAGTGGCCGGCCTTCAGCGCGGTGAAGGCCTCCCCGTACAACTTCTCCTGGGTCGAGGTCACCCCCGGCAGAGACGCGCTGCCTTGCGCCATCGCCGGGGAACTCGCGGCACCGCTGCGCGCGAGTGCCTGCACGCGCTTCTCGAGACCGGCGTACAGCTCGTGCTGCTGCTGCGTCAAGCGCCGTTCCTCCTGCTGCAGCTGATCGACCCGGCCGCGCAGATCGCGGACCTGAGCCTGCAGCGCATCCTGTTGCTGAGCGAGCTGCACGAGACTGCCGTTCGTGACGAAGTGCTCGAGCTTCGAGACCCGTGTATCGAGGTTCTGGACCGCGATCTGCGTCCGGGTCGGACCGGTGGCACATCCGGCGAGCAGCGCTGCAAGCAGCGCCGCCGCCGACCCAAGCAGTGGCAGGGCACGCATGGAATCCGCCCTCACGCGCTCATTGGGCCGAGGAACCCGGCGCTGACTGGGCCGGACCGGGCTGAGTGGGCGTCAGGTACACGATGTGCACGCGCCGGTTTTCCGCCCAGGCAACGCGGTTGTTCGCCGGGTTGACCGGATCCTCCTCGCCGTAGCTGACCACGGTGATCTGGCTCGGCGACACGCCCTGCAGCAGCATGGCCTGACGGACCGATTCCGCACGGCGCATCCCGAGGCCGATGTTGTACTCGGGCGAGCCACGGTCATCCGTGTAGCCCTCCAGGCGCACGCGCGCGTTGGGATGGGCCACCAGATAGGCCGCGTGCGCCGCGACGACTTTCATACCGTGACTGCCGATCACCGAGCTGTTGAACGCGAAGTGAATGACACGGTCGGCGAGCAGCCCCTGGGTCGGGCCCGGCACCGACTGCTGATTGCCGAGCGCACCCGCGTTCGCGTTCGCGCCGGAAGCCGCGCCTTGCGAGGACGCCCCGGCGCCCGCGCCAGCCGCCGTTTGCCGGCGAGCCGCCGGCTTGGCCGGATGACTCGCGCAGCCGGCAAACCCCAGAGCACTCGCCACCACCAACATCGTTAGAATGCGACGCATAAGACACCTATTCTCCGTAGATACCGGCGCGCCGGCATCCAGTTGTTGCACTGCACGCGAACCACCCGATCCGCGTCCTCAATTGCTCTGCTTCCGCGGGAACGGCCCCCAGGCCGGATCCTCAACCTCGCCATGAGTCGGCTTGAGCGTCATGCCCGTCAAGCCATCGACAGATATCGTAGCCAGGATGCTCCCGCCCTTGCGACCCATCAACTGCTTGGTATACATGATAGTCGCCCCGTTCGGCGCGAAGGTCGGAGTGCTGTCGAGCGGACCATGAGTGAGCACGCGGAACGCGCCGGTCTTGAGGTTCTGTACGGCGATGCAGAACCGGCCGTCGACGCCAGTCACCATCGCGAGCAGCTTGCCGTTCGGCGAGACCTGGGGGTCGGCATTGTAGCCGTCCGTGAACGTGACGCGCACCGGGAGACTGCCCGGGGTGAGCCCGATGCGATAGATCTGCGGCGAGCCATCCCGATCCGAGGTGAAGTAGATCGAGCGGCCGTTCGGTGCCCAGTTGGCGCTGGTATTGATCGCCGGCGCATCGGTGATGCGGGTGAGGTGCTGAGTATGCAGGTTCAGCACGTAGATCTGCGGGTAGCCCGACTCCCCGCTCAGCGTCAGCGCCAGCTCCTGGCCGTTCGGCGCCCAGGCCGGCGCGCCGTTCTCCCCGGCACGCGCCGACACCCGGTAGCGCTGCCCGGTCCGTACGCGCTGCACGTACACGGCTGAAAGATGGTCCTCGAAGGAGACGTAGGCCAGCCATTTCCCGTTCGGCGACCAGGCCGGCGACATCAACGGCAGAGGCGACTCGAGAATCAGATGCTGATTGTATCCGTCCGCGTCGGCCACCACCAATTGGAAACGTCGCGCCGCACCCAGGCCGACTTGGGCCACATACGCGATGCGCGTATCGAAAGCGCCGCGAATGCCGGTGATCGCTTGATAGATGACGTCGCTCACCCGATGCGCCGCGTTGCGCAGGGCCTGCGCCGTGCCCGTGAAGCGCTTGCGAGCCACGCTCTGGCCGGTAAGCACGTTCAGCAGATTGAAATCGACCCCGAGCCGCCCGCCCGACAGCGGCACCACCCTCCCGACCACGACGTAGTCGACGCCGGTCGCTTTCCACGCGGGGAACTGGACCCGAGCGGCATGATGCGGCATCGCAGGCATGCGCGAGCGCGCGAGCGTGTTGAAGCGGCCGCTGCCGGTGAGATCGTGCTGAATCACGCCGGCGACATCGACCGGATCGCGCCGGGATTCGGCAAAGGGCACGATCGCGATCGGCACCGGGTGATTCACCCCCGAGGTGATCTTGATCGTCAATTGCGCGAGCGCCGGCG
>JAJZMI010000093.1 GCA_021798335.1 Pseudomonadota bacterium | reverse complement strand
GATGTGTCGGCTGCGCCGGCATCGCGCTCACCGAGCGGACGATGCGCAGCCAGCCGCAAGGGTAGGGAAAGACGTGCGGCAGGCGCAACACGATGCGCCGCATGGCAGCTGATCCGCGCTGCGACATGCGCTTGTCATACACGTTTCACAATTTCCGGCGAGAATGCGCTGCAGGCCTACAGGATGATTCAAAGCACGGCAGTCGAGAGCGAAGTCCGCGTGGCGGCGCATTCCTCGAGCGCGCATGGGCGTTGAAGATGGAGCCGGGCGGGCAGCGCGCGCGTGACCTGGTGCGCGCTGCGGCGTACGCGACCGGCCCTTAGATTTACGCATGACCTCTCGTGTATTCCGAATGGCCGCCGGGCAGCGAGGTCCACCCGAGAGGAATCCGGTCACCCGGTTGAAGGAGTGAGCTGATGCGAACGATGAAGCGAAGAGCCTTCCTGCGCGGGGTCGGGCTGACCGCAGCATCGGCGTTTGCGGCCCCGCGCATCGTCGGCATTGCCCGCGCCGGCGGAGCATCGCTCGAGCAAGGGCTGCGCGAGAAGATCGATCACGTGGTGGTGATCTTTCAGGAGAATCGCAGCTTCGACCATTACTTCGGCACGTTCCGACCGGACAACGGCCAGCAGGTCGCCAATCTCCTGGATCGGCAGGGGCGGATAGATAACAGGTTCCTCGGTCTGCAGAAAAATCCCGCCGGCATCCCGTACCCGACGCTGCCCCTGCCATACAAGCAGATACCCGGCTTCGAGGACGTGGAGCTGCCGAACCTGCCGTTCCATCTGGCCCCCTACCTGCCGGCAAAGGGCAACGTGCACTGGGACCCCAAGCATCGGTTCTTCCGCATGATGGCCGAGGTCAACAACGGCAAGATGGACCGGTTCGTCGCCCTCGCGCTCGGCAACCACTCGCATCTGAGCACCGAGGAGTTGGATCACCTGGGCCCGCAGGCGCTGGCATTCGATCTGGCCGTGCCGAGCGGCCCGGTGCTCGGCCATTACCGGGCCGAGGACATTCCTTTCTATCATCGACTGGCGCACCGCTACGTGCTTTTCGACCGCTTCTACCAGCCGATGAGCGGCGGAAGCACCGGGAACGCGCTCTATCTGGTGGCGGGCCGTTCGTGCGTGAATCCGGCGATCACGGCGCCGCACATGGCCCCCTACGACCCCAGGGAGGCGGGGCTGAAGCACGGGTTCTTCGATCGGCCCTACGATCACAAGCGCATCATGATCAATGATCTCTCGCCGATCCAAGGGCCGACCGGCTCCGATAATTTCCGGCAGCTGCGCATCTGCCCGCCGCCGCAGGCACAGACCTATCCTAACATCGGAGAGCGCCTGAGCGCGGCACGGCTCGACTGGGCCTGGTACAACGAGAACTGGAACCTCGTCAAGCCGTGGGCGCTGAAAACCGCTTTCGGGCCCGGCGACGGCTCGGCCGTGATCGACAGCGGGCGCATCTACGAAGCGCATCACAACCCGTTCCAGTACTATCCGGGCTGGTTCGATTACGTCAAACAGGGACACCTGCGCGACACGGAGGATTTTCGCGAGGACGCTCGCCGCGGATCGCTCCCGCCCGTGGCGTTCATCAAGGCGAGCGCCGCGCACAGCGAGCATCCGGCCGACTGCGCGCCCTATTACGGCATGCGCTGGGTGGAGGAGTTGGTGCGGGCGGTGGCGGCCGGCCCCGCCTGGGAGAGAACGGCACTCTTTATCACCTACGATGAGGGCGGGGGCTTCTGGGATTCCGTCCCGCCGGTGGTCGTGGACGATTACGGTTTCGGCACCCGCGTCCCGGCCTTGCTGGTCAGCCCGTGGGCCCGCCGCGGGCTGGTGGATCATCACATCGCCAGCACCGCGAGCATCCTCAGATTCATCGAAACCCGCTTCGGTCTGGCGCCGCTCAACCATCGGGATCGCGACGCCTACAACCTGTTGGGCGCCTTCGACTGGGATCAGCCGCTTAACGAGTTCGCGCTCTGACCGGACCGCGCGGCGACGGTGCGCCGATGTGCGCCATGTGCCGATCGCAGGCCCGGCAATGGAGCATCCGAAAGCCCGGGGGGCTCTGCGCACGCGGCGCGTCATCGGTGCCGGGACGGCGGCAGTGCTCGGCGTAGCAGCGGCGGGCGGCGGTCGGGGCTCCCGGTAGCGAGGCGGCAGGGACAGTCGGCCGCCGCTCGATCGCGATATGCCGGCCATGTGCGGGCCGGATCGGGCCCGCCCGGCCCGTTGGGATGGTGAGGCTACCGGTGGTCAGGGTCCCCGTAAGACGGTAGCATGCACTGTCGCGGCGGCGGGCCGGGCCTTGCGCCCGAGCCGCTGCGGGCACCGGGCGCAGCGGCGCGCCCCGCGGGATTATCGGCGGATTCAACGAGATCTCCAGGATGAACAAAACCACTCTCGAGCTCTACCGCGCAGGCCAGAGCCTGTGGCTTGACAACATCACGCGCGAGCTGCTGACAAGCGGCACCCTGCGCGGCTACATCGAGGAGCTGTCGGTCACGGGGCTTACCTCGAACCCGACGATATTCGATCAGGCGATGAAGCACGGCGCGGCCTACGACGAGGCCCTGCGCAGGCTCGCCGCGCGGGGCCTGTCGGCGCAAGAGGTGTTCTTCGAGATTGCCTTGGAGGACATCACGCGGGCGGCTGACCTGTTCCGCCCCGTCCACGAGCGCACGGCGGGCTTTGACGGTTGGGTGTCGCTCGAGGTCTCCCCGCACCTCGCGCGCGACACGCGCGCAACGCTTGCGCAGGCCAGGCAGCTGCACGACCGTGCCGCTCGTCCCAATCTCTTCATCAAGATTCCGGGCACCCCGGAGGGCCTGCCGGCGATCGAGGAGGCGATCTACTCTGGCGTGCCCGTCAACGTGACGCTGCTGTTCTCCGCCGCACAGTACGTCGCGGCCGCGGACGCCTGGCTGCGAGGCATCGAGCGGCGCATTGCAGCGGGATTGAATCCCAATGTCGCCTCGGTGGCGTCCCTGTTCCTGAGCCGCTCGGACGTGGCGACCGCCGCGAAGGTGCCGGGCGCGCTCGTGAACCGGCTGGGTCTTGCCATCGGGCGCAGCGCCTATCGGGAGTACTGCCGGCTGCTGATCTCGCCCCGCTGGCTGCGGGCCATGAATGCAGGCGCACGGCCGCAGCGGCTGCTGTTCGCAAGCACTGGAACCAAGGATCCGAAGGCCTCGGATGTGCTCTACGTCGAGGGCCTCGTCGCACCGCTCACGATCAATACCATGCCGGAGAGCACGCTGAAGGCATTTGCCGACCATGGCAGGGTAGGGAATCCAATCGAGGTGGGGGGCGGGGACAGCGAGGCCGTGCTCGCGCAGTTCGGCGAGGCGGGCGTGGATCTCGGGGCGCTTGCCGCCAAATTGCAGGAGGACGGTGCGGCCGCTTTCGTCAAGTCCTGGGACGATCTCATGGACGGCATCGGCACGAAGGCCGCAACGCTGCAGCGGAGTGCCGCCGGCTAGACTCCTGCCGCAGGGGGAGAGGGTACGCGCAGCGTGGCCGCTGCCTTCCTTTGTCGCACGATGTGCACGGGCCTGTTGCCGGCGCTCGCACCGGGCCTGCGGGCCACTCACACTGCGATCACTTCGCCCTCGGCAAGCGGCCGCCAGTTCTCCTCGCCGGTGAGCGCAACGCTGGCGAGCAATTCGATCTCCTGCGCCGGCCCGGGGGTCTCGAGTGTGATGCCGGCCTCGATCAGGGCATCCGCATCGCTTGCGCAGCGCCGCCGCAGCTGCCACAGGCCCGGAGGCTCGATGCGGCCGTCGGCCTGCATGCGCCGGTCACCGTGCGCGAAGAGCGTCAGGCCGTCGGAATAGAGAAAGTTCGCGGGCCCGAGCGCGCGCATCTGTGCGGCGAAGTGCGCCACGACCTCGAGCCGGTGCGCGAGCGGGGGCGGATGCGCTTGCCGCCACAGCCGCGCCATCCGGTCGAACAGCAGGCAGGCGGCGAACTCGGAATCGCTCTGTCCGAGCGGCAGGAAACGGCTGCAGCTGAGCTCGTAACGCCGCTCGATGCCCTCCAGGCAGCCGTTGTGCGCGAAACAGTGCATGCGGCCGCCGATTTCACGCGCGAACGGCTGGGTGTTGGCGAGCGTCACGGCCCCGCGCGTCGCGTGGCGGATATGGGAGACGAGCAGCCGCGTGCGGATGCGCCGCTGCTCGATGAACGCGAGCCAGGGGCTGTCGCGGGTCG
>JAJZMI010000126.1 GCA_021798335.1 Pseudomonadota bacterium | reverse complement strand
GGTCCGCAGTCTTCACGCGGCGCAGCGAGCGAATCCGGCTGATTTCCGTGCGGCGCGCCCGGGACGAAGAGGTGAAAATCTATGAAAGCGACGAGGTTTGATCAGAAGTTCGACGCTGGCGAAAGCGTTCTCGAACACCTTGACGTGCATCGAGCTCACAGACCTGGCGTCGACATCAAGCGCGTCAACGTGGATTTCCCGCAATGGATGGTTCAATCCATCGATCGGCAAGCGCGGCGGCTCGGGGTGACCCGCCAGTCCCTCATCAAGCTGTGGTTGGCCGAAAGGCTCGAGATGCGCTCTACCCCTTGAAGGGCGGGCCGCGAGGCCTCATGGAAGTGAGTCTTGATCGCGCGGATCAATGGCGTGCGCAACGGCACATCGCATGCCCCGGGGTAGCGCGGATTGCGGCGAAGATTCCCCCTACGCTCCGGAGCAGTGATGTCGCCAGGAAATCGGATTGCGGCGCACCTGACGGGCAGCTGCGAGGGATCCTCTGCGGCACGACTCCGCAAGCGCTCGGCCGGCCTGGCAACGGGTGATCCGAACGCCCGCCCGTCGCCGCTGAAGGATCCTCCCCGATCACCCGGAGCGTAGCGGGATGCGAGCGCACGGCACCCGTGCCGCGCACGGATCGGGTTCCGCTCAGCTCGTCGTGCCCTCGCGCCCGTACTGATCCTCCAGGCGCACGATGTCGTCCTCGCCGAGATAGGAGCCGGACTGGATCTCGATGATGTGAAGCGCGATCTTCCCCGGGTTCTCGATGCGGTGGCGCACGCCGATCGGGATGTAGGTCGACTGGTTCTCCTCCAGCAGGAATACCTCATCCCCGCGGGTGATGCGCGCGGTGCCCGAGACCACCACCCAGTGCTCGGCCCGATGATGGTGCAGCTGCAGCGACAGCACCCCGCCGGGCTTGACCTTGAGGCATTTGACCTGGAAGCGCGGCCCGCTCTCGATGCTGTCGTAGCTGCCCCAGGGACGGAAGACTTCGCGGTGCAGGCTGTGCTCGTAGCGCCCGGCTTCCTTCAGGCGATGGACCAGCTTCTTCACGTCCTGCACCCGGTCCTTCGGAGCCACGAGAACCGCGTCCTTGGTCTCGACCACGACGTGGTTCCTCAGCCCCACGGCCGAGACCAGACGGCTCTCGGCGTAGAGATAGCAGCCCTCGGAGTCCTCGCAGATGACGTCGCCGCGCGCAACGTTGCCATGTGCGTCCGCCTCGCAGGCCGCGTGCAGCGCCGCCCAGGAGCCGATGTCGCTCCAGCCGGCGTCCAAGGGTACAACCACCGCATCGTCGGTCTTCTCCATCACCGCGTAGTCGATCGAATCGGCCGGGCACGCCTCGAATCGCTCCCGCTCGATGCGGGTGAAGTCCAGGTCCGAGCGGGCCGAGGCAAATGCCTCCGCGCAGACCTGGGCCATCTCCGGAGCGAAGCGCTCGAGCTCCTCGAGGTAGCGCCGGGCACGGAACAGGAACATGCCGCTGTTCCAGTAGTACTCCCCGGACGCGAGGAACTGCTCCGCCCGGGCGGCATCGGGCTTCTCGACGAAGCGCGCGATGGCGTAGGCGGCCCCGTGCCGGGCGCCGCGCTGGATGTAGCCGTAACCGGTCTCGGGCGCCGAGGGCACGATGCCGAAGGTCACGAGCTTGCCCGCGCCCGCCGGTCCCAGCGCCGCGCGCACGGCCTTCTGGAAAGCCGGCACATCGCGGATCACGTGATCGGCCGGAAGCACCAGGAGCAGCGGATCATCGGCACGCGCGGCCCCGAGCGCGGCCTGGGCGGCCAGCGCGATGGCGGGGGCGGTATTGCGCCCCACGGGCTCGAGCACCATGGCGGCGGGCTCGATGCCGATCTGGCGCAGCTGCTCGGCCACCAGAAACCGGTGCGCCTCGTTGCAGACCACCACCGGGGCGGCGGCCGAGAGGCCCTCGAGCCGCAGGGCCGTCTGCTGGATCAGGGTCCGCTCGCCGGTCAGGGCGAGCAGCTGCTTCGGATACAGCTCGCGCGAGAGCGGCCAGAGCCGCGTGCCGGCGCCGCCGGAGAGGATGATGGGCGTGAGCATCGGGTGCGCCTGAGGATTGGGTTCGCTATGCCTGCGGAGTATGGATCGAGCGGCCGCGGCCGACCGCGTAGTACGCGAGGCCGAAGCGCTCGACGATGTGCGGCTCGTAGAGGTTACGCCCGTCGAAGATCACCGGGGTCTTCAAGAGCTCGCGCAGCCGCTCGAAGTCCGGGCTGCGGAACTCCTTCCATTCCGTGACGATGGCGAGCGCATCGGCCCCCTCGGCCGCCTCGTACGCCGTGCGCACCAGGGTCAGATCCGGGCGCTCGCCATAGAGCCGCCGGGCCTCCGGCCCGGCCACCGGGTCGTAGGCCCGCACGCGCGCGCCGGCCGCCCAGAGCCGCTCCATGAGCGCCCGGGCCGAGGCCTCGCGCATGTCGTCGGTGTCGGGCTTGAAGGCGAGCCCCCAGAGGCCGAGGGTGCGGCCCGCGAGCGCGCCGCCGAAATGGCCGGCGATCTTCTCGAAGAGCACCTGCTTTTGCGCAGCGTTCACCGCCTCGACCGCCTCGAGGAGCTGCGGCGCATGCCCGACCTCGCGGCTGGAGCGGATCAGCGCCTGGACGTCCTTGGGGAAGCACGAGCCGCCGTAGCCGGCCCCCGGATAGATGAACCCGTAGCCGATGCGCGGATCGGAGCCGATGCCGATGCGGACCTTCTCGATGTCCGCGCCCAACCGCTCGGCGATGTTCGCCAGCTCGTTCATGAAGCTGATCTTGGTGGCGAGCATGGAATTGGCCGCGTACTTGGTCAGCTCCGCGGAGCGGATATCCATCGCGATCAGCCGGTCGTGATTGCGCGTGAAGGGCTCGTACAGCTCGCGCATCAGCTCCGTCGCGCGGGGATTGTCGGTGCCGATGACCACGCGGTCGGGCTTCATGAAATCGGCAATCGCCGCGCCTTCCTTGAGGAATTCGGGGTTGGAGACCACGTCGAACTCGAGCGCGACATCCCGTTCCCGCAGCGTCGTCTCGATCTGCCGGCGCACCCTGTCGGCAGTACCGGTGGGCACCGTCGACTTCGTCACGACGATCGAATAGCGGCTCATGTGCCGGGCGATGGTCCGGGCCGCGGCGAGCACGTGGCGCAGATCCGCCGAGCCGTCCTCATCGGGCGGGGTGCCCACCGCGATGAACTGAAAGAGGCCGTGCGCAACACCCTGCGCGGCATCCGTGGTGAACTCGATGCGCCCCGCCTCGGCATTGCGCTGCAGCAGCGTATCGAGACCGGGCTCGTGGATCGGGACCTCGCCGCGCTTGAGCCGCTCGATCTTGCCCGCATCGACATCGACGCAGACCACGTGATTGCCGGCTTCCGCAAGGCACGCGCCGGTCACAAGACCGACATATCCCGAACCGAAGATAGTGACTTTCATGGCGCGCGAGAGGGTAAAGGAAGGGGGAAGACCTCACAAGCGCGCCATGCGAATCGCTGGTGCCAACGAAAATGCCACTGGACTCGGTCCACACGCACCCTGCGGCGCCGAGCAATAGTCATGTTCATTAAAAGTCGGGGTTTCCAAGCCCCAAACCGCTCGCTATACTCCGCAAGCCGAAAAATGGGGCACGGGCAGAGTGGGACTGCCTTCGGGCCGCCAGCGCAGTCATTTCACAGGATGGGAATAACTTGAAGCACGGTCTAGCGATTGCCGGCACCCTGGGACTTCCCCTCCTTCAATCCGCTGTAAACACCGACTGCGCGCGCCTAGGGGCTCGATGCGGGACACCCAGTCCCCGCCCTGGCGCCCGCGCCGCGTTCGATTCGATGGCGTCGCAGGGGCGCGACAACGGTCAACCCGCGTCGAGACCATTCGTTCAGCTGAATTTGCGGGACGCGTCCCAGATGGGAACGCGGGACTCACGTAGAATTTGGAAGCATAACTGTCGCCGTTTTGCGACGGGCGTGAACCGCTAATGAAAAGATGTAAGGAGCGGACCTTGTCGAGACAGGCAAACAGGATCAGTTGGACGCCGATGGAACCCACGAATACGGCGCGCACAGCCGCTCACCGGGAGCCATCGGACACGGACGGCCAGCAGCCAACCCTCGAGAAGGTCATGGGATTGCGCGCCGCCGCCTTTGCTGCGGCAAGCACCGCACGCCGGAGAACGGCGTGAGCCCGTCGGTACTCGTTGCGGGCGGGGCGACCCTCTGTCTGTCCTTTCTCCTGACCTTGCTGATCACGCGCA
>JAJZMI010000233.1 GCA_021798335.1 Pseudomonadota bacterium | reverse complement strand
TCGAGGAGACGCTCGCGGCCAACGGGATCGCGCCGGCGGCGCTCGACTGGCTGGTGCCTCATCAGGCGAACCTGCGGATCATCCAGGCGACGGCGCGCAGGCTCGATCTGCCGATGGAGCGGGTGATCACGACCGTTCAGGACCACGGCAACACGTCGGCCGCATCCGTGCCGCTGGCGCTGGATTTCGGGGTGCGCTCGGGCAAGATCCGCCGCGGCGATCTGATCCTGCTCGAGGCCTTCGGCGGTGGATTCACCTGGGGGTCGGCGCTGATCCGTTATTGACAATAAGCGCTGGATCGGGGCTCCTGCCCCGCCGAGCGCCGTTGAGCCAAAAAGAGTGGGTTTTGTCTCAACCTCCGCCACCTGCGGCGGAGCGATCGGGCTTTCGCGCGCGAGCGGCAGGCGGAAGCAAAAAAAAACGCCGCGCACTGCCTGGCAGTGGCGCGGCGTTCTTGTCGTAGGAGCGGAGGCTCTTACTTGGAGATCGAGCGCTTGAACATGCGGTCGATCTTCTCATTGGTGGCGTCGATGGCCGCCTTGTTCGACTGCGCCAGCGAGAGCGCCTCATTGGCCGTGCTCTGGGCAGCCGCGGACTTCTGGTCGGCGGCGTTTCGAGCAGCCATGGCTTCGCGCTGCGCCTTGGCGGCTGCGCTCTGGTTCGCCGACACCTGGGTCTGCAGCTGGGCGACCTGCGATTTCAGATTGGCAACATCGGTCTTGACGGGGGTCAGGTTCTGGCAGCCGGCGAGACCGACTACAAGTGCCGCGGCCGCGGCCACCTTTATTACGCTCGCGTACTTCATAAGGTCCCCTTAGGGTTGTTCATTGAAGAAGTCTTGAAAGAAACTGCAAACGAACCGAGGTGGAGCTTCCCCCACGACTCGAGCCTGTAAGTCCAACAAATTTGTCGTGGGAATGCAACCCCGTTCGCGCTGTTTTTATTGGATTTTGGGGTTGGACGCAAGGGGTTGGGATCGCAGATGAATGCAGGCTGAATGAGCGGGTGGGGATCGCGCGGGTCAGGCAATGCGCGGTGCGCGGGCGGACACTGTGGCAGCGGGCGCGGGCCGGCGGCGCGCGGGATGAGGGGGACTTGTCAATGGCATTTTTATGGATATAATAACAGCATTGTATAAACGAACAGAGTCCCCATGTCAGACCTTACACCTCGTCAAATGCAGGTTCTACGCCTCATCCAGCGCTTCATCACTCACGAGGGCATGCCGCCTACGCGGGCCGAGATCGCCCGCGAGCTCGGTTTCCGCTCGCCCAATGCGGCCGAGGACCATCTGCGCGCCCTGGCCCGCAAGGGCGTCATTGCGCTGGTGCCGGGCGCCTCGCGCGGCATCCAGCTCAAGGACACCATTCGCGAGCAGATGGGATTGCCGCTGATCGGGCGGGTCGCCGCCGGGCGTCCGATCTTTTCCGAAGAGAACATCGAGGCGCGTCTGGACATCGATCCGGGGGTGTTCCAGCCCAGACCGCATTACCTGCTCAAGGTCACCGGCATGAGCATGAAGAACGCCGGCATCCTCGATGGGGACTTGGTCGCCGTGCACCGTACCGCTGATGTGCGCAGCCGGCAGATCGTCGTGGCGCGTCTCGAGAACGAAGTCACCGTGAAGCGGTACCGTCAAGAGGGCTCGATCGTCTGGCTGCTGCCGGAGAACGGCGATTTCGAGCCCATCCGGGTCGACCTGAAGGCGCAATCACTGCTCATCGAGGGCATCGTGGTCGGGGTGCTGCGGCGGGGCAAGTCGCATGGGTTGATGTGATTGTCGTGAGGGGAACTCACACTCATGTCGGCCGATCCGCCGGGCTGCGGTGCAATGCCATCGGACCCGCCGCACGGACGAGCGGCGCGGCTCGAAGATCTATTGGCGCATCCGCTGCTCTGGCGCGCCGGGCACGCAGCCCGGCAGCCGGTGTGGTCGAGTGGATTTGCTCGTCTCGATGAGGCATTGCCCGGCGGGGGATGGCCGCGCAGCGGTCTGATCGAGGTTCTGCCGGTTCGCTTCGGGGTGGGCGAGCTCAAACTATTGTTGCCGGCGCTGGCCGCTCTGACCACCCGGCCCGAGGCGCGCTGGAGCGCATGGGTGGCTCCACCGCTTTTGCCTTTCACTCCGGCGCTGCTCGCCGCCGGCATCGACCTGTCGCGGTTGCTGATCGTGCGTGCCCAAGGCAAGGAATGCCTGTGGGCTCTCGAGCAGGCGCTCGGCTCGGGTGCCTGCGACAGCGGGCTCGCCTGGGCGCGGCATGCGCTGCCGCGCCAGATCCGCCGTCTACACCTGGCCGCACAGCGCGGCAGGACCCTCGGGGTGTTGTTTCGGCCGCGCGCGTCGGCCCGTGAGGCTTCCGCGGCAATGCTGCGGTTGGTCGTGGAGCCGCTCGAGCGCGGGGTGCGGGTCACGCTGCTCAAAAGTCGTGGCGGCGCGCGCGGTGCCCTCGATCTGACCTGGGGTGGCACGTATCCCGGGGCTCGAGGGTGTCCGTGAGAGCGCGCCGAACCATCGATCTGTTTGCGCGCCGCGATGAGTGCCCGAGCGCCCGGCTGGAACAGTCCTTGCCGACCCGCGGCCACGAGCGCGCAAGCGGCCCCGGGGAGCGCTCGCCGCGACCGGCGGCCCCGCAACCACAGGTCGCGCGGGGAAACGCGACCCCGCCGGCCGGCCGGGCGGCTCGCGCTGCGGCAACGGAGTTGTGGTTGGGCCTGCATCTGGCGGGCGCGGCCGGACGGTGCGCGCCGCAGGGGCTGCAGCGCCTGGCCATACGCGCACTGCGCTTCACACCGCGTGTCAGCCTGGTGCCACCCGATGGGCTGCTGCTCGAGGTCCATGCCAGTCTGCGCCTGTTCGGCGGGGTGGAGGGTTTGCAGCGTGCGCTGCGGCGCGAATGTGCCGATCTGGCGATTGCCGGCAGTCTGGCATTTGCGCCGACACCCCTGGCGGCGCTCGCCGCCGCGCGCGGGGAATGCGCTGTGGTGCTGCAGGATGCGGCCCGGCTCATCGGCTCGCTCGCGCCCCTGCCGCTGAGGGTGCTGCGCTGGCCGCAGGAGGTGCTCGATCGGCTCGCCGCGATCGGTGTGCGCACCATCGGTCAGGTCCTGCGCCTGCCCCGTGCCGGGTTCGCGCAGCGCTTCGGCGCGAACCGGCTTGCCGACCTCGACCGACTGACGGGACGCGCGCCTGATCCGCGCGAACGCTTCGAGGCGCCGGTGCGCTTCCGCTGCCGCCGTGAGCTGCCTTGCGAGTCGGGGAGTCACGGACAGCTCCTCGCGGCGCTGGCGCCGCTGATCGAGGCGCTCGGACGTTTCCTCGAGGCCCGCCAGTGCGGGGTGTTGGCGCTCGAGTGTCGTCTGTGGCATCGGCGCGCCGAGCCGACCCGCTGTGTGCTGCGTCTGGCCGATCCCTTGGCCGACGCGGTGCGGCTCACGGAGTTGCTCGGGGAGCGTTTGCGCATGCTCACGCTGCCGGAGCCGGCGCATGCGTGTGAGTTGCGCGCCGGGGAGCCCGTGCCGAGGGCATTGTGCTCCTCGGGGCTTTGGCAAAGCGGTGAGCACGGCGGCTTGCCCGAGGCGCGCGGCTCGGCATTCATCGAGCGGTTGCGCGCCCGGCTCGGTCCCGAGGCGGTTCAGGGTCTTGCGGTCGTGCCGGATCACCGGCCGGAGGCGGCTTGGCGGGTGACGGAACCGGGGGCCTGTGCACCGTCGGCAATCGCGTCCGGCGAATTCGCCGCGGCGCGCCCTGTGTGGCTGTTGCCCGTGCCGCGGCCGTTGCGCCAGCGCGGCGGTCTGCCTCGCTATCGTGGTGCGCTGCGTCTGGGGAGCGAGCCGGAGCGGATCGAGACCGGCTGGTGGGATGGCCGCGACATCGAGCGGGATTACTACGAGGCCGTGGATGTGTATGGCCGGCGGTTGTGGTTGTTCCGCGAGCGTGCCGCCCCGCACCGCTGGTTCCTGCAGGGAGTGTTCGCTTGAATGACGAGCCTGCGTATGCGGAGCTGCATTGCCTGAGCAATTTCACCTTCCTGCGCGGGGCCTCGCATCCGCAGGAGCTCATCGCCCGGGCTGCCGAGATGGGCTACACGGCGCTCGCGCTGACTGACGAATGCTCGCTCTCGGGCGTGGTGCGCGCGCACGTGGCGGCCCGGGAGCGCGGCGTGAAGCTCATCATCGGCTCGGAGCTGACCCTCGAGTGCGGCCTCGCCCTGGTGGTGCTCGCCACCGACCGGCACGGCTACGGCCGTCTCTGCCGGCTCATCACCCGCGG
>JAJZMI010000053.1 GCA_021798335.1 Pseudomonadota bacterium | reverse complement strand
CCAGGTGTTGTTCGCGAACGACGATGTCGGCCGCCTGAAGGTTGAAGTGGCTCGCGAGCGCCTGCTCGCGCTCAATCCAGAGGTCACCGTGATCGCGATGGCCCTGAGGCTGGGAGCCCAAAATGTGCGCGCTGTCCTGAAGGACTACGACATCGTGCTCGACGGCAGTGATCGGCTGAGCACGCGGTATCTGATCAGCGATGCCTGTGTACTGCTGGGTAAGGCGCTTGTGACGGCGGCGATCCATCGTTTCGAGGGTCAGGCCATGACGTATGTTCCCGGCCAAGGCCCATGTTACCGGTGTCTGTTCCTGCAAGGCCCCGCGGACGGGATTGAAAGCTGTGCGGAGGCGGGGGTGCTCGGGGTCCTGCCCGGCGTGCTCGGCGCGCTGCAGGCGAGCGAGGCGGTGAAGCTCGCGAGCGGCATCGGCGCGCCGCTGCTTGGCCGGTTGCTTACCTACGATGCATTGGGAATGAGCTTCACGGAGCTGCCCGTAAGCCGCCGGGCGGAGTGTCCGGCGTGCGGCGAGCACCCCAGCATCACCGTGCCGGAAGAGATCCGCGGGAGCTGCGAGGCGCAAGCCTCCTCGGCCGCGCAGCGGCTCTCGGCACGTGAAGTGCGCGAGCTGATGGCGTCGTGCCGGACGACCGGGCCGGGGCTTAGGCTGATCGATGTGCGCGAACCGTGGGAGTTCCACGCACGGCATCTCGACGGGGCGTGCAACATTCCGCTGGGCGAGCTCGAGGGTCGACTGGGTGAATGCGCCGGGGAGGGTCCTCTGGTGTTCATTTGCCGCTCCGGTCAGCGCAGCCTCGCGGCCTGCGCGCTGGCGCTTCGTGTCGGGATCGCCTCGCCAGGCCATCTGGACGGCGGTCTGCTCGCCTGGAGCGAGCAGATCGATCCGAACTTCACGCTATAGCGGGCACGGACGCAAGCGACCCCGCCGGCTTTGAGGCAATGCGCAGCGTCCGCGCACGCTAGCCCTCCCGGCGGTGCGCACGCGGCGAAGCAGCGGGCGTGTTTCCGTCCTCTGTCCTGCCCGTCACGGCGGATTGCTGATCTGTGCAGTGCCAGACCCTGTCGGATCGGGGCTCTGGGCTGCGAACGCGATGATTCACCGCGCCGGACCGATCCGGATGTCTCCCCCGGACGCATGCAGCGAGATGCGCGCGCCACCGGTCCCAATCGTCCCGGCCAGCCGCGTGCCGGACTTGAGGCGGGGCGCGCTGAACGGAAAGTCGCAGGTCACGCTGCCGCCGCCGGAGCTCGCGTCGAGCGACGCGCCGACGTTGCGCGGCAGCAGGACATCGATATTGCCGCCGCCGCTTTTGAAGCGGATGCCATCGTTGGCGCGCAACCGCGCCCAGACGCTGCCGCCGCCAGTGAGGCCTTGGACTTTCCCGGCGTCATTCAGCATCTCGATGTCTCCACCGCCGGTGCGCAGGTCCATGGTGCCTGTCGAATCGGCGATGTGAATGTCCCCGCCCGCGGAATTCAGGGTTGCCGGCCCTGTGTCGTTCTTCACCTGGATAGCGCCGCCGCCGGCATGCAACTCGAGAGCGCCGTTCGAATTCTCGATTTGAATGTCTCCGCCCGAGGCGCGCACAGTGGCGGGGCCTTTCAGGTACTTGACCTGGATGTCGCCGCCGCCGGTCTGCACATGGACTTCTCCGGAGACATGTAGCAGGCGAGCGTCACCACCTGCGGTGTGCACCCGGATCTTGCCTGCGACGCCGGTGATGCTGATGTCACCGCCCGAGCTCGCTGCACGCACGGGGGCATTCAGATCGCGGACACTGATATCGCCACCGGAAGTCTGAAGATCAACGGGGTAATCACGCGGTACCTCGACGGTAAATCGGACATCGTTTTTTTGGAAAAACGCGAAATGAAACCAATCGTCCAGATGACTTCGGGCAAGATGCGCCGAAACCGTCACACCGGCGGCCGTTTCCCGTGCCGTGATGTGGATGCGATCGAGAAAGGACTTCGTGCCGGTCAATTGCGCGCTAACGGTGACTTTGCCGGTGGAGCTGCCGAGGACGTGCACCGAGCCGACCTCGGTGTGAACTGTCAATCGCCCGTTGCTCGGGGCGCTGAACTGCTTTTCGAAGCTTCTATGCGCGGCGAGCGCGGCGGGGGCAGCCAGTATCGCGGCAATGAATACCATCACGGTGAGGATCGGTCGGGGCATGGGGGACTCCCTAGATGAATGCGTCAAAGGCAATGCATGGGCTTGGACGGTGTGAGCCGGGGTCGAGCCGCCGGTGGATGTGTGCGGCGAGTACCGGAGTGTCTGCGGCGAAACATGCCCCTAAAACACCGAGGTCCTCGAGAAGTTGCAGCCCCGGCCGCTCGATCCTGCGAGGGACGAGATCGAGGACATGAAAACCGGCCGGTCCGACCGAGCGCGAGCGTCGGGAGGGAGGGAGGGCTATGGCATGGAACATCCGGGGCTTGGGCGGCAGGCAGGGGACCCGCAGTGCCGCAGAGCCGTTGAGCGGATGACGGCTCGCGTGCCCCGCGCCGCGCCGAATCGGGCTCGAATTCGAGGCCGTGCGTCGCCCCGTGAGCCCCAGGGGCCGCGGATGGCCGTGTCCGGTCGATGGCTCGCCGAACTGGTGGACTGCGTCACAGGCATGCCGCACAGTGCTGGACTACCCTTGGTTCATGTGCGAGCGATATGTTCTGCCGGATCAGGGCGTGGCCGAGCGGGAGCTGGCCCCCGAGTCCAAGTGGTGGCGCTTCTCGGCAAGCTTCAACGTTGCGCCGGCGCGCTACGTTCCAGCCGTGCGCCTGCATGAGGGCCACTCCGAGGCCGTCATGATGCGCTGGGGGCTCATCCCGGCGTGGGCGAACGGCGATGAATCCGCGGGGCACTGGCTACGGCTCGCAAGTTCGACTCTCGAAGACGGTCCGCTGTTCCGCGGGCCGTGGTTGAACGGCCAGCGCTGCATTCTGCCGTTCGCCGGCTTCTATACGTGGCGTTTGACGCCCGCCGGATACCGACAGCCTTATTTCGTGCACGTCAACGGCCGATCGGTCTTCGCCGTGGCCGGGATCTGGGACCGCACGGAAAGCGACGACGGCGATGTCATCGAGGGTTGCGCGATCCTCACGGTCCCGGCCAGCGCGCCGCTCAAATCGATTCAGACGGCGACCGCAGACATGCCTGCGATTCTCGCCGTTGAGGATTGCGAACCCTGGCTCAGGGGCACACCCGCGCAGGCGCGCGCGCTGCTGCGGACCGTGCCCGAGGCGTCCTTGCGCTGCCATGCGGTGAGTCCCCGCATCAACTCACTGGCCTGTGACGACGCGGGGCTCGTGAGGGCGGTCGGGGAACGCCCTGGGGCCAGGCTCGCCATCACCGGGCGGCCTGCCATCGTGCATCGTCCGGGCCCGTGCCCCCCGCCTTGAGTGCTTCGCGCTCGTTCGGACCGCGCATCTGGCGAGACGCGCCTCGCAATGTCACGCCGAACCGCAACCACTCGGCCGCCCGAGCGTAAAGCTGGCCGGGACTGCCGCACTTGACGGCACCGAATAGGGCTCATCTGTTTGCCATGATCTGCAGGTCGCTGAAAATGCGGCGGTCGGTTCGCGCGAACGCGGCCTTACCGAAGAAACCCGATACTTCCTGCTTGACGTTGCGCAAGCGCACCGCGCACTCGGGATGACTCTTCGGCATGTCCTGCGAATACGTGTGGGATCCATGGTTGGAATACCCGACCGGCCGGTCTCGCATCGGCCGGCAGCGCCTGAGGCGACAGATGACCTGAATGCTCCAGAGGAACCTCGCTGCGGCAAAGCGTGCGGGCCGTAACGGCTGGCGGGGATGGGGCGCCGCGTTAGTCTTTGGGGTGAGATGCGCCGTTCCGAGGGACCGCCGGACGTGGTCGGTGCAACCGGCGAACTCCGACCCACGATCGTAGCCAGACAGCGTCGAGGTGACCTCACGAAGATGTGTTGCGATCGCTCCATATGCCATTTTCAAAGGCATTGGATTTCGGTCGAGCAAATGGCACAAACCGCGGTCGGCTCGCGGGACATGGCGCAAGGTTCTCGTATTGGCCGGCGGGGCAGGGGGGTACGGTGGTTCGCATGATTGCGAGCCGAGACATGTGAATGTTATCGTACCGAGCATCCCACGGCCCGTCAGGGCCGAAAAAGACGAAGAAATTGGATACTCGAGGTGGTCCGTGTCGCCGTTGGTGGAAGTTCGGGATCTGCGCAAGAGCTACGGGGTTCGTCCAGCACTGTCCGGGGTATCCTT
>JAJZMI010000030.1 GCA_021798335.1 Pseudomonadota bacterium | reverse complement strand
GTCGTCACGGGAAAGACGCCGGGCCAGCAGCTCGCATTCGGCGGCCGGCAATTCGTCATCGAACATGGCGGAGAGCTGACTGTCGAGTTCCTCGTTCATCCGAGTTCCTCCGTACGGCCGAGTCCCCCCTCGAACACCTCGCGCAGGCGGTGGTCGATCGCCTCGCGCGCTCTGAAAATGCGGGAGCGAACCGTGCCCACCGGGCAGCCCATGGCGCCGGCGATCTGCTCGTAGGAGAGCCCCTCGAGCTCGCGCAGCACGATTGCGGTGCGCAAGTCCTCGGGCAGCTGCTCGATCGCCGCATTGACGGTGTGGCGGATCTCGTCGGTGAGCACCAACCCCTCGGGTGTATCTTCGTCCTTCAGTCGGCCTTGCATATCGTAGGACTCGTCGATGCTGTCACGATCGAAGTTGTAATCGACAGGGCTGCGCTCACGCGAGACCACCGCGTTCTTGGCGGTGTTGATCGCAATGCGATACAGCCAGGTATAGAAGGCGCTGTCCCCGCGAAACTGCGGCAACGCCCGATATGCCTTGATGAAGGCCTCCTGGGCGATATCCTCGGCTTCCGCGGGATTACGGACATAGCGCGTCACCAGCTTGACCAATTTGTGCTGGTACTTCAGCACCAGCACGTCGAATGCGCCCTTATCGCCTCGCTGCACCCGGCGAACCAGGCTCAAGTCACTGACATCGGCGCCCATTCCTGCGCCCCCGCTCCAAAGTAAGGAAGGTCGCCCGCGCCGCGACCTGAATAGACCCTGAACCTTTGCAAAAGTTCAGATGTCCGCATATTTTGAAATAAGTCCAGAAGTCCTCATGTTCGAACCGCCCGCCCGCTGCGGATGCGCGCCGTCAAGGCCGCCAGCTGCGGGTCCTCGGGCCGCTCCCCGGCAAGAAGGTACCGCGCCAATTCGGGATCGGGCAATTCCAGCAGCCGCGCCAGCGCGTCGCGCTCGAGCACTCCGGCCGAATGCAGTACTCCCCCGGCGACGCGCTCGAGCAGCACATCGAGTTCCTTCATACCCCGCCGGCAGTGCCACAGCAACCGTCGTCCCTCGACATCGAGCGAGTCGGCCAAAACGCTAGCTCTGCCGCTGCACGAGCATCTTCTTGATCTCGGCAATGGCTTTGGCGGGATTGAGGTCTTTCGGGCAAACGTCCGTGCAATTCATGATGGTATGACAGCGATAGAGCTTGAACGGATCCTCGAGCGCATCCAGCCGCTCGCCCGTCGCCTCGTCGCGGCTGTCGATGATCCAGCGATATGCGGCCAGGAGCGCCGCGGGCCCGAGGTAACGCTCGCTGTTCCACCAGTAGCTCGGACAGGCCGTCGAACAGCACGCGCACAGAATACAGGCGGCCGGCCGGTCGATCTTCTCCTGCTCGGCCTTCGACTGCAGGCGCTCCCCGTCCGGGGGCGGCGGCGTCTGGGTCATCAACCAGGGCTTGACCGAGGCATATTGCGCGTAGAACGTGGTCAGGTCGGGCACCAGATCCTTCACCACCGGCATGTGCGGCAGCGGATAGATATGGATGTCCCGCTCGAGGTCGTGCAGCGAGGTGATGCAGGCCAGACGGTTGATGCCGTTGATGTTCATGGCGCACGAGCCGCAGATGCCCTCGCGGCACGAGCGACGAAACGTCAGTGAGGCATCGCGGCTGGCTTTGATGCGGATCAGCACATCGAGCACCATCTGACCGCATTCGGCCGCATCGAGCTCGAAGGTGTCGACGCGCGGATTGTCCCCGGAGTCCGGATCGAAGCGATAGACGCGCACGGTGCGCACCGCGCTCGCCCCCGGCGGGGCCTTGTGGGTCACTCCGGTGCGGATACGCGAGTTGGCGGGCAGTCGAAATTCGGCCATGGATCGCCTTGCTCAGTAGACCCGCGGCTTCGGCGGGATGGTCTCGATCTCGTCCGTGAGCGTCCGAAGGTGCACGGGCCGGCCATCGAAACGCACCTCCCCGGCGCCCCGCACCCATACCAGCGTGTGCTTCAACCAGTTCTGATCATCGCGGTTGGGGTAATCCTCGCGCGCATGCGCGCCGCGGCTCTCGGTGCGCTCCAGGGCCGAGTGGATCGTGGCGGTGGCCTGCATGAGCAGGTTCTCCAGTTCCATCGTCTCGATCAGATCGGTATTCCACACCAGCGAGCGGTCGGTGACGCGCACGTCCGCGAGCGACTCGTAGGTCCGCGCGAGCTTGCGCGCCCCCTCCTCGAGGGACTGCTGGGTGCGGAACACCGCCGCATCGCGCTGCATGGTCTTTTGCATCTCCAGGCGGATCTCGGCCGTCGGGCGCGAGCCCTGCGCGTTGCGCAGCCGCTCGAGCCGTGCCAGCGAGGCCTCGGCGGCATCCTTCGGCAGCGGCGCATGGCGCGTGCCCGGAGCGATCAGCTCGGCGCAGCGCCGGGCGGCCTGGCGGCCGAACACCACCAGATCGAGCAGCGAGTTCGAGCCGAGGCGGTTGGCGCCGTGCACCGAGACGCACGCCGTCTCCCCCACGGCCATCAAACCCGGCACCACGCTGTCGGGATCGCCGTTGCGCGGCGCGATGACTTCGCCGTGGTAATTGCAGGGTATGCCCCCCATGTTGTAATGCACGGTGGGCTGCACCGGGATCGGCTGGCGCGTCACATCCACCCCGGCAAAGATGCGCGAGGTCTCGGCGATACCCGGCAGACGCTCATGGATCACCTCCGGCCCCAGGTGCTCCAGGTGCAGGT
This sequence comes from Pseudomonadota bacterium, assembly GCA_021798335.1. Classification (GTDB taxonomy): domain Bacteria; phylum Pseudomonadota; class Gammaproteobacteria; order Steroidobacterales; family Steroidobacteraceae; genus 13-2-20CM-66-19. Next base: position 1,542 of record JAJZMI010000030.1, on the reverse strand, counting down.
GGATGTGATCGTGCTCGGCGCCGACGCCGCGGCCCTCGCGGATCTCGATGGTCATGGCGCGGCTGACGACATCGCGCGAGGCGAGATCCTTGGCATTGGGCGCATAGCGCTCCATGAACCGCTCGCCGTCGGCGTTGGTGAGATAGCCGCCCTCGCCGCGCACCCCCTCGGTGATCAAACAGCCGGCCCCGTAGATGCCGGTGGGATGGAACTGCACGAACTCCATATCCTGCAGCGGCAGCCCGGCGCGCAGCACCATCGCGTTGCCGTCGCCGGTGCACGAGTGCGCCGAGGTGCACGAGAAGTACGCCCGGCCATAGCCGCCGGTGGCGAGGATGGTCATGTGGGAGCGGAAGCGGTGCAGCCTGCCCTCGGTCATGTCCAGGGCAATGACCCCGCGGCACGCGCCATCCTGCATGATCAGGTCGATCGCGAAAAACTCGACGAAGAACGTCGCCGCGCGGCGGATCGACTGCTGATACAGGGTGTGCAGCAGCGCATGCCCGGTCCGATCGGCCGCCGCACAGGTGCGCTGCGCGATTCCTTTGCCGAATTCCGTGGTCATGCCGCCGAAGGGGCGCTGATAGATGCGCCCCTGCTCGGTGCGCGAGAACGGCACGCCATAGTGCTCGAGCTCGATCACGGCCTGCGGCGCCTCCTTGCACATCAGCTCGATCGCGTCCTGATCGCCGAGCCAGTCCGAGCCCTTGACGGTGTCGTACATGTGCCAGCGCCAGTCGTCCGGGCCCATGTTGCCGAGCGCGGCGCTGATGCCGCCCTGGGCGGCCACGGTGTGGCTGCGGGTCGGGAACAGCTTGCTGATGCAGGCCGTCGAGAGACCCGCCTCGGCGAGCCCGAGGGTGGCGCGCAGGCCCGCGCCGCCGGCGCCGATCACCAACACGTCGTACGTGTGATCGATGAATTCGTAATCGCTCATGGCGCGCCTCCCAACGCGACTCTGAGCACCGCGAACACCCCGGCCGCCGCGGCGATCACGTGCAGATAGGTCACCAGGACCAGCAAGGCGCTCTTCGGGCCGGCGCCGTGCACGTAATCCTCGACCACCACCCGCACGCCGAGCTGCGAGTGCCAGGCGAGCGTGAGCACGAACAGGATCAGCAGCACCGCCGTCCATCCCTGGCTCATCCAGGCGCTCACCGCGGAGTAGCCGAGCGAGGGGAGCGACAGGAGCGAGACGACGAACCAGATACCGAGCGGCACCAGCGCGATGGCCGTCAGGCGCTGCACCCACCAGTGATGAACGCCTGTCTTGGCGGCGCCCCGGCCGAGCGCGCTCCCGAGCGGCGCACGCAGACTCATGCGAGCACCCGGCTGAAGAGCCACCAGCACGCCAGCCCCACGAACAGCGCGGCGCTCGTCCCGAGCACCACGTAGGCGCTGACTCGCGACTGCGCACGCTCCAGGCCGCGACCGGTGTCCCACACCAGATGACGCACGCCGGCGCACAGGTGATAGGAGAACACCGCCAGCAGCACCAGGAAGACGGCCTTGAAGATCCACAGCGCCAGGACGGACTCGGCC
>JAJZMI010000001.1 GCA_021798335.1 Pseudomonadota bacterium | reverse complement strand
GGCCTGCTGCGATCGGTGGGGGTCAGCGCCGCGAATTCAAGGCGGCGCCGAGCAGTTTTGCCGTCATGTCCACGATGGGAATGACCCGCTCGTACGCCATGCGGGTCGGTCCGATCACCCCGAGCACGCCGACGGCCGAGCCCGGCGAGCCGTACGGGGCGGTAATCACGCTGCAATCATCGAGGACACGGTAGCCCGATTCATGGCCGATGAAGATCTGCACGCCCTCGGCCCGCAGACTCTGATCGAGCAAGTGCAGGAAATCGCGCTTCTCGCTGAATGCCTCGAACAGCCGCCGCAGCCGCTCGACGCTCGAGAGCTCGGCCAGGCTCATCAGATTCGTCTCGCCCTTGATCACGTACTCGAGTTCCCCCTCCTGCCCGCCCGTCCCGAACACATGCTGGGCCATGGAGATCGCATCGAGCATGACCTGATTCATGTGCGCGCGGGTCTCGCTCAGCTGGCGCAAAATCTCCTCGCGCACCTGCTCGAGGGAGCGCCCGCGAAAGTGCTCGTTGAGGAACTGCGCGGCCCGCTTGAGCTCATCGGGCGAGTAGTAGCGCTCCAGCTGGACGATGCGGTTCTGCACCTCGCTGTCCCCGTACACCAGCACCACCAGCACGCGGTTCTCCGAGAGACTGACGAACTCGATCTGCGTGATCGATGCCTGGGTGGCGCGCGGCAGGGTCACCACGCCCGCAAGCCGCGTCAGGCTCGAGAGCAGCTCCGATACGGTGCTCACCAGATCCTTGCCGCTCTCGCGCAGCGCCGCGAACTGGCGCTCGATCTCCTCGGCGGCCGCTGCCGGCAGCGGCCGCACCTGCAGGAGTGCATCGACGAAGAAACGATAGCCTTTGTCGGTCGGAACGCGGCCGGCCGAGGTATGCGGCGAGGCGACGAAGCCGAGCTCCTCCAGGTCGGCCATCACGTTGCGGATGGTCGCCGAGGACAGCTGCAGTCCGGACTCGCGCGACAGCGAGCGCGATCCGACCGGCTGGCCGTCGCGGATATAGCTCTCCACGAGCACCCGCAGCAGATGCTGCGCACGCTCGCTCAGTTGATCTTCCCGCCCGTCATGCGTCATAGGTTCCGGTTGCGCGCAGATGTCGCTCGCGCGCCTGCCGACCCGAAACTATAGGCACGGCGCGCGAGCGTCAAGCAACCGATCCGGCGTCCTGCTAGGATTTTCCCATGATCCCTCCTCGCAGCTGTGCGCTGGTCGGCCGATTCACGGACCCGCCGGTGGCCGAATCGGCCCGGGCGGTGCTGGCGCATCTGGCCGGCCGGGACCTGATCGTGCGGGTCGATGCCCGCACGCCCCTGGCCGGCAGCCCGGGCATCACCGGCGTGCCCGAAGCGCAGCTCGGGGAGACCGACCTGATGATCGCGGTGGGCGGCGACGGAACGTTGCTCTACGCGGCGGGCTTGGTGGCGCGCCACGGCGTGCCGCTGCTCGGTATCAATCGCGGCCGGCTGGGCTTTCTCACGGACGTGATGCCGCAGGACATCCCGGCGTGCCTCGATGCGGCTCTGGAAGGCCGGCTCGATGCCGACGAGCGGCCGCTGCTGGCCGCCTGCCTGTATCACAGCGGCGGCGCCACGGCCACGGCGCTGGCGCTCAACGACGTCGTGCTGCAGAAACTTGCCACGGGTCGGATGCTCGACTTCGAGACTCGCGTGGCCGGCAACTACGTCAACACGCACGCCGGTGACGGTATCGTGGTGGCGAGCGCCACCGGCTCGACCGCCTACGCGCTCTCGTGCGGCGGCCCGATCATCGAGCCGCAACTGGACATCGTGGTGCTCGCGCCGATTTGCCCGCACACGCTCTCGGATCGCCCGATCGTGGTCTCGGGCGGCTCGGACATCGAGATCCGGTTGCTCGAGCGTCCGGACATCCGCGCGCAGATCACCTGCGACGGCGTGGTCCTCGGCTCCATGGTCCCCGGCGAGCGGCTGCAGATCAAGCGCGCCGCCGAGCGCATCACGCTGCTGCACCCGCCCGGCTATGATTACTTCCGGCTGCTGCGCTCGAAGCTGCACTGGGGCCGAGGTAACGCCGAACGCTGAGCGCGCAGCGCAGCGCGCAGATCACGGCTCATCGCCATGCTGAACGTCCTGCAGATCCGCGACTTCGCCATCATCGATACGCTCGAGCTGACCGTGCGGCCGGGTCTCACGGTGCTCACGGGCGAGACCGGCGCGGGCAAGTCCATCCTGGTTGATGCGCTGCAGCTGCTGGCCGGAGCGCGCGCCGAGGCGCAGGTGATCCGTCACGGCGCCGAGCGGACCGAACTCAGCGCCACCTTCGATGTGCGCGACGCCCCGCCCGAGCTTGCGCAGTGGCTGGAACGACAGGCGCTCGGGGGCGATGAGTTGATCGTGCGGCGCATGATCTCGGCCGACGGGCGCTCGCGCGCCTGGCTCAATGGCCAGCCGGTTCCGCTGCAACTGCTGCGCGAGGCCGGCAACCTGCTCATCGACATTCACGGCCAGCATGAATTTCAATCGCTCACCCGAACCGCCCGCCAGCGCGAGCTGCTCGATGAATACGGTGGCCTCGAGCCGCGCGCCGCCGAACTCGCCGACACCTGGCGCCGCTGGCGCGAGCTGCAATCGCGCGCGGACACCCTGACGGAGGCCGCGCGCGATCGCGGTGCACGGCTCGATCTGCTGCGCCATCAGGTCGGCGAACTGACCGCGCTCGAACTCGCCGCCGGGGAGCTCGAGCGCCTGAGCGAGGAGCGCACGCGTTTGGCGCACCGCGGCCGTCTTGCGCAAGCAGCCCACGGCGCGCTGGCGTTGCTGTATCAGGACGAGTCGCGCAACGCGCACGGCGCGGTCGGACGGGCGCTGCAGTCGCTGCGCGCGGTGCTCGGCATCGATGCCCAGCTGCAGCCGATCGTCGCTCTGGCGCAGGAAGCCGAGGTCAACCTGCGCGAAGCGGCCCGCGAGCTCGAGCGCTACGTCGAGGACCTGCAGCTCGATACCACACGCCAGAATGCCGTGGAAAGCCGGCTCGCGGCCATCGAGGATCTCGCGCGCAAGCACCGGGTGGCGCCGGCGGAGCTGCCGGCACGCGCGGCGCAACTCGGCGCGGATCTGGCGGCGCTCGAGCGTACCGGAATCGATCTGGAGACGCTGCGCGCCGAACTCGCCGGCGCGCTCGCACAGTACCGCCGTCAGGCCGAGGAACTCACCCAGGCCCGCATTGCGGCAGCCGCGGCGCTCGGCGCCGCCGTGAGCGAGCGCATGCAGGATTTGGGCATGGCGGGCGGGCGCTTCGAGGTCGTCGTGACGGAGCGCGCGGGTGAGCCCGCGGCCCACGGCGCCGATGACATCGAGTTTCGCGTCAGCGCCAATCCAGGCCAACCGCTGCGCCCCCTCGCCAAGGTCGCCTCCGGGGGCGAGCTGTCCCGCCTGTCGCTGGCCGTCGAGGTGGCCAGCAGCGCGCGCGAGACCCGTTGCATGGTCTTCGATGAAGTCGATTCGGGCATTGGCGGCGCGGTAGCCGAGATCGTCGGGCGCGAGCTGCGCACGCTCGGGGAGCGCGGCCAGGTGCTGTGCGTGACGCACCTGCCGCAAGTGGCCTCGCAGGGGCATCAGCAACTGCGCGTCGAGAAGCGAGCGGACGGGCGCGGCACGCGCACCACCCTTGCCGAACTCGAGCCGAGCGAGCGCATCGAGGAGCTTGCCCGCATGCTCGGCGGGATCGATGTCACCGACTCGGCACGCGCGCACGCGCGGGCGCTGCTCGCGGGGACGGGGACGGAGCGGACCGAGCCGCCCCGGCCGGCAAAGCGCGCCGGGCGACGCCGCTGACCGCCGGTCAATGCTCGGGCTTGCGCCGGTGCGGGCATGCCTCGCGGCGGCAATGGCCGTAGAGAATCAGAGAGTGGTCGCTGATCTCGAAGCGCAGCTTGCGGGCCACGGCATTCTGGCGGGACTCGATGTCCGGGTCGACGAACTCTTCGACGCGGCCGCAGTCCAGACACACGATATGATCGTGATGCGTGCCCTCGTTGAGTTCGAAAACCGCCATACCATCCTCGAAGTGATGGCGTGCGACCAGACCGGCGGCTTCGAATTGGGTCAGCACCCGGTAGACCGTCGCGAGGCCGATATCCTCATGCGACTCGAGAAGACTGCGGTAGATGTCCTCGGCCGACAGATGACGCGTCTTGCTGCCGGCGAGGATCTCCAGGATCTTCAGGCGCGGCAGCGTGACTTTCAGGCCCGCTTTGCGAAGGTCATTACCTTCCACGGCGATCTGCGCCTCCCGGGGCCGAGCGCCGCGCGGATCGCGGCGGCGGCGCGTTGGAACGAGCACGGAGGCGAGTGACCCCGCCGGTATGAGCCATTTGCGCAACGTCCGCGCACGCCAGCCACGGCGGCGTTGCGTGCGCAGTGAAGCAGGGCGTCGGGCGGCACATGTGAGAGTCGTCCTGTCCCTTGCGCAGGTTCGTGGACCTGGATATAATGTCAGCCGCACGAACGACGTGCCTACCGCCGAGAGGGCGGGAAGTGACGCGCGGGGAGTGGCCTGCGCGGCGGAGGCAGCGAACGGGTAACCGTTCACCCGCCTCAGCGCCGCCCCACGAAGAACCGCGAACCGGCCCAAAGGTCCTTGCAAGCCCCAAGGTTTGCAACGACCGAGATACGGCAAGTGCTGTCTGAAACGGCATGAAGACGTCGGGGCAGGACTCTAACATGATCAGGTATCATCTGACCCATTATTGCCCATCGGACCTCCATGCGACCAGCTCACTTCAATTCGGCCCTGCGTCTCGCCCTGGGGCTTGCGTCACTCTCGATACTGCTCGGCGGATGTGTCTACCGCATGCCCATTCAGCAGGGCAACTACATCGACGGCGCGGCGGTACGGCAGCTGAAGGTCGGCATGACCCGCTCGCAGGTGCTCTACCTGCTCGGCACGCCGATGATCAAGGATCCCTTCGACGTCGATCGCTGGGATTTCGTGTACTTCTACAAGCACGGGTACTTCTCCCGGCCGTACGAGAGTCGCGTGACCGTATTCTTCAAGAACGGCAAGGTCAGCCGTTTCACCCTTGATCACGTGCCCAAAGGCCAGCCGTTGATCCCGGGGCTGCCCTCCTCATAAGGGCATTGCTCTCCCGCGGCGACCCGCGCGCTCGCGCCGCCGCTCGCGCGGGTTCTGCCGTAACGGCCGATACAGCTCGATCCGGTCGCCGTCTTGCGGCACATCGGCTCGGCTGCGCAGCTCGCCGAAGATGCCGACCGGCGCACTGTCCCAGGGCACCGGCACATCCTCGGCAACGAGGCGGGCCGCGGCCAGTGCCGCGCCAATGCAGGCATCGGCGGGCAGCTCGACGGCAAACAGATACTGCCGATGCGGCGCGGCATAGGCGACCAGACAGCGCTTGAGCGCCGGCGCGCTCATGGACCGGCGAGCCCGACGGCCGGCGCGCCCGAACGGCTGCGGGCGACGAACGCATCGACCAGGGAGCCGACCGTCTCGGCGAAGATCCGATCGAACAGCACGCCTGAAAGTGCGCTCTTGAACTTGAAACGCAGCGCCAGCTCCACGAGCGTGCCCTCGCCGGCCGGCCTCAGGCGCCACTCGCCCTGCAGGGTGCTGAACGGCCCACTCACCAAGCTCATCAATACCCGGCTGTCGGGCTCCAGGGTATTGCGGGTCGTGAACTCCCCGTGCAGCGGTCCGCGCCGCACACCGATGGTGGCGACGATCTCCCGGTCGCTGCGCGAGAGCACGCGCGTGTGCGTGCACCAGGGCAGGAACTGCGGATAGCTGTCGATATCGTTGATCAGCGCGAACAGCCGCTTCGGCGGTAAGCTGACCAGCGCCGAGCGTTTGACTTCTCGCATGCGCGGATTGTCCCAGGATCGGCCCGACCGGCACAAGAGCCGCGCGGGAAATCCCTGCCGCGGGGCCGACGCACGCTACAATGCCTGTCCGCACCGACCCGCACGCTCATGCCTGCCCAAGCTGACTCCTCCCCCCGACTGATCGCCGAGAACCGCAAGGCGCGCTTCGATTACTTCATCGAGCAGCGCCTCGAGGCCGGTCTCGCCCTGCAGGGCTGGGAGGTCAAATCCATGCGCGCCGGACGGGCCCAGCTGCAGGAGGCCTATGTGTATGTGCGCGGCGCCGAAGCGTTCCTCATTGGCGCGCACTTCTCGCCGCTGCCGACCACCTCGAGCCACGTGCCCGCCGACCCGGTGCGCACGCGCAAACTCCTGCTGCACCGCAGCGAGCTGAACGGCCTGATTGGTGCGGTCGAGCGTCGCGGCTACACGCTGGTGCCGCTCGAGCTGTATTGGAAGCGGGGCCGCGCGAAGCTGCTGATCGGCCTCGCCAAGGGCAAGAAGCAGCACGACAAGCGCGCCGCCGAGAAGGCACGCGATTGGCAGCGCGACAAGGCGCGGCTGCTGCGCCGCGGCTGAGCCTCAGGGCAGGTCCAGCCCTTGCAGCAACGTCGGCAGCGGTTGGGCCGCGGAAACCTTCTTTGAGCTGCTGAAGCTGTAGATCAGATTCATCGTGGTCATCGTCAGGGTATGACGCACCTCCCCGGGCGGGGGATTGGTGTTGTTCGTCACGTCCACGCCGAAGGACAGCGACAGGTGCTTGTGCACCTTGACCTGCACCGACAGGTCGTCGATGCTCATCGTATTGGTGGCTCCCGACTCGATCAGCATCGTATTGGACACTTTGGCGTTCGGCGAGAACTCGTGTGAGAACTGCGCGCCGAGGTGCACCACCGGCTCGCCCATGGCAGCCTCGGGCTCGCGCGAGATCACCTCGCCGAAGGCATTGTACTTCAGGGCCTCGGGACGCTCGCGCAGATAGCCCGCGCCGAGCTCGGTCGAGAACTTGTTCCATTTCGACTCGACCAGCACGCGCCCCATGCCGCTCGCGGCGCTCTCCTGGTAGGCAAAACCGTCGAATCGGTTGCGATCGTAGCGCGCCCCGCCGAACCAGAAGCTGCGCTTACTCAAGGTCAGAGTCGCCCCCAGGCGCGCCCGCTCGTCCTCGGTGGTCGAGATGCCGTTGGTACTGGCGTAGTTCCCCGACACACCGGCACTGTAGATCCAGCGGCCGAGTTCGCGCGCCGCGGCGAGCTTCATGTTCCCACTGTCGGTATTGGTGATGCCCCGCGAGAGGATGACGCCGAGCGACCCGTAGCTGGCCCAGGCCGATTGCGCCTGCGCCTGTGTGCACACCATCAGGGCGGCGCTCAATGCCACCCAACTCCACATCCGCATCTATTGCCAACCTCGAGGCGCCAGCGGCGCGCATTAAATCATATAAATTCAGCAGGCCATATACCAGATATCCCGAGGAATCGGAACCCGCAACTTCCCGTGCGCGCCGGCGGGGAGTGCGGTATGCTGACCGCGATCTCTCTGGGGGCGACCGGTTTCGACGCGGGTTGCGAACCTTCAGAGGCGTACCGAGGCGCAGTGCCCTCGTAAATCACGCTGCAAAACCATAGTTGCCAACGACGACAACTTCGCTCTCGCCGCCTAATCGCGGCTGACCTCCGACCGGTCCGTGCCTGTGCGGTCGACTCGGGGGACGCGCTCACAGGCTCGCGATCCGACGTGCGACGGGCCGGATCGCTAAGAGTCACCGTCCGCTGGCGCTTCGCCTTACCCTGCCCCTCGGGTAGCGCGGCGCGAGAACCAAAGAGCGGGCTACGTACGTAGAGTCTGAAGTCTAGGACTTGCGGACGGGGGTTCGATTCCCCCCGCCTCCACCAGAGAGCCCACACGGATGTGCGCGCCCCCGCCGGTTTGAGCCGGCGCTGACGCGCCGGGACAGCCGCGCGCAGTCCCTGCGGACCAAGGACCCGCGCATCCACGCGCTGCGCGGCGCAGGTGAGAGCACCGGCCTCGGTCCGCGCGCTCCAGTGCCGAGGCACGGCGCACACCGTCAGGAGCAGCGTAACGCCGCGCGCCGGCATCAGCTCCCCGGCTCACGATCCAGCTTGCGCCCGTCGGGCACGTTGCGCGCGGGAACCTCCGGCACGGACCGATGTCATCTCGTCATCTCGCGGATCCCGCCGGCATGTTAGGTCACCGCCGGTCGGTGTGCGCGCCCGAGCACGCTGTACGCGCCTCGAGCGCAGACGGGCACCGCCGCGGCGAGAATGTATCCATGGACCGTGGCCGCGTGTTTCTCTCTCGCGACAAATGCGCTACGCTTCTTAACCGACCATCATGACCGATCATCATGTTGGCTGAAGCAGGAGCCTGTCGCCAGTCGGCGACAGCCGCGCTTGAATCGTGAGCCGAACATCCGGTTCCAAGAGCAACTTCGCACGTAGGACTGCAGGACACATTGGCACCCATCGCTCATCGAACCCCGCTTCTCGCCGCGCTGTCGCTCCTCTGCCTCGCCTGCATGCCCGCACTCGCCGCGGCGCAACCGCCGGCGCCGCGGCCGTTCGGCTTCGCCGCCGTCGAGCATCTGGCGGCCCTGCGCGCCCGAGCGCCCTACGCGGTGCGCTCCAGCGCCCTGCCGCGCGCGCTCACGCGGCTCACCTACGCGCAATACCGCTCGATCCGCTTCAAGCCAAAAGATGCCCTGTGGCATGCCGGCTCGATGTTCGACGTGCAGTTCTATCATCGGGGTTTCGCCTTCACGCACGAGGTGCACATCTACACCGTGTCGCAGGCGGGCGTGCGCGAGGTGCACTACCGGCCCTCGATGTTCGCGTTTCCGCCGGCGCTGGCGCGGCTGCGGCTGGCGCAAAATATCGGCTTCGCGGGCGTCTCGATCCACTATCCGCTGAACTCGCCCAACCACCGCACCGCCGTCATTGCCTTCCTCGGCGGAACCTACTTCCGCGTGCTCGGCCGCAATCAGGTCCCCGGAGTGACGGCGCGCGGGCTGACGATCGACACCGCCGCGGTCAGCGGCGAGGAATTCCCCTACTTCACGGATTTCTGGCTGGTGCGCCCGGCGCCGCAGGCGCGTACGATGACGATCTACGCGCTGCTGCAGAGCCGGAGCATCAGCGGAGCGTACCGCTTCGTGCTCACCGCGGGAACCATCACGCGGGTAACGGTGAGCGCCGTGCTCTTTCCGCGCCGGAATATCACCCAGCTCGGCATCGCACCGCTGACCTCCATGTTCCTCTACGGCGTTAACTCGGCGCGACGGCGCTTCGACAACTGGCGCCCGCAGGTACATGACAGCGACGGACTGCTGATGCACACCGGCAGTGGCGCGTGGCTGTGGCGACCGCTGCAGAACCCGCTGCGGCTCGAGGTGAACCGTTTCATGGACCACGATCCGCGCGGTTTTGGGCTCATCCAGCGCGACCGCGATTTCGCCGACTATCAGGACCCGGCGGCGCGCTTCGAGCGGCGCCCGAGCTACTGGATCGAGCCGCTCGGGCGCTGGGGATATGGCGGGGTCGAGCTGGTCGAGATCCCGGCAAGCGCGGATATCGACTACAACGTCGACGCCTACTGGGTACCGAGCGCCCCGGTGCGCGCCGGTCAGCCGCTCACCTTCTCGTACGTGTTATCGGCGTATCTGCACTCCGGCGAGCGCTGGCCGCCGGGCGGCAAGGCCGTGGCCACCCGCTTCGGACCGGTGTTCCACGGCACGCACGAGCTGCAGGGGTGGCGCCGGACCCTCATCGACTTCTCCGGCGGCGACCTCGAGGGCCTGCGCTCGGATCAGCCCGTGCGCGCCGTGGTGACGGCCACGGGTGCCACGGTCTCGGGGGTGAGCGTGCAGCGTGTGCCGGAGGATGGCAACTGGCGGGCACGCTTCACGGTGCATCCGACCGGCGGACCGATCGATCTGAGCTGCTATCTGGAGCTCGATGGGGCGGCGCTGAGCGAGACCTGGACGTACCAGTGGACGCCCCGCACGTGAGCGCCGGCTCCTCGCAAACTGCCGGCATCGCGCGCCTGCGCCGGACGATCTTGCTCGGTCTGACGGTGCTCACCGCCGCGACCGCCACGGGGATGATGTGGAACATCCTCGCGGCCAACGGTCTCAATGATCTCGATCGCGCCGGGCTGGTGCTGTTCTTCGTTCTGTTCCTGTGGATCGCCCTGTCCTTCTGGACCGCGGTCGCCGGTTTCGTGGTGCGGTTGTGCGGGCGCGACCCGGCCCAGCTGAGCGCGCCGGCCACGGCCGGCCCGCTGCGCTCGCGCACCGCAGTGGTGATGCCCATCTACAACGAGGACACCGTGCGCGTGGCAGCCGGGCTCGAGAGCATCTGGTCCTCGATCCAGCGTCTGCCGGAGAATTCCGCCTTCGATCTGTTCATTCTCTCGGACACCCGCGACGCGGCCATCGGTGCGGCCGAGGAGCGCGCCTGGGCCGAGCTGGTGACGCGTCACGATGCCCTCGGGCGCATCTTTTACCGGCGCCGCCCGGAGAACCGCGGCCGCAAAGCCGGCAACATCGCCGATTTCATCACTACCTGGGGCGGCGCCTACGATTACGCGATCGTGCTCGACGCCGACAGCATCATGTCCGGTGAGGCGCTTCGCGAGCTGGTGCGCCTGATGGACGCTCACCCCCGCGTCGGCATCATCCAGGCGCTGCCGCTGCCGGCGGGCCGCGAAACGCTGTTCGCCCGCCTGCTGCAGTTCGCCACCCGCCTGTCGAGCCCGATGCTCGCCAGCGGCCTGGCGTACTGGCAGCTCGGGGAGAGCAATTACTGGGGCCACAATGCCATCGTGCGTCTGCGCGCGTTCGCGGCCCACTGCGGTCTGCCGCGCCTGCCGGGCTCCGCGCCGCTCGGCGGCGATATCCTCAGCCACGACTTCGCCGAGGCGGCGTTCATGCGCCGCGCCGGATTCGAGGTGTGGCTGCTGCCGATCGATCGGGGCAGTTGGGAAGAGATCCCCTCCAACCTCATCGACTACGCGGCGCGCGACCGGCGCTGGGCGCAAGGCAACATCCAGCACCTCGGGCTGCTGCGGGCGCGCGGCCTGCACTGGCTGAGCCGGGTGAACCTCGTGTGCGGAGTGCTCTCCTACGTGGCCTCGCCCCTGTGGCTGCTCGAGCTGCTGTTGAGCTCGAGCGTCATCATTCTCCAGGCGCTGCACGGCCACCAGTACTTCGTCCCCGGCAGCCACGGCCTCTTCCCCAACTGGCCGCATTACCACGACGGGGAAATCGCGGCGCTGCTGACCCTCACGGGCGTGGTGCTGTTCCTGCCGAAAGTGCTTGCCACGGTGCTCGCGCTGCGCGACCCGGCGCTGCGGCGGGGCTTCGGCGGGGGGCTGCGTCTCGGCGTGAGCGTACTGCTGGAGCAAACCTTCAGCATACTGCTCGCACCGGCGATGATGTTGTTCCATACCGCCTTCGTCATCACCATCCTCGCCGGCCGGTCGGTGGGCTGGAATGCGCAGGAGCGCGGCGATCGCGGGGTCGGCCTGCTCGAGGCGCTGCGCCGGCACGCCTGGCACCTGTTGATCGGCGTGGTCTGGGCCCTGTTGATCCTCAAGCTCGCGCCGCGCTACACGGGCTGGCTGGCGCCGGTGCTGCTCGGGATGGTGCTGTCGGTGCCGCTGACGATGCTCACCAGCAGCACCTCGATCGGCCGCTGGTTGCGCCGGCGCCGCCTGCTGCTGACGCCGGAGGAGAACGAACCGCCGGCGGAACTCGCCGAGCGGCGCCGGCGCCTGGAGCGCCCCGCCGGCTCCGGGGGCGGCCCGGCCGAGGAGCCGGCGCCGCGAGTACCGCCCCGCGCACCGTTGGATATGCCGACGCAACCCCTGCGCTGCTGGAGCGTGCGTGACACCTTGAATCTCATCGGTCGGCGAACGGAGACCTTGTGATGCTAGAGAAGACGAACGGCTGGCCGGTTCTACCGGCGGGAGTCCTGTGATGCGGCGGCGCAGCTTTCTGCGCGCCGGCGCCGCGAGCCTCGCATCGATCGCCCCCTGGCCCATGGCGGTCAAGCGAAAAAAAACGGGCAAGCCGCCGCCCACGAAAGGCATCCGGCAATTCGGTCCCGCGCAGCCGTTCTCGTTCGAGCAGCTCAAGGCCCGCGCGCACGCCATGTCCCTGACGGTGTATGACGGACGGTATCCGCCCCTGCCGGCGGCGATCCGCGATCTCAGCTGGAATCAGTGGGAGGCCATCAGCTATCGGCCCAACCGCGAGCTGTGGTACGGCGACAACCTGTTCTTCCGCATCCGCTTCGACCATCTCGGTTACACCATGGAGCGACCGGTGGGCATCTACGCCCTCGAGAACGGCGTGGCGCGGCAGGTGCTGTTCGAGCCGGGCCTGTTCGATTACAGTGGCTCGGGACTGAAGCCGGCCCAGGTGCCGCGCAATCTCGGCTTCTCCGGATTCAACGTCCTGTTTCACACCAACTGGGTGGACGACCGGGTCGTATTTCAGGGCGCATCCTACTTTCGCGCCGTCGACGGCACCGGCCAGTACGGCATGTCGATGCGGGGACTCGCGATCGACACCGGCATGCCGCAGCCGGAGGAGTTCCCGAAATTCACCGAGTTCTATCTCGAAAAGCCGCAGCCCGAATCCACCCAGCTGCTGCTGTACGCGCTGCTCGATTCCCCGAGCGTATCCGGCGCGTATCGCTTCCTCATCGACGTCGCCAGCACGCTGGTCATGGACGTCGATCTGACCCTTTACCCGCGCAAACAGATCGCCCGGCTCGGCATCGCGCCGGGCACCAGCATGTACCTGGTGGGCGAGAACGATCATCGGGTCGCCGACGACTGGCGGCCGCAGATTCATGATTCCGACGGCCTGCAGATGCACACCGGCGTCGGCGAGTGGATCTGGCGACCGCTCACCAATCCGAGCGTGGTGCGCGTAAACTCGTATCTCGACGACAACCCGCGCGGCTTCGGCCTGATGCAGCGGGATCATCGCTTCTCCGACTATCAGGACGACGGCGCCTGGTACAACCGCCGGCCAAGCTGCTGGGTGGCGCCGAAGGGGGCGTGGAACAAGGGCGCGGTGATGCTGGTCGAGATCCCCACCGACACCGAAACCATGGACAACATGGTGGCGTTCTGGAATCCCGCCGAGGAGATCGTACCGGGCCGGGCGTACGATTACGGTTATCGTCTCTACTGGTGCGCGGAGAATCCCTTCAACCCCGACCGCGCCCTCGTTCGCGCGACGCGCGACGGCATCGGCGGCGTGGTGGGGCAGAAACGAACGAAATTTTCCTGGCGGTTCGTGGTGGATTTCGTCGGCGGCGACATACCCATGCTCACCAAGGACGATCCGGTGGTCGCCGTGATCACCACCTCCCACGGGCATGTCGAGATCGTCTCGGCCCGGCCGCTGGTGCCGATCAAGGGCTGGCGGGCCATGTTCGATCTGGTGCCGGACGGGGCCCCCGGACCGATCGATCTGCGGTTGTATCTCGCCCTGCACGGCCAGGCGCTCTCGGAGACCTGGATGTATCAGTACACGCCCCCGCCGCTCGCCGTGCAGCGCACCTACCTCTCGAGTTGACATCCCCCGCCCCGCAGTGCGCCGCTCGAGGGACGCTCGGCGCACTGCGGCTCGGCACGGAGCGCCGCGGGGTGGAAAATCCGTGCGTCTTGCAACATAATCGAATGTCCCTGAGGCCACAGAGGGATCCGAGGTCGGCCGCGGAGGATCGCAACGATCCAGCGCCGTCACGGGATCGAAGCGCATATGCCGCTGCGCTCACCTCAAATGCTCGATAGCGAGCCCCCGGCCGATCTCGGCGCGCAATTCGAACGGGTGCGCGACGTGACGGAGCGGCTGTGCGCACCGCTTGCCCCCGAGGATACGGTCGTCCAGTCAATGCCCGATGCCAGCCCCATCAAGTGGCATCTGGCGCACACGACGTGGTTCTTCGAGCGCTTCGTGCTCGGGCACGGCGGCGAGGGCGGCCCCCCGCTGCATCCGCAGTGGCACTTCCTGTTCAATTCCTATTATCAGAGCGCCGGCTCGATGCATGCTCGAGACGAGCGCGGGCTGATCACACGTCCGACGCTGGCGCAGATCCGCGACTATCGCCGGCGCATCGACGAGGCGGTGCTCGAACGGCTGCGCAGCGGCATTGATGCCGCGCTCGCCTTCACGCTCGTGCTCGGTCTGAATCACGAGCAGCAGCACCAGGAGCTGATGCTCACCGACATCAAGCATCTGTTCTGGCGCAATCCGCTGCGCCCGCAATACGTTGCGGCCCCGAGCGCACCGGCCGGACGCGCCGAGCCGTTGCGGTTCCTGCCAGGCCGCGCGGGCATCGTGGCGAGCGGCTTCGCGGGCGAGGGATTCGCCTATGACAATGAGCTGCCGCGCCATCATGAGTTGCTGCACCCGCACGCGATCGCGCACCGGCCGGTCACCAACGCCGAATATGCCGAGTTCATCCGCGCCGGCGGCTATCGCGAGCCGCGTCTGTGGATGTCGGAGGGTTGGGCCGCGGTGCAGCGCGAGGGCTGGACGAGCCCACTCTACTGGTCCGAGGACCTCGAGCACGCCTTCACGCTCGGCGGCGAGCGGCCGCTCGATCCGCATGCGCCGGTGTGTCATGTCAGCTACTTCGAGGCCGACGCATTTGCCCGCTGGGCCGGCGCACGCCTGCCGCTCGAGGCCGAATGGGAGTCCCTCGCCGCGCCGCTCGATCCTCGCCGCGGCAATTTCGCCGATGACGGCATTTTGCAGCCGCGCGGGCCCGACACGGACATCGAGCCGAGCCAGCTGTTCGGCGATGTCTGGGAGTGGACGGCGAGCCCCTACGTCGGCTACCCGGGATTCCGTCCCCTGCCCGGTCCGCTCGGGGAATACAACGGCAAGTTCATGTGCGGGCAATGGGTGCTGCGCGGCGGCTCGTGCGCGACCCCGCGCGGCCACGTGCGGGCCAGCTACCGCAACTTCTTCTACCCGCACGACCGCTGGCAGTTTTCGGGCATCCGCCTGTCGCGAGACCTGCCATGAGCACGCTGCCGAGCGAGATCTTTCTCTACGACCTGAGCGCGGACACGCTCGACATGCGCTCCGATGTGCTCGCCGGACTGGCGCGCACCCCCAAACGGCTACCCTCGAAGTACCTGTATGATGCGCGCGGCTCACAGCTGTTCGAGCGCGTCTGCGAGCTGCCGGAGTACTACCTGACGCGCGCGGAGCTGGCGCTGATGGAAATGCACGTGGCCCAGATGGCCGCGGCGCTCGGACCGCAGGTGTTGCTGGTCGAGTACGGCAGCGGCAGCGCCGTGAAGACCGGGCTGCTGCTCGAGCGGCTCGCCGACGCCGTGGCGTACGTGCCGGTGGAAATCTCGCGCAGCGCCTTGACGGCAAGCGTCGCGCGGCTGAGCGGGCGGTTTCCGCACATCGAGATGCTGCCGGTGTGCGCCGATTTCACCCAGCCGATCCGCTTGCCCGAGCCCGCGCGGCCGCAGCGGCGCAGCGTGATCTATTTTCCGGGCTCGACGCTCGGCAACTTCGCGCCAGACGCGGCGGTGCGGCTGCTCACGCACATGCGCCGGGAAATGGGTCCCCATGGCGCGGCGCTGATCGGGGTGGATCTGGTCAAACCGCCGGCGCTGATCGAATCGGCCTACAACGATGCAGCCGGGGTGACCGCGCAGTTCACCCTGAACCTGCTGCAGCGCCTGAACCGGGAGCTGCATGGCGATTTCGACCCGGACAGATTCGAGCACCGCGCCCGCTATGTCAGCGAGGCGGAGCGAATCGAGACCCACATCGTCAGCCGCGCCGACCAACGGGTCACGGTCGCCGGACAGCGCTTCCACTTCGCCGCCGGCGAGGCAATGCTCGTGGAGATCAGCTGCAAGTACTCGCGCGCGTCGTTCGCGCGGCTGGCGTCCCGCGCCGGGATGCGCGTCTCACACGTGTGGACGGATGCCGGCGGGCTCTTCAGCGTGCAGTGCCTGCAGCGAGCACACCCCGCGGATCAGACCCCCTGATCGGCCACGTTCGGTCCCTGCGGCGGCAGCGATCCGCGCCGTGGCGCGCGGGGGGTGCTGCCGGTCGGGGCTCAGGGCATGGCCAGCGTCTCGGCAATCGACCCGGCGAAGCGCTCGGCCGCGCCGTCGGCGTAGGTCAGAAACAGCGACGGCTCGGCAAGCTCGAGCTCGAGCAGCCGCGGCGCGCCCGCCGGATCGCGCAACAGATCAACACGCGCGTAAAGCACGGTTCGCGGCGCGCGCCCCGAATCATGAATAGCCGCCAGAACAGCCTCGGCGAGCGCCCGCTCGTCGGCCGCCGGCGTTCGCGCAGTGATGTGCTCGGGGGCGAACAGCGCCCGGGTGGGAGCGGCGTCGGGCCGCAGCAGCGCTCCCTTGCGGATGGCATGACTGAACCGGCCACTGAAGAACAGCAGCGCCGTCTCCCCGTCATGATCGACCGCCTGCAAATAGGGCTGCAGCACGACGCTGCGATCCGCCTCGAGCAGGCTCGCCGCGTGCGCCTGCGCCTCGGGGAGCTGTGCGCGGCCCAGACGCCGCGCTCCGCGCGAGCCGGCGCCCACGGCCGGCTTGATCACGAATTCCGCACACGGATGCTCGGCGAGGAATCGCTCGATCGCCGGCCGCGGCGACGCACCCGGCTCGATGAAGGCGCTCGGGACCACCGCCAGCCCCAGGGCGGCCAAGTCCCGCAGATAGTGCTTGTCGATGTTCCACTCGAGCAGCGGCGCGGGATTGTGCAATCGGGTGAGGCCCGCGACCCGCCGCAGCCAGCCGCGAAACTCCCCGAGCCGCTCGGTGTAGTCCCAGGTCGAGCGCAGCAACGCCAAGTCGAACTGCGCCCAGCGCACGCTCGCATCGTCCCATTCGACCACCTCACCGCGGAGGCCGCGCGCCGCGAGTGCGGCCGCCAGAGGCTCCATGTCCGCGTCGAGTCCGCGCGCCGCGCGGGCACTGACCAACGCGACGCGGGCCGAACCGCGCCGCGGCACCGCCGCCTCGCTCATCGGCTCTGTCCGTCCAGCGTGACGAGCGCGCCGTAAAGGTCCGGGCGGCGATCCCGAAAGACGAACCAGCTGTCGCGCCGGCCGGCATTCTCCGCCAGATCGAACTCGGCAATGAGCACGGCATCGTCGGCTTGCGGGGCCTCGGCCACCTTGTCCCCCAGCGCATCGGTGATGAACGAGGAGCCGTAGAAGCGGATATGGAGCCGCTGCGGGTCCTGCCCGGAACGTTCGAGGCCGTAGCGGTTGGCGGCGATGAGCGGCGTGAGATTGGCCGCCGCATGGCCCTGCTGGGTGCGTTGCCAGTGCTCGCGCGAGTCGAGCGGCGCCGCCGGCGGCGGCTCGGTGCCGATCGCCGTCGGATAGAACAGCAGCTCGGCGCCGGCGAGCACCATGGCGCGGGCAGCCTCGGGAAACCATTGATCCCAGCAGATCCCGACCCCGATCCGTCCGTACCGGGTGGTCCAGACTTTCAAACCGGTGTCGCCGGGGCTGAAGTAATACTTCTCCTGATACCCCGGCCCGTCAGGTATGTGCGACTTGCGATACACCCCGAGCAATGCGCCATCGGCATCGAGCACGGCCACCGAATTGAAATACGCCGGACCGGCTCGTTCGAAGAAGCTGATCGGCAGCACCACGCCGAGCTCGCGCGCCAATGCCGCGAAATGGCCCACCGCGCGATCGTCGCCGACGGCCCGAGCGAGCTGCAGGTGCCGCGGATCCTGCTCGATGCAGAAGTACGGCGTCTGGAACAGCTCGGGCAGGAGAATGATCTGCCCCCCGGCGGCGGCGGCCCGCCGCACCAGGCGCTCGGCCACGGCGATGTTGCGATCCGCATCCCAGGTGCAGTCCATCTGTATCGCCGCGACCACCACGCGGCGCGGCGCAGCGCTCGGCTGCGCGGCAGGCTCACCCATGCGCGCTACGCTCGGTCAGCTGACGCGCCGCCAGCGACTCGTTGACCTGCTCGGTGATGCGCATGGCCGTATCGAGCGCCATCAGACCGTCCTCGCCGCTGACCACCGGCGGCTTGCCGGTGCGGATGCACTCGAGGAACGACTCGATCTCGGCCTTCAGCGCATCGCCCTGCTCGAGACTCTGCTCCTCGATGCTCACCGGCAGCTGTGTCTCCCCGAATGCACCGTCGCGCTTGCGGATCAGCGTCATGACCTTCTGCTGCAGATCGAGCGAGAGATAGGCATCGTCCTCGAACAGCCGCATCTTGCGCTCGGTCTTCAGACTCACTCGGCTCGCGGTGGCATTGACGACGCAGCCGTTGGCGAAGCGGATCCGGGCGTTGGCAATATCGATGGCATCGGAAAACACCGGCGTGCCGATCGCATCGATGGTCAGCACCGGGGCCCCGACGATGGCCTGCACCAGATCGATGTCGTGGATCATCAAATCGAGCACCACGTTCACGTCGGTGCCGCGCGCGCGGTAGGGCGCCAGGCGGTGACACTCGACGAACCGCGGCGCGCGCAGATACGGCTCGGCGGCGAGAATCGCCGAATTGAACCGCTCCAGGTGGCCCACCTGCAGGACACGGCCCTCGCGCGCGGCCAGATCGATCAGCGCGCGCGCCTCGCGGGGCGTCTCGGTGATCGGCTTCTCCACCAGTACGTGGGCGCCGGCTTCGAGGAAATCGCGGGCGATCGCGAAATGCAGCGGAGTGGGCGTCACGATGCTGACCGCATCCACTTTCCCGAGCAGCGGGCGATAGTCCCCCAGTGCCGCAACCCCGAGCTCGGCGGCCACCCGCTCGCGCGGCTCCTGCCCCGTATCGACCACCGCCTCGAGCCGGCAACGCGGGAGTTCGGCGTATTTTTGGGCATGGAAGCGCCCGAGATAGCCGACGCCGATGACGGCTGACTTGATGGGTTCCATGCGCCTATTATGACCTGCCCGGGGCGGGAGCGGACCACCACCAGCCCCCCCGAAGCGGGCAGATTGGGACCGGCGGGCCTGCGGATCGGCTACACTGGTCCCCATGACGGAGCTGCGCACCGAATTACCGGCGACCCGACCCGCGCCGTTCAATCTCAAGCGTGAGCTGCTGCTGCTCGGGGCAGCATTCGCCTTCGGACTACTGATCCTGCCGCTGCTGATCTGGCTGGCGGGGCACTTCACGCTCGGTCCGTATACGCATGGCGACAGCGGACCCGGCTACGGCCCGCTGTCGCTCTATGGGAACTATTTCACGGAGCTGGCACGGGGCCAATTGGTTTACTGGGTGGCCGCACTCGGCCCGGTGCTGCTGCTGCTCATCTTGCGGCTGTGGCTGGCGCTGCTGCGGATGATGTCCCGGGGCTGAGCCGTGCGCGCAGCGCGCACCCGGCCGATCCGCGCTGATGTGCCCGTGTCGAACTTCCATTCCTTAGGACTGCCTCGAGCTATCTCACGATGACTCACCCTCTACGTCGCCTTCTTGGATGGCTGGCCGCCGCCGCGGTGCTCGTCGCACTCGGCGCGGCCGTGCTGATGCCCCGGACCCCGGCGCGCGCGGCGATTCTGCCGCCCGGCGCGCTGGCCCCGACCGCCACGCAGCGCGCGGTTGCACGCGAAGTCGGCCAGATACTCACCGAGTATCAGTACAGTGACCCGAAGATCAACGCGCATTTCTCCCAGCTCGTCTTCGCGCGCTATCTGCACTTTCTCGATCCCGAGCACGCCTATTTCCTCGCCGCCGACGTGCACGGCTTCGACCGCAAGTACGGCAATGATTTCGCCCAGCTGCTCGAGGCCGGAAGACTCGATCCCGCGTTCCTCATCTTCCAGCGATTCAAGCAGTTGAGCAGCGAGCGCCTGCGGTACGCGATCGGCCTGCTCGCCAAGGAGCCCGACTTCAGAACGGACGCGACCTATCGCTACGACCGCAGGCACGCGCCGTGGCCGGCCACACAGGCGCAGATGAACGCACTGTGGCACGAGCGGGTGATGAACGATGCGATCTCGCTGATGCTCTCCGGCAAGAGCTGGCCGCAGGCGGCCGGCACGTTGCGCAAGCGCTTCGAGGCGGAGTTGCGCAGCATCAAGCGGTTCAGCTCCGAGGACGTGTTCGAAGAATTGATGAACGCGTACGCGCGCACCTTCGATCCGCATACGACGTACTTCTCGCCGCTGAACTCCGAGGAGTACAACATCGAGATGAGCCTGAACTACCAGGGCATCGGCGCCTCGCTCGAGATGGACGGCAACTACATCAAGGTGGTCAACGTCATCCCCGGAGGACCGGCGGCGATCAGCGGCAAATTGAAGCCCGACGATCGGATCACCGGGGTCGGCCAGGGCGTCCATGGGCACATCACTGACGTCGTCGGCTGGCGCCTGGGCAAGGTGGTGCAGCTGATCCGCGGCAAGGCGGGCACGACGGTGCGCTTGCAGATCCTGCCGGCCGGAGCACATCCGGGCGGCAAGGAGACGGTAGTGAGCCTGGTGCGCAACCGCGTAACCCTAAAGGCGCAGGAAGCGCAGGGTAAGCTCGAAACCGTCAAGCAGGACGGCCAGATCTACAAGATCGGCGTGATCACCGTGCCGAGCTTCTACGAGGACGTCAGAGCCGAGGACGACGGGGACAGCAACTACCCGTCCACCACCCGGGACGTACGCCGGCTGATCCTGAAGTTCGAGAAGGAGCACATGCAGGGCCTGTTGCTCGATCTGCGCAACGACGGCGGCGGCTACCTGCCGCAGGCGACGGCTCTGACCGGGCTGTTCATCCATGGTCCGGTGGTGCAGCTGCGCGGCCGCTCCGGACACATCGAGGTGCTGAACGATCCGGAAAAGGCGCCGATCTACACCGGGCCTCTGGCGGTACTGGTCAACCGCTTGAGCGCCTCGGCCTCGGAGATCTTCGCCGGAGCAATCCAGGACTACCACCGCGGGGTGATCATCGGGCAGAACACCTTCGGCAAGGGCACGGTGCAGAACCTGATCCCGCTCGACCGCTGGAGCAGCCGGCCGATCGAGGGCCAGATTGCCGTGACCATCGGCAAGTTCTACCGCATCACCGGTCAGAGCACGCAGCTGCGCGGGGTAATTCCCAACATCGTGCTGCCCTCGGCGATCAACCCGAAGACCGTCGGCGAGAGCAGCATGCCGCGCGCGCTGCCGTACAACACGATCGGCCCCGTGCCATTCCAGGTCAGCACCGGGACGGCGGCGGTTCCGTCGATCGCCAAGCTCAACGCCGAGGAGCAGGCCCGCGAGCAGCGCGATCCGAACTTCCGCTGGCTGGTCGGGGACATCCACGACATCGAGGCGATGCGGGCGCAGAAGGTGCTCTCGCTCGACCTCGCCACACGACGCCAAGAGCGGCACGAGCAGGACGCGAAGCTCCTCGCGCTCGACAATCAGCGCCGCGCCGCATTCGGCTTGCCGCCGCTGAAGAAGGTCGACCAGATCGGCGGCAAGACCGACAAGATCCCCGACGTGGTTCTCGATCAGGCCAAGGACATCGTGGCCGACATGGTCCGCCTGGAGGAGCACGCCGGTGAGGCCAAGCAGCCGCTCCTCAGGGGCGGCTAGCGCCGCGCTCAGCGCAGCAGGACGCCGTGAATGTGCCAGGTGTCCTCGGCCAGCACATTCGGAATGCCGGGCGGGGAGCCGGTGGCCTGCGCCGAGCCGGCGCCGATGGAATCGGCCGTCGGGATGGCGTCCTCGGGAGCGCGGTACTGCGCCAGCAGGCGCAGCGCCTTGATGCGCACGCGAATGTCGTGGCTGACGCTGGCATTGGAGCCGAGCAATGCTTCGGCGCGCTCGATCTGCCCCATCAGCGCAAGACACTCCGTGCGGCTGCCATACTCATCGATCACGTCGCGGCTGAGAACCGCATCGCGGGCGCGCATGAGCAGCAACGGCATGACCGTCAGGCGCTGGCACATGACCTGTGCGTAGGCGATGACGGTGAGATTGATCATGCGCCGGGCCTGCAGCGAGAGCCCCGGAAACGGCGGGACCGGCGTCGCGGCGACCTCGGCCGCGGCTTTTTGCGCCGACCCGAGCGACGCGTCGGCCTCGGCGGACTCGGCTCGAGCGCGCGCGATCGTGTGCTCGAGCGCGCGCCGCTTGAAGAAGTGCCACAGACGGCGCAACCGGGCGCGCTCCTGCTCGAGATGCTCGAGCCGCTCGGCCGCCTGCACGGCAAGCTGGCGCGTGACCTGCAAATGCTGCTCGGCGCTCTGGCGCCTGGCGAACTGCACTCGATTGTGCTCGGCCAGGTGCGCGCGGCGCTCGTGCGCGTCCTGCTGGGCCGCCAGCTCCCCGCCGAAACGCTCGAGCTGCTCATGGCCTTGCTCCCACAGGTGGCGCAGCTGATAGAACACCAGCGCCGGATAAGCGGTCTCGTTCACGCCGAGACGGCTCTCCAGCCCCGCCAGGGTCTCCCGCACCCGCCGCGTGAGACCTTCCTGCTGCTTGATTCGATCCTTCAGCCGCTCCAGATCGTCCTTGAGGTCACCAAAGGCCTTCTTCAGCTCGGCGCGATTGCGAAACAACGCGAGCACGCGATGGTCGTCGGGCGACGCCTGCGCGCGCTGGAATGGCAGCTTCAGAAAGCCCAGTTGTCGAAATGCCTTCATCGCCGGTGCGGAATGCGCCGCCGGGAATCACATGATGGATGTCGCGAAGCGATGACCACGCTCCGCACAATACTCCAACCATTTGTTTAACATCATGTTTCGCATCCAGCGCTGATGCAGTTCACGCTCTGCGCATCGACCTGACTGCAGCGCAGCCTCAGCCGCGGTGCCGGCGAAGCGCTCGGCCTCGACCAGCCGCGCATCGTGATACACGCGCAAGCGCAGCTGCGGAAAACGCACCGGCTCGCGCCCGTCGAGCAGCTCGTACGTGAGATCCAGGATGCTGGTGTACGCGCACCGCTCCACCACGGCGAGCAGCAGATCGCAGTCACCCGCCACCCGCGAGCGATAGGTTCCGATGAGCGCCCCAGGCGTCCCGACGAGCCGGACGAGTCGAATATAGTTGCTCTCGTACAGGCTCATCAGCGCCACGAAGCTGCGGGGTCGGGCCCGCCAGGAAACCGGGGTCAATGTCTCATTGCGCATCACCCCGACTATAGCGGAGGGGCACGACAGCGCAAGCCGTGGTGCCCGAAGGCGCCGCACCCATCACGTGTGCAATTTTCGTGCTAGCAACCGCACTCAACCGCGCAACCGCCGCTCGATGCCGGTGGTATTGAGGATGCGGCTGGCAATCTCCTCGATCGAGCACTCGGTAGTATCCAGCGAGGGGATGCCATGCTGCGCGATCAGCGCCTCGGCTGAATGCAGCTCGTAGCGCACCTGCGGCGCGGAGGCATAGCGGCTGTTCGGGCGGCGCTCGTTGCGAATCTGCTGCAACCGCTCGGGCTTGATGGTGAGCGCAAACAGCTTGGCGCGATACGGTTCGATTCGAGCCGGCAGCCGCCCGCAATCGAGATCCTCCTCCGTCAGCGGATAGTTGGCCGCGAAGATCCCGTACTGCAGCGCCAGATACAGGCACGTCGGAGTCTTGCCGCAGCGTGACACGCCGATCAACACGATGTCGGCATGTGCATAATCGCCACCGGCGCCGTCGTCGTTGGCCAACGCAAAGTTGGTGGCATTGATGCGCGCGGAGTATGCCGCCGGATCGGCGATGCCGTGGGCGCGTCCGGTCCGGTGCGTCGAGCGGGTATCGAGTTCCCGTTCCAGCGGCCCGACGAATGCGGCGAAGAAATCCAGGCACAGACCGTGCGAGCGCCGTACCACTTCGCGCAACTCATCGTGCACGATCGTGCTGAACACGATCGGCCGCCGGCCGTCCTCGAGCGCCGCGCGATCGATCCGGCGCACCACCTCCTCGGCCTTGTCAACGGTCGAGACAAATGGCAAAGTCACCGCGCGAAATTCCAGACCCTCGAATTGGGTCATCAGGCTGTGACCCAGCGTCTCGGCGGTCACTCCCGTCTGGTCAGAGACGAAGAAGACGGTTCGTCGGCCCACGGCGCGAGGCTCGGCAGCGATTCCCATGGCACGCAGTGTTCCACCGCGCGCGGCGCGGAGCAAGCAGCAGACAGGATCTCCGATGGACGCATACGTCGTACCCTTCGAGCGCGTGGGTCAACACGACATTGAATCCGTCGGCGGCAAGAACGCCTCCCTTGGAGAGATGATCCGCGAGCTCGCGCCGCTCGGCATCAGCGTTCCGGACGGCTTCGCCACCACTGCGCACGCCTATCGTGAATTTCTCCGGCAGGACGGGCTCGATGCCCGCATCCGCGCCGAGCTCGCCACTCTCGAGGTGAACGACATCGCGCGTCTGGCGGCCACCGGAGCGCGCATTCGCCAGTGGATTCTCGCCACCGGCTTTCCAGCGCCGCTCGAGCAGGCCGTCCGGGATGCGCTGCGCCGGCTCGGCGGCGGGCGGCAGATCGCCGTGGCGGTACGCTCCTCGGCCACGGCCGAGGACCTGCCCGAGGCCTCCTTCGCAGGCCAGCAGGAGACGTTCCTGAACGTGCGCGGCGAGGCGCAGGTGCTGGCCGCGATGCATGCGGTGTTCGCCTCGCTGTTCAACGATCGCGCCATCGCCTATCGGGTCCATCAAGGATTCGATCACTCGGCGGTGGCGCTCTCGGCCGGCGTGCAGCACATGGTGCGCAGCGACCTCGGCGCGAGCGGTGTCATGTTCACGCTCGATACGGACTCGGGTTTTCGCGACGTGGTCTTCATCACCGCCGCCTACGGGCTCGGCGAGACCGTGGTGCAGGGAGCGGTCAATCCCGATGAGTTCTACGTCTACAAGCCGGCGCTGCGCCAGGGCAAGGCGGCGCTGTTGCGGCGCAACCTCGGCGGCAAGGCGATCAAGATGATCTACGCCGAGCCCGGGGAGCAGGCGCGGGTGCGCACCGTGGAGGTCGCCCCCGAGCAGCGCGCGCGCTTCTGCCTGAGCGACGCCGACGTCCTCGACCTCGCGCGCCAGGGGCTCATCATCGAGACGCACTACGGCAAGCCGATGGATATCGAATGGGGCAAGGACGGCGAGACCGGCAAGCTCTACATCCTGCAGGCCCGCCCCGAGACCGTGCAGAGCCGCTCCGGACGCACCATCGAGCGCTTTGCGCTCAAATCGAGCCGCACCCGCGTGCTCGCCACCGGGCGCAGCATCGGCCAGCGCATCGGCGCCGGTCCGGCGCGCATCGTGCGCGAGGTGCGGGAGATGGCCCGCGTGCACAGTGGCGATGTCCTGGTCGCGGACATGACCGACCCGGA
>JAJZMI010000044.1 GCA_021798335.1 Pseudomonadota bacterium | reverse complement strand
GGCGGATCGGAATAGTGGCCATCTCGCGTGTCGCGGATGTAATTCCAGCCCGGCTCCAGGTTTTCAAAGCATTGTCGGATCTCGTCCTCGGATACACCGCCATGCTTTTCGGCGAGCTTCAATCTGATGCGATCGGAGATCCATATCGTCTGCATGCAGTGAATGATGAATTATTGACAGGATATATACAAGAGCAATCTGGAATTGTTCGAAGGAGCGGCATTTTGAGATAATTTTTTTATTACCCTTCTGAATCAAAGGGTTGCGATTCATTCTTGTATGCAGGACGGACCGAGAGCCCAATATATCGGGCCTCGGGATTTTCCGAAATTCCGCCTGCGAGGCCAGCGATCTCCTCAGTTTCCCAGACCTGGTCCGAGATACCGACCGGTAGCCATGGCAGGCGTCACTCGGAGGGACTGATGGATGCGGCCAAAATTGTAGTAATTGAAACCGCCCCACTACCGGGCCCAGGCTCAGGGGCCGGACAAATCGGCCGCGGCGAGCGCCTGCACCGCACGGTGCGCCGGCGGCTCGAGTCCCGCGCCGCCGCTTCGGCGGGCACGTAGCCGAACGTCCCCTGCAGCGCGTGCAGCGCCTCGAGCAAGGCGCCTGGGCGATCCTTCAGCTCGCCCAGGATGTGCCGAACGGTCGAGCCGACCTCAGGCGCAGGACTTTGCATGGACGCCGAGTATACGGCCCGGGGGCTCAAGCATGATCCGCAGAGCGCCCCGTCGCGCCGAGGATCCGCAGATGATGGCGCAGATGATCCTCGATGACTCCGGCAATGAAGTAGTACCCGTGGTCATAGCCGGCATGCTGGCGCAGCCGCAGCTTCAGGCCGCTGCGCCGGCATGCCTCTTCCAGCAGCTGCGGCCGCAGCTGCTCGGCGAGGTACGGATCGGCGAGCCCCTGATCGACCAGGATGGGCGGGCGGCTAGGGGCATCCGGCACGCGCGCGGCGAGTTCCGTGGCGTCGTAGTCCGCCCACTGGCCCTGGTCCTCGCCGAGATAGCCGCCGAGCGCCTTGCGGCCCCACGGGCAGCGCCGCGGTGCGCAAATCGGCGCAATGGCCGAGATGGAGCGATAGATGCCCGGATTGCGCAACCCCAACGTCAACGCGCCGTGTCCGCCCATGGAGTGTCCGAGGATGCCCGTGCGGCGCGGATCGGCGGGAAAGTGCGTCTCGATCAGCGCGCGCAGCTCCTGGGTGACGTAGGTGTACATGCGATAGTGCGCCGACCAGGGCGGCTCGGTCGCATCGAGGTAGAAGCCCGCGCCGGCGCCGAAATCCCAGTGGTCGCTCTCCCCCGGCAGTTGCAGGCCGCGCGGGCTGGTGTCGGGAGCGACCAACATCAGACCGAGCTCGGCAGCCACGCGCTGCGCGCCCGCTTTGATCATGAAGGTCTCCTCGGTGCAGGTCAGGCCGGCCAGACAGTAGAGCACCGGCACCGGCCCATCAGCGGCCGCGGGCGGCGTGAACACCGCGAAACGCATGGCGCACCCGGTGCTCGCGGCGTCGTGGCGGAACAAGCCCACCGTACCGCCGAAGCAGCGATAGGCGCTGATCGACTCGAGCGCTTGGCTCACGAGTGGACGCTTACGCCCCGCGGCGCGCGGAGTGCGCCGGACCGATGGACGGCGCGAGGCTCCGGCTCTGCCAGCCGCCGCCGAGGGCCTGATACAGGCCCACCAGGTCGAGGGACACGGCCGTCGTGGCGCTCGCCTGCGCCAGCCTCGAGGCCTCCTCGGCCCGCTCCGCCTCCAGCACGTTGATGAAATTGGCGATGCCGCTGGTGTAGCGCTGGCGCGCCAAGTTGAGCGCATTGCGGCTGGCGCGCACGGCCGACTCCAGCGCGACACGCCGCTGCTGATCGGCCCCGTAGGCCGCCAGCGCGTTCTCCACCTGGTTCAGCGCCGTGAGCACGGTGCGCGCATAGACCACCGCGGCCTGCTTGGCCTGCAGCCGCCTCAGACGCACCGTCGCGCGGATCCGCCCGCCCTCGAAGATCGGCAGGTTGATTTGCGGGCCGAACGTGGCGATGTGGCTGGCGGCCTCGATCAGATCGCCGAGTCCCGTGGACTGATAGCCGCCCTGAGCGGTGAGCGTGATGCTCGGGAAGAACTCGGAGATCGCCACACCGATCTGCTCGGTAGCGGCGTGCAGATCGGCCTCGGCGGCCAGGATGTCCGGACGGCGCCGCAGCAGCTGCGACGGCAGCCCGATCGGCACCACCGGGGGAACCGGCGGCACCGGCCGCGCGCGCGCAAGCTCGGTGCGCAGTGCTTCCGGCGGCAGCGCCAGCAAGTCGCTCAGCTGGTTGATCTCGACGGTGATCTGATCGTTGGCGAGCGGCAGCTGTGCGCGCGTCGTGGCAAGTTCGGCCGCGGCGTTCTGTACGTCGAGGTCGGAAGTCAGCCCGGCCTGGTACCGATCGCGGGTCAGCTGCAGCAGGCTGCGCTGCGTGGCGAGCGTGCGCAGCAAAATCGCCTTGCGCAACTGCGCGCCCCGCAGCTGAATGTAGGTCTGCGCCACGTCGCTGACCATGGTCAGCAGCACATCGCGGCCGTTGTAGATCGCGGCCTCGGTCTCGGCCTGCGCCGCCTCGATCGCCCGCTGTGTCGTGCCGAACAGATCGAGCGTCCAGGATGCCCCGAGACCGACCTGGGACATGTTGTACGGGTTGGTGAGGATTCCCGGCGGAATGCCCGGGATGGTGCCCTTGGGGAGCGTAAACAACACACCGTTCGGCGTGTTCGTGCTCACGCGCTGGCGCGCCCAGGAGGCGGTGGCCGACAGATCCGGCCAGAGATTGCTGGTAAGCACCGCGGTCTGCGCCTGGGCCTCGCGGACCCGCAGCGCCGCCTCGCGCACGGTGAGGTTCTGCGCCGCCGCCCGGCGCACCAGCGAGCTCAGCAGCGGGTCATGGAAGCTCGACCACCAAGCCACCGCGAGCGGTCCGCGCGTGGTGATGCGCGAAGCGCCCGCCGTGCCATTGCGCATCGCGGTCGGCGACCAGTGCGCCGGTACGTTCGGCTTGGGCTTCACGAAATTCGGGCCGACGGCGCAGCCGCCGAGCGCCAGAGCCATCGCGCCGAGCAGCAGCGCGCGTGCCGGGCGAATCGAAGGAGTACAGTGCATATCGGTTTCCCTGGTCATTCCGCGAAGGCTCAAGGGTCATCGGCAGCAACACATGCCTGCGGCAGCGGCGAGCGGCGCGGGGCGATCGAGCCCGGGGAGCGCGCACAGCGCCGCAGCCTGCTGCCCGCCCTCTCCAGAGTCGCCCCGCTGAGCAATCGCGGTAGCCTAGCGCAGCGGCTCGGCCAGCGTGAAGTCCTTCGGCATGTACGGATGCGCCGAGTCCACCGTCCAGCACAGCGGGCGATCCCTCGAACGGGATATGATCGACAGGACGCGCGCAACACGCGGCAGCCGCCGCGCGGGCGCGCATCGATGTACGATCACCGAACCAGCCGAGCCGCCCGCCGTGCCGCGCCCGAAAGATGCCGCCAAACCGACCGTTGCGAGCCGCGAGCGCGCGAGCGCGGCCGAGACGCTCTACCGCGCGGGCGATCCGGACTTCATGACCTCGCTGGCGCGGGGTCTGCACGTGATCCGCGCCTTCGCCCGCGTCGATCGGCGGTTGACCATTGCCGACGTCAGCCGCGCCACCGGCCTGACGCGCGCCGTGGTGCGGCGCTGTCTGTACACGCTGTGCGAGCTCGGCTACGCCGCCAGCGACGGTCGCATGTTCCATCTGCAGCCGCGGATACTGAGCCTCGGCTACGCCTACCTCTCGACCGCACCGCTCGCGATCGCGGCCCAGCCGATCCTGCAGGAGTTGAGCGAGCGGATCGGCGAGGCCACCACGGTCGGGGTGCTCGACGAGGGCGCAGTCGTGTATGTGGCGCGCGCCTCGACCCAACGCATCATGTCGGTCACGCTCGGGGTCGGCAGCCGCCTGCAGGCCTACTGCACCGCGCTCGGACGGGTGCTGCTCGCGAGCCTGCCGAGCGCCCAGGCGGCCGCCGAGCTCGCGCGCGGCGAACTCACCGCCCATACGCGCTTCACGGTGACTTCGCGGGCCCGGCTGCTGGAGATTCTCGCGCAGGTGCGCGCGGAAGGCTACGCGCTCAATGATCAGGAGCTCGAGATCGGGCTGCGCGCCATCGCCGTGCCGGTGTGTAACGTGGTCGGCGCGACGGTCGCGGCGATGAACGTCAGCGCGCAGGCATCGCGCTTCTCGCGCCGCGAGCTGATCGAGGCGGCGCTGCCGGCGCTGCGGGCCGCGGCCGAGCGGCTCGGCGGCGAGCTGGCTCCCTAGCGAGGCCGGTATTCCGGACGGACCGGCCCGGCGGGTACACTGGGCGGATGTTGCGCATGCTCACACCGGCCGTGCTCGGCCTGATCGCCGCGAACTTCGTGATCTTCCTGCTCGCGCAGATCGCCTTCGATCCCATCGTGCTGCACTTTGCGCTCTGGCCGCCCGGGCCCTACTTCCGGCCCTGGCAGCTGGTGACCTACGCCTTTGTGCACGCCGGCTGGCTCGACATCCTATTCAACATGTTCGGACTGTTCATATTCGCCCCGGCGCTCGAGCGGTGCTGGGGCGCGCGGCGGTTCCTCATTTATTATTTCGTGTGCGTGATCGCCGCAGGCATCACCCAGATCGCCGTGCAGCATGCCACGGGCAACCCCGAGCCGACCATCGGCGCCTCGGGGGGCGTATTCGGGGTGCTGCTCGCCTTCGCCTGGCTGTTTCCGCGCGCGCAACTGCTGCTGCTGCTGCCGCCGATCCCCATGCCGGCGTGGCTGTTCGTCTCGATCTACGGCCTGTTGGAGCTGTTCTTCGGGGTAACGGGCATCGAGCCCGGCATCGCCCACTTCGCGCATCTCGGTGGCCTGCTCGGCGGGGCGATCATGATGCTGCTGTGGCGCGTGCGTCCCGACCCGGAACGGTGGCGGCCGCGCTAGGGGGAACTTTCACGGCAATCGGCACTCTATGGCTGCCTGGGCGGAGGGGTCAGATGATCAAGACCGAGCATTTGTGCAAACGCTATCAAGCGCTGACGGCCGTCGAGGACGTCAGCTTCGAAGTGCACCCCGGAGAAGTGCTCGGTTTCCTCGGGCCGAACGGCGCCGGCAAAACCACCACCATGCGCATGCTGGCCGGATTCGTCACGCCCACCTCCGGGCGCGCGAGCATTTGCGGGCACGACGTCGAATCGGCAGCGCTTGCGGCCCGCCAGAGCCTCGGCTATCTGCCCGAGGGCGCCCCGAGCTACGGCGAGATGCGCGTCAGCGCCTTCCTCGATTTCATCGCCGAGCTGCGCCGTCTCGATCGGGCGCGCAAGCGCGCGCGGCTCGATTACGTGATCGAGCGACTGCAACTGGCGAGCGTGCTTGAGCAGACGATCGAGACGCTCTCCAAGGGCTTTCGCCGCCGCGTCGGCCTGGCCCAGGCGATCGTGCACGATCCGCCGGTGCTGATTCTCGACGAGCCCACCGACGGGCTCGATCCGAACCAGAAACACGAGGTGCGCGCGCTCATCAATGAGATGGCGCGCGAGAAAATCATCGTGATCTCCACCCACATCCTGGAAGAGGTCGACGCGGTGTGCACCCGAGCGATCATCATTGCACGGGGACGCGTCGTGGCCGACGATACGCCGATACAGCTCGCGGCGCGCTCGCGCTACCATAACGCCGTATCGTTGCAGCTGGAGAGTCGCGAGAAGCTCGAGGCGGCGCGCGCCGCCGTCGCCGCGCTGCCGCAGGTGGCCGCGGTGGAGGTGAGCGAGCGCGAGGCGCGCCTGACGGCGCTGCCGCGCGCCGGCGCGCAGATTCTGCCGGATATCTCCGAGCTCGCCCGCCGCCAGGGGCTTCAGCTGAAGGAGCTGCACCTGGAGTCCGGCCGGCTCGACGAAGTCTTCCGCACCATCACCGCCTGAGAAAATCCCCGGGGGGTTTCATGCGCAACGTGGTATTGATTCTGCGCCGCGAGTTCGCGAGCTATTTCGCGACACCGCTCGCTTACGTGTTCATTCTCATCTTTCTCGTACTGGCCAACGCCTTCACCTTCTATGTCGGCGACTTCTACCAGCGCGGCCAGGCGGACCTGCGGCCGTTCTTCATGTTCCACCCGTGGCTGTATCTGTTCCTGATCCCGGCGCTGACCATGAAACTGTGGGCCGAGGAGCGCAAATCCGGCAGCATCGAGCTGCTGATGACGCTGCCGGTGAAGGTCTGGGAGGCCGTGGTCGGCAAGTTCCTCGCCGCATGGCTGTTCACCGCGATCGCCCTCGCGCTCACCTTCCCCATCTGGATCACGGTCAACTATCTGGGCAGCCCCGACAACGGCGTGATCTTCGCCTCCTACCTCGGCAGCCTGCTGCTCGCCGGCGGCTTCCTCGCCATCGGCTCGTGCATGTCGGCACTGACGCGCAACCAGGTCGTGGCGTTCATCCTCGGGGTGGTTGCCTGCTTCGTGCTGCTGCTCGCCGGCTATCCGCTGGTGCTCGATGCCTTCCAGGGCTGGGCTCCCGAGACGCTGATCAACGCGATCGCCTCGCTCTCGCTCCTCACGCACTTCCAGTCGATCACCCGCGGCGTGCTCGAGGCGCGCGACGTGGTGTACTTCGTGCTGTTGATCGGCTTTTTTCTGTTCACCACCGCGGTCGCCATCGACCTGCGCAAAGCGGACTAGGAGCGCGGCATGACGAAACGCTCGACTCTCGGTTGGGGCACGGTCGGGGCGCTCGGGCTGCTGCTGATCGGCCTGATCGTCATCTGCAATTATGCGCTCGCCGGCTGGCAGCTCGACCTGACGGAAAACCACCTGTACACGCTCTCCAGGGGCACGGATCGCATTCTCAAGAGCATCCCCGAGCCGATCGATCTCTACTTCTTCTATTCCCGCAGAGCGGCCGAGAACATCCCGCAGCTGCGCGCCTACGGCGATCACGTCGAGAACTTCCTCAGGGAGCTCGCCGCGCGCGCCGATGGCAAGATCCGCCTGCACATCATCGATCCGCGGCCGTATTCGGTCGAGGAGGATCGCGCCGCGGAGCTCGGTGTGAGCAGCGCGCCGCTCAACGCCGCCGGCAGCAAGTTCTACCTGGGCCTTGCCGGCACGAACTCCACCAACGGCCATCAGGCCATTCCGTTCTTCGACCCGAGCAAGCAGCGCTTCCTCGAATATGACGTCGACAAGCTCATCTACCGGCTCGTGCATCCGCACAAGCCGGTGGTCGCGTGGTACGCCTCGCTGCCGATGACCGGCGGGTTCAACGCGCAGACCGGGCAGATGCGCCAGCCCTGGCTGGTCTACAGCCAAGCCCAGCAGCTTTATGATCTGCGCACACTCGCGCCCGGCGCGACGCGGATTCCCGCCGATACGCGCGTGCTGGTACTGGTCGATCCGCATGGACTGCCGGCCGCGACCCGCTTCGCGATCGATCAGTACGCGCTCGCCGGCGGCCACATCGTCGCCTTCGTCGATCCGCTCGCCGAGTCCGCCGGCGGCGGTCCCGGCGCCCCGCCGCAAGGCACCGGCCCGAAGTTCGCGCATCTGCTCGCCAGTTGGGGCGTGCGCTTCAATCCGGACCAGGTCGTCGCCGACCGGTCGCTTGCGCTCACCGTCAGCGGACCGAGCGGCGCGCCGAGCGTCGATCCTCTGGTGATCGGCCTCGGCCGCAAGCAGATGTCGCAGCACGACGTGATCACCGCGGGCCTGTCGAATATCAATCTGGACGCCGCGGGCGCGCTGAACCCGATCAAGGGTGCCGGCACGACCTTCAAGCCGCTGCTCTGGAGCAGCAAGGACGCCGAACTGGTCAGCAGGGACTCCGTGGCCGGAATGTTCGACCCGTCCGGCCTGCTGACCGGTTTCAAGCCGACCGGCAGGCGCTATGTCTTCGCCGCGCGCGTGACCGGCAAGGTGAAGACCGCCTTCCCGGAGGGGCCGCCGAAGGGCGTCAAGCTGCCGCCGGGGACGAAGCCGCTGAAGAATTCGGTCAAGCCGTTGCACCTGATCGTGTTCGCCGACTCGGACATGCTGGCCGACTTCCTCTGGGTCCATCATCTCAATCTGTTCGGCCAGCCGTTGGACCAGGCATGGGCGGCCAACGGCGATGTGGTGCTGAACGCGCTCGACAACATGGCCGGGAGCAACGATCTGATCAGCGTGCGCGCCAAGGCGGGCTTCACCCGGCCGTTTACGCGGGTCCAGGCGCTGCGGCGCGCCGCGCAGGCGCGCTATCACGCCGAACAGGTGAAGCTGCAGCAGGAGCTGCATCGGACGGAGCGGCAACTGACGCTGCTGCAGAGCAGTCGTAACGCCAAAACCACGCTGATACTCACACCGGCGCAGCAACGCGAGATCCAGCACTTCGAGCACGAGCGCCTGACCATCCGCAAGCGCCTGCGCGCGGTCCAGGCCGGCTTGGTGCGCAGCATCGACAGGCTGGGTACGGAGCTGAAAGTCATCAATATCATCGTCGTGCCCGGCGTGTTCGCGCTGGCAGCGCTGCTCGGCGCCGCCCTGCGGCGGCGGCATCGTCGGGCGGCGCGCCAAACGGCGCGGGAGCACTCATGACACAACGCCGACTGATTCTGTTGTTCGTGGTCAGCCTCATCGTCCTGGGACTGGCCGTCTGGGTGACCCACCGCGAGCAAAACAGCGGCGCCTCGCTCGCCGGGGCGCGAGTTCTGCCTGGCCTGCGCGCCAGGCTCAACACCGTCACCGAGGTGCGCATCAGCGGTCCGAACGGCAAGCACGTCGTGATCGAGAAAGGCGCGAAGCACTGGCTGGTCAGCCAACGCCATTACCCGGCCAATAC
This sequence comes from Pseudomonadota bacterium, assembly GCA_021798335.1. Lineage (GTDB taxonomy): Bacteria > Pseudomonadota > Gammaproteobacteria > Steroidobacterales > Steroidobacteraceae > 13-2-20CM-66-19. The sequence continues at coordinate 16,397 of JAJZMI010000044.1, read as the reverse complement.
CGGCCAGCTGCGCAAGCTGCTGATCGATCTGAGCAATCTGAGGGTCGTGCAGACCAAGACACGACTCGCGAAGAACTATCCGCTGCTCGGCGTCCAGCCCTTGACGGCCAAAGGCGCCACCGGGGTGCGCATCGATGTGATCAGCCCGCGGCGCACCTGGTCGCTGATCGTCGGCCACAGCGCCCTGCAGGGATCGGCCACCTACGTGCGCCGCGTGGGCCACAAGCAGACTCTGCTCGCGACACCGCTGATCATGACCAATGCCAAGGCCGCGCAATGGCTCGAGCCGGTCATCCTCGACGTCGCAGCCAAACGGGTGCGCAGCATCGAGGAGCGCCTCGCCGGCCAGCCGCCCTACAGCATCGTGCGGGCCAAGCCCACGGACACGAATTTCACAGTGCTCGGCATTCCGCCCGGGCGCAGGATCTCGAGCCCAGCGGCCGCCGACGATGATGCGAGCGCGCTGTCGAACCTCACGCTGACGAACGTCCACAAGGCGCTCGCCCCGCCCCCGGGAGCGGCCCTCTCGCGCGCGCTGTTCACGACCTTCGGCGGGCTGCGCCTGACCGTCACCGGCTACCGCACGGGCAAGAAAGGGCCGTGTCACATCGACATTGCCGCCAGCGGCACCGGGACCAAGGCCCTCGCCGAGGCCAAGGCCATCGAGGCGCGCGTGCACGGCTGGACCTACACGATCCCCTCGTACGAATACCGGCAGATCTTCCAGCAGCTCTCGGGCCTGCTGCAGCCGCTGCCGAAGCCGCGCCGGCCCTGAGCGCGACCCGTCTCGAGAGGCGCGCGGCGCGAGAAGCGCCGCTCAGCGGGCGCTGGCCAACAGCAGCAGCGTCACCGTGGCGAGCAACGCCGTCGGCAGCCAGGCGAGGATCAGCGGATTGAGATGAAAGACGATCGTGCCGCTTTCGATCAGCCGCTGCAGCAGGAAGAAAAAGATGCCGATGGCGAGCCCGAGCAGCGTGCGGGTGCCGGCGCCGGCCGAGCGCATCGACCCGAGGACGAACGGAACGGCCAGCAGCACCGCGAAGACGATGGCCACGATGCGCGCGATACGCGACCAGAACGCGAAGATATACGGACCGGCAGCCAGGGAATTGGCCCGCAGGTACCCGATCAGCGCCCACAGCGAACGCACCGGCATCTGCTGCGGATCCTGGACCACGAAGCCGAGGAAGCTGGCCGACACGTGCGTGCGCAGCACTTTGCGGGTCGGCAGGCGCGCCGTGACCCGATCACCCGTGAAGCGCGAGGCCGTGTAGTTCTCGAGCAGCCAGCGATCGTGGCCGGCGGCGGTGGCATGGGTGGCCCGTCCGATCGACAGCAGCCGATGCCGCGATGAGAGCTCGAAAACCTGCATGCCGCCGAACTGGCGCGAGCCGGACTGCCGGGCGACGTTCAGGATGAGGTTGCCGTCGCGCACCCACGCGCCGGTGCCGCCACCGAAGCTGATGGTGTTGTACTGGCTGAAGGCGCGCTGCTCGTTGGCCACCTCCTGCAGCTGCGGCGCGACGAACTCCCCGACCACCGCCTCGAAAACGACCAGAATACCCGCGGCGATCAGCGCCGCGGCGGCCAGCCGCGGCACCGACACCCCGGTGGCCCGAATCACGGTGATCTCGCTCCCGCGCGCCAGCGCGCCGAGCCCGAGGAGCGAGCCGATGAGGGCGGTGATCGGCAGCAACTGATAGGCCTGCTGCGGCAGGTTCAGCAGCGTGAACCACAGCGCATCGGCGAGCGTGTAATGCCCCATCCCGATGTTGCCCTGCTGGCTGATGAACACGACCAGTCCGCCGAGCACGAGCATCACCAGCAACACCAACAGCACCGAGCCGAGAATGGCGCGCACGATGTAGCGGTCGAGGATGCTCATGCGCGCGCCCAGCGCAGGCGCAGCCGCTCCCTAGTGCCCGGAACGCCGCTGATGACCACCGCGAGCAGCGCCATCACCCCGTGCACCCACCACAATCCCAGGTACAGCGGAATTGTGCCCCGGGCCAGCCAGATCTCTCCGGCCGAAAGCAGGTTCATGTAGATCAGATACACCACCACCGCCAGCCAGATGCGCGCGTAACGGCCCTGGCGCGGCTGCAGGCGCGCGAGCGGCAGGGCGATGATGGCCAGCATCAGGCACATCAGCGGCAGCGCGATGCGCCACTGGAGCTTCGCCTGGTACCTTGGGGCGCTGGAGGCGTACAGCGCGGCCGTGGGCGCCGCGTCGAGGTCGGTGACGACATCGTGCACCGGCGGCATCGGGATCGGTACGGTGTGCTCGGCGAAGCGCATGATGCGGAATTTCGTGCTACCCGGTATGCCGTCGAAGCGCTCGCCGTCATACAGCTCGATGCTCTGAGTTCTGCCGTGCGGCGAGACGATGTGGCGCGCCCGAGCGGCCACCACGACCTGCACGAGCGGGCCGCGGTTGCGCTCGAGAAACACGTTTCCGAGCGTGCCGTCCGGCTCGACCGTCTGCGCGTAGACCACGGCGCTGCCGCCGCCGAAGGAGCGAAACTGCCCAGGCTGCAGGGGCGCGAACTGCCCGGCGCGAATCGCCCGGTCGCGCAGGCTGAGCGCCTGATAGGTCGCCGAGGGCGCCAGCACCAGAGTCACCGCCGCCAGCGCCGCGGCGACCAGCACACCGAATCCGATCACCGGCCCATACAGTGTTGCCGGGCGCACGCCGCAGGCGAGCGCGGCGGCCATCTCGCTGTCGTGATACAGCCGGCCGAATGCCCAGACGATGCCGAGGAGCAGCGCCATCGGGGCGACCAGGCTCACGTACTGCAATAGTCCCAGATAGATCAGCCGCACGATGACGCCCTGCGGGAACTGGCTGGCCGCGGCCCGCTCCAGCACCGCGGATACCTCGAAGGCGGTCAGGATGATCAGCAGTACCAGCATGCTCAGCAGCCACGCGGTGACCACTTCGCGCAGTACGTAGCGACCCAGGATTTTTCCCACTCGCGCAGCCCATCCTCGCCGGTGCTCCGGCTTGAGTTACACTGCCCGCCCGCGCGCGCTCGCGGCACAGGCCCGGCGCTCAATTCGTCGCGGCGCGCGGCGCTGACCAAGATAAAGCAGAGGGTTGCGTAGCTCAATGGGACGCAACCGGACACGAGACGCGCCGGCGAGCCGGCATGCCGGAGAAGCTTAATGCGATTTGAAACCTGGAGCACGAGTGTCGAGGCGGCCAACGCCGATTGCGTGGTGGTCGGGGTTTTCGCCGACAGCGAGCTCGGCGCGGCCGCGAAGGAGCTGGATGGGAAGCTCGCAGGATCGCTGAGCCGGATCGTCTCGCATGGCGAGTTTCCGGGGCGCATCGGCGAGACGCTGCTGCTCGGTGCGCTGCCGCCCCGGGCGGGCCGGCTGGTGCTGCTGAGCGGGCTCGGCCCGCGCAAGAGCTTCGGCCGCCGAGCCTGGCGCAAAGCCCTCGCCGCCGCCATCGCGGCGCTCGGCCGCACCGGCATCCGCAGCGCCGCATTGGCCCTTGATCGCCCCCCCGCCGAGGAACTCGACGACTACTACTACGGGCGGGCGGTGGCCGAGATCACCGGCTCGACCCTGTACCGGATCAACGACCTGAAGAGCGGCAAGAAGCCCAAGCCCCCGGCGCTCACGCGCGTGCTGGCCGGACCGCTCGCCCGTGCCAGCGCGCGCACCGTGACGCGGGGCCTGAAACACGGCCATGCGATCGCCCAGGCGGCCGCCGTGCAGCGCAATCTCGCCAACCTGCCGGGCAACATCTGCACGCCGCGGTATCTGGCCCAACAGGCGCGCGTCCTGGCGCGCAAATACCGCTCGCTGCGGGTGCGGGTGCTGGATGAGGCGGCGCTGCGGCGCGAGCGCATGAATTGTCTGCTCGCGGTGGCCCAGGGCAGCGCCGAGCCGCCGCGGCTGATCGTGATCGAGCACCGCGGAGCGAGGTCCAGCCGTGCGCCCCTGGTGCTGGTGGGCAAGGGCGTGACCTTCGATGCCGGCGGCATCTCGCTGAAACCCGCCGCCGACATGGACGAGATGAAATACGACATGAGCGGCGCGGCGGCCGTGATCGCCGCGCTGTCGTTCGCGGCCGAAGTGGCCCTGCCGGTGAACGTCGTCGGCATCGTCGGGGCGGTGGAGAACATGCCCGACGGCAAGGCCGTCAAACCCGGGGACATCATCACCAGCGCCTCGGGGCAGACCGTGGAGATCCTCAACACCGACGCCGAAGGCCGCCTGGTGCTCGCCGATGCGCTGCATTATGCGCGCCGATTCAAGCCGGCCGCGGTGCTCGACATGGCCACGTTGACCGGCGCGTGCATCATCGCGCTCGGTCATCATCACTCGGGCGCCTTCGGTAATGACCAGGCGCTGGTGCGCGAACTGCTCGAGGCCGGCGCGCGCGCCGATGACCCCGCCTGGGAGCTGCCGCTCACCGAGGAATACGCCGAGCAGCTGACGAGCAACTTCGCCGATTTCGCCAACATCGGCGGCCGCGCCGCCGGCGCAATCACCGCCGCGGCGTTCCTCGGCAAATTCACGCACGGCCTGTCCTGGGCGCACCTCGACATCGCCGGCACCGCCTGGCAGAGTGGTGCCAACAAAGGCAGCACGGGCCGCCCGACGCCGCTGCTCGCGGACTTCCTGCTGCGCCGCGCCGGAGTGTAGCGGCACGGTGCGCGCGGACTTCTACGTACTGGCGCAGCCGGCGCCCGAGGAGCGCCTGAGGCTGGCGTGCCGGGTCGCCGAAAAGGCATACCTCGCCGGCCAGAGCGCGCTGGTCTGGCACCGCGATCGGGCCGAGCTCGAGCGCTTCGATGCGCTGCTGTGGACTTTTTCCGGCTCGAGCTTCGTGCCGCACGAGTGGCTGGACGGCGCGGACGAAGCGCCCGTACGGCTCAGCTGCGGCGAGGCGCCGGGCGGGGCCATCGGCGTGCTGATCAACCTCGATGCCGCGCCCGAGCCCCCGCCGTGGGCCGGACAAGCCGGGCGGATCGCGGAAATCATCGATGGGGAGCCGGCGCGCCGCGAGGCGGGCCGGGCCCGCTTCCGGATCTACCGCGGGCTCGGCTACGAGCTGCAGACGCACAATATGAGCGCGCCGTAGGAACCTATAATCACTCGACCGTCCCGCAACGACCTTGACGAGCATGGAAAAAGTCTACGCGCCGCACGAGATCGAGCGGCGGATCTATCAACGCTGGGAATCTCACGGCTGGTTCGCCCCGGCCGGCCGCGGCGCGCCGTTTTGCATCATGATCCCCCCGCCGAACGTGACCGGCACTCTGCACATGGGGCACGCGTTCAATCACACGCTCATGGACGCCCTGACGCGTTATCACCGCATGCGCGGCGATGATACGCTCTGGCAGCCTGGGACCGACCACGCAGGCATCGCCACGCAGATGGTCGTCGAGCGCCAGCTCGAGGCCGAAGGCATGCGCCGCACCGATCTCGGCCGTGAGGCATTCCTCGAGCGCCTCTGGCAATGGAAGGCGCAATCCGGCGGCACCATGACCGGGCAGATGCGCCGCCTCGGCGATTCGGTCGACTGGTCACGCGAGCGATTCACCCTGGATGAGGGCCTCTCGCGGGCGGTCATCGAGGTGTTCGTGCGCCTCTACGAAGAAGGACTGATCTATCGCGGCAAGCGCCTGGTGAACTGGGATCCGGTGCTGCTCACGGCGCTGTCCGACCTCGAGGTGCAAAGCGAAGAGGAGGATGGACATCTCTGGCATCTGCGCTATCGGCTCGAGGACGGGACAGGCGAAGTGGTGGTCGCCACCACCCGCCCGGAAACGCTCTTCGGCGACACCGCCGTCGCGGTCAACCCCGATGACGAGCGCTACCGCCACCTGATCGGCAGGCAGCTGCGCCTGCCGCTCGCCGAGCGCCTGATCCCCATCATCGCCGATGCCCACGTGGATACGACGTTCGGTTCCGGCTGCGTCAAGATCACCCCGGCGCACGACTTCAACGACTACGAGATCGGGCGCCGCCACGGGCTGGCGCAGATCAATATCTTCACGCCCCGCGCCGAGCTCAACGACAACGTTCCCGAGCGCTTCCGCGGCCTGGAGCGCACCGCGGCGCGCCGGCGCGTGCTCGCCGAGCTGCAAGCCGCGGGTCTGCTCGAGCGCACCGAGCAGCACCGCATGACGGTCCCGCGCGGCGATCGCTCCGGGGCGGTGCTCGAGCCCTACCTGACCGATCAATGGTTCGTGAGCGTCGCGCCGCTCGCCGGGCCCGCCATCGCCGCGGTGGAATCCGGGCGTACCCGTTTCATTCCCGAGGGCTGGTCCAAGACGTACTTCGAATGGATGCGCAACATCCGCGACTGGTGCATCAGCCGCCAGCTGTGGTGGGGACACCGTATTCCCGCATGGTACGACGAGCAAGGCACCGTCTACGTCGGACACAGCGAGCAGGACGTGCGGGTCAGACACGGACTCGGACCGCACGTCGCCCTGCGGCAGGATCCGGATGTGCTCGACACCTGGTTCTCCTCGGCCCTGTGGCCGTTCTCGACCCTGGGCTGGCCGCAGCGCACACCCGAGCTCGAGCGCTACTACCCGACCACCGTGCTGCTGACGGGCTTCGACATCATCTTCTTCTGGGTGGCGCGCATGATGATGTTCGGGCTGAAGTTCATGGGCGACGTGCCATTCCGCGACGTCTACATCCACGGCCTGATCCGCGACGAGCACGGCGAGAAGATGTCCAAGTCCAAGGGCAACGTCATCGACCCTCTCGACATCGTCGACGGCATCGACCTTGAGTCGCTGCTGGCCAAGCGCACCAGCGGCCTGATGCAGCCGCAGATGCGCCCGGCGGTCGAGAAGGCCACGCGCAAACACTTTCCCGACGGCATAGCCGCGCACGGCACCGACGCGCTGCGCTTCACCTTCGCGGCCCTCGCCTCTCCCAGCCGCGACATTCGCTTCGACCTGGCGCGCGTGGCCGGCTACCGCAACTTCTGCAACAAGCTGTGGAATGCCGCGCGCTTCGTCACCCTGGTGGGCGAAGCGCAGGACGATGGGACCCCGCTCGAGCTGTCCGTGGCCGACCGCTGGATCCGCTCGCGCTTCGGGCGTGCGATCGCGACAGTCGACAAAGCCCTCGCCGACTATCGGTTCGACTACGCCGCCAACGCGCTGTACGAGTTCACGTGGTACGAATACTGCGACTGGTACCTCGAGCTCACCAAGCCGATGCTGCAGTCCGAGCTGTTCCCGGCGCACCTGCGGCGCGGCGCCCGGCGGACGCTCGCGGAGATTCTCGAGGCGCTGCAGCGCGCATTGCACCCGATCATGCCGTTCATCACCGAGGCGATCTGGCAGCGTGCCGCGCCGCTCGCCGGCCGCCGCGGCGAGACGGTCATGCTCGCGCCCTATCCGCGACCCGAGGAGTTCCCGACCGACGAGGCGAGCGAGCGCGAGATCGGCTGGATCCAGGCCTTCGTGCTCGCGGTCCGTCAGATCCGTGGCGAGATGAACATCAGCCCCGGACGGCGCATTCCGGTGCTGCTCAAGGGTGCAACCGCGGCGGACCTCGGCCATCTCGAGCGCCACCGTCCCTATCTCGAGCGCCTGGCGGGTACCGAGACGATCGCCGTGCTTGCCCCGGGGGAGCGCGCGCCCGAATCGGCCACGGCGCTGATCGGCGAGCTGACCCTGCTCGTGCCGATGGCCGGCCTCATCGATGTCGCGGCCGAATTCGAGCGCCTGCAGAAGCTGCTGACGCGCGCCGAGGCCGACCTCGCCAAGGTGCGCACCCGGCTGCAGAACCAGAGTTTCCTCGGCAATGCGCCGCCCGCGGTCGTCGAAGCCGAGCAGGCGCGCGCGGCCGAGCTCGAGCGCACCACCGCCAGCCTGAGCCTGCAGCTCGAGCGAGTAGGCGCAATGCTGCGGTCCTGATTCGGCGATACGGTGCTGCAGGTGTCCGGGGGACCGGGCACGCTGCGCGCCCGAGCAGAGCGCGGCGGCACAACCGCGAAACCGGCTCCCATAGCGCCCGCCAGGGCCGAGCCACGGCGGGCCGGGGCGGGACCGCGCAATCCCACCGGACCGCCCCGCGCAATCCCCACAGGGCCGAGTCAGCTGCGTCCGCTAGCGCACAGACCGCGCAGGTGCGCCGAGCATACTGGGCCTGTGGGCAAGGTCCGCGTCGGGAAGCTCTGGCGAGGCCGGCCGCGTCACTGCGCGAGATGGTCTTTGCCGCTCAGTCGACCGCGAGCGGATCGTTGTCGAAGCCAACTAAAGGAGTCACTAGCATGCCCTCGGAAACATTTGCAACGACGCCCAACGCGCCGACCGATCAGCACTCCAATGGCGGCGAGACGCCGATGGACGCTGCCGCCAACCTCAAGAGTCGGGAATCCAGTGCGCAACGCTCGACCGCCGAGAAGATCGACGGGCAACGCGCCGAGGCCGTGCACGGCTTGGAGAACGCGGGCGCGAACCTGCACGCGAAGGCGCAGACGCTCCCTGGCGGACCGCGCATTACTCGCGCCGCACATGCGGCCGCGGATACGCTCACCCACACGGCCGAGTACATCCGCAAGCACGATGCGGCGAAGATGATGGCGGACGCCAAACGCGTGGTGAAAGACAATCCCGCTTTTGCGATGCTCGGAGCCGCACTCATCGGGTTCGCGCTCGGCCGATTGTGGTCGCGCGATTGAGGTGCGGGACAATTCCCATGTCTGAGGCACAGCGGTCCGTGTTCGACATTCTTTTCGATGTCGGCAGCAATTTCCAGGGCATCGTGCGCTCGGAATTCAGGCTGGCAACGACCGAATTACGCGCCGACATCAGCGCCTCTCAGTCGAGCGTGTGGCTGCTCGGCATCGGAGTGCTGAGCGGGATTTTTGCCGCCTTCTTCGCGCTCCTTGCCCTGCTGTATGCCCTCTCCTATGTTTTGCTCGCCTGGGCCGCGGCGCTGCTCATTGCGTTCGCCCTGACAGGTTGCGCCACTGTGCTGGTTACGGCCGGCTCGCGGCGCCTGGGGCGCCTGAGGATCGCCCGCAAGCTGGCCGGTGAATCGCAGGAGAAGCGCGAATGAGCGAGGAACTGTCTCGAATCGAAGCCGACATTCGCCGCAAGCGTGAGGCGCTGCGCTCGAACCTCGAGGAATTGGCGGACAAGATGAAATCGGTCACGGACTGGCGGCAGCATTTTGCCCGGCATCCCCGGGCGATGCTCGCCGCTGCGGCCGGGGCCGGCGCCGTGCTGGCAACCCTGGTCGGGCGAGGCGGCAGAACTCGAGCCCGAGCAGTGCCCGCAGGCGAGCCCGAGGCAACCGCCCGTCCGTTGCCCACGGGTGTGCCTCGTGAAGAAGGGGTGGCCCACCAGATATTGACTCCCCTCAGAGACGCTCTGATCGGCGTCGCGGTGATGCGCGCGACCGGCTATCTGGAGGAAAAGCTCCCCGGCTTCCAAGAGCACCTGAAGAGGAGCCGCGCCGCACAGGGCAACGCCTCAGGATCGTTCGGCGCGCAGGGAGGACTAAAACCCACCCCGAGCGACGGTCATCGCGAGGCCGGGGGCCGCACTCGAGACGACGCGCAAGAGCGTGGGACAGCGGCGGACACCGAACGATCCGCGCCGTGATCGATGCGGCGCCGGGTCTGCGCCGGCTGAAACCGACGCCGTCACCGCCGGCAAGCGCGCCACAGGCTCAGCGCCCGCCCCGGCACATCCCGCGATGACCTGCGCACCCCGGGGCAGCGGCGCAGGATGCGATAGGGCACGGGCGATAGTGATGCGGCGTGGCGGATCGGATCAGTGATGATCGGCGCGATTCGAGGACCGGCCGGCTGCCGCGGCGCAACGAGGGATCGACAATGGACGAGGAATTCGTAGCAAATCGAGTGCTGGCCAGTGTTCCGGCGAACAATCGCGCTCGGCTGCGCTCGCGACTCGAACCCGTTACGCTGAATTTTCGCCAGGTGCTTTACGAACCGGGCGGCACCATCCGCCACGTCTACTTTCCCGTCGATTGCCTGATCTCGCTACTGACCTCGGTCGACAAGCGACGGAGCCTGGAGGTGGGCATGGTCGGCAACGAGGGCATGGCCGGAATGCCCTTCATCCTCGGGGTCGGCAAATCCGGCGCTCGGGCCATCGTCCAAGGCAGCGGCACGGCATTGCGCATGTCGGCGGCATCTTTTCTCGAGGAGTTCAACCGCAATCCGCCCCTGCAGGAGGCGCTGTACCGGTACACCTTCGCGCTGCTGACGCAGATATCGCAGACCGCGGCCTGCAACCGCTTCCACGAAACCGAGGCGAGACTGGCGCGCTGGCTGCTGATGACGCGCGATCGGGTCGGGGGACCGGAGTTCTTTCTGACCCATGAGTTTCTCTCGCACATGCTCGGCCTGCGGCGCGAGGCGGTGACGCAGGCCGCCAGCACACTCAAGCGCCAGGGCGTGATCGAATACCGCCGCGGCAGGCTGCGCATACTGAACGAGAAGCGGCTCGAGTCCTCCTCCTGCATGTGCTACCGGGCAGTGCAGGCGATTTTCCGGCGCGCACAGAGCTGAGCGTGTGCCGGCGGCGCGGACCGCGGCGTTGCCCGAGCCGCTCGGGCGCGCGCTCCCCTCAAGCCTCACCCTGTCAGGAATTCGACAACGCCCTCTTTGGCGACCCGCTCGCTCATGCGCGGATTGAACAGCTGATACTGCGCCCCGCCGCGTCTCTTGGCGTTGAGCATCGCGATGTCGGCGTGCCGCAATACAGTGTCTCCGTCGGCACCGTCAGTCGGGTAGACCGCGATTCCGATGCTCACCGTGACACACAGCACCAGGCTCTCGAGCCGATACGGGCGGCGGAGCGAGGCCAGGAGGTTTTCCGCACAGACCGTCGCGTCCTTTACGTGCGCCACCTCCGGCAGCAGGATGATGAACTCATCGCCCCCATGGCGGCTCACGGTATCCGACTCGCGCACGCAGACGCTCATCCGATCCGCCACCGCCCGCAACAACTGATCGCCGATTGCATGACCCAGGGAATCGTTGATTTGCTTGAAGCGATCCACGTCGAGGAACATCACCGCCAGCAACGTGCGCCGGCGGCGCGCGAACGACACCGCCTGCGTGAGCCGCTCGAGGAGCAGCAGGCGGTTGGGCAGCTCGGTCAGCGTGTCGTGCTGGGCTTTATGGAGCATCTCCAGCGAGCGCGCGCGTGTCGCGCTGACATCGTGGAAGACGATCACGGCGCCGCACAGGTTTCCCTGTCCATCGCGCATGGGCGCGGCCGTGTCCTCTATGGCCAGCTCCGCGCCATCGCGGCGGATCAGAACGCTGTTGGCACTCAACGTCGCGGTCCTGTTGTGCAGGATGGCCATCGTGAGTGGATTGAGCGCCGGCGCGCGGCTGTCGCCATCGATGATGCGCAGGACTTCCAGATGAGAGCGGCCGCAGGCCTCCTCACGCAACCAGCCGGTCATGCGCTCGGCGGCCGGATTGAGATAGCAGACCTTGCCGTCGACATCGATGCTGATCACCCCGTCGCCGATCGAATCGAGTGTAATCTGGGCCTCGTCGGTGGCGGGGTGACCACTGGGCGAATTCATCGGACTCCCTCCGCTGCGCGAGGAGCAGGGGTCGCAGCCTGCACCGGAGAAGGCCTGGCGGTCTGTGCGTTATCGTACGCACACTCGCGGTTGGGCAGGCAACATTGCGCGCCCAAATCGCGCCGATTCGGGGCCGGACCGCGGCAAGTTGTTTCCTTACGACAACACGCCGCGTACTGCGGCGATCCCGACCCGCCCTCCGGCCGGACCTACGGCGCGTGCTCGCGCGTCTTGCGGAAGGTGATGTCGGGCCAGCGCTCGAGCGTCAGCTCCAGATTGACCCGCGAGGGCGCCAGATACACTGGCGCGCCGCTGTGATCGAGCGCCAGGTTCTCGTAGGCGCGGGCCCGGAATTCCCCGAGCTTGCGCTCATCGCCGCCGGCCACCCAGCGCGCCGTATACACGTTCACCGGCTCGAACACGCAGCTCACGCCGTACTCGTCCTGGAGGCGGAACGCCACCACCTCGAACTGCAGCTGACCGACCGCGCCGAGGATCAGCTCATTGTTGCGCAGCGGCTTGAACAGCTGTGTTGCCCCCTCCTCGCACAGCTGCGCCAATCCCTTCTGCAACGCCTTCATTCTCAGCGGATCCTTCAGCACCGCGCGCCGGAAGATTTCGGGAGCGAAATTCGGGATACCCGTGAACGCCAGCCGCTCGCCCTCCGTGAACGTGTCGCCGATGTTGATCGTGCCGTGATTGTGCAGGCCGATGATGTCGCCGGCGAACGCCTCCTCGGCGTGCTCGCGCTCGGCGGCCATGAAGGTGAGCGCATCCTGGATGCGCACTTCCTTGCCGTCCCGTACGTGATAGAGCCGCATGCCCCGGAGATATCGTCCCGAGCACAGACGCAGGAATGCGATGCGGTCGCGATGGCCCGGATCCATGTTGGCCTGGATCTTGAAGACAAAGCCGGTGAGCGCGGGCTCCTCGGGCTGCACCGTGCGCTCACGCGCCGCGCGCGGCAAGGGGCCCGGCGCATGGCGGGTGAAGGCGCCGAGCAGCTCCTCCACTCCGAAGCTGTTGATCGCGGACCCGAAGAACACCGGCGTCTGGGTGCCGCGGCGGTAGGCCTCGGGGTCGAACGGCGCGGTGGCGCCGCGCACCAGCTCGATCTCCTCGCGCACCGCCGCCGCATCGGCGCCAAGGAATGCCGTCGCCTCGGCGCTGGCGAGCCCGTCGATCACCCGGTTCTCGCCCAGGCGACCACGCTCGCCGGCCGCGTACACGTAGATACGGTCCTCGGTCAGGTGATAAATGCCGCGCAGCGCGCGACCCATGCCGATCGGCCAGGTCACCGGCGCGGTATGGATGCGCAGCACCCGCTCGATCTCATCGAGCAGCTCGATCGGAGCGCGGCCCTCCCGGTCGAGCTTGTTGATGAACGTCATGATCGGCGTGGCGCGCAACCGGCAGACCTCCATCAACTTCACCGTGCGCTCCTCGACGCCCTTGGCGCAGTCGATGACCATCAGTGCCGAGTCGACGGCGGTGAGGGTCCGATAGGTATCCTCGGAGAAGTCCTCGTGACCCGGCGTGTCGAGCAGGTTGACGATGCTCTCCCGGTAGGGGAACTGCATCACCGAGGAAGTCACCGAGATGCCGCGCTGCTGCTCGAGGCGCATCCAGTCCGAGGTCGCATGGCGGGTGGCCTTGCGGCCCTTGACCGTCCCGGCCATCTGAATCGCCCCGCCGAACAGCAGCAGCTTCTCGGTGAGCGTGGTCTTGCCCGCATCGGGATGCGAGATGATGGCAAAGGTCCGCCGCCGGCGGACTTCGGCAGTGAAGTCGGTCATCGCGTAATGGGATCAGGTCAGGGTGGGACCGCTGGACAACAGGCTCAATTTCAGCACGCAGGCGTCTTCGCGGCCGTTGACCGCCTGATAATAGCCGCGCCGCATGCCGATCTGCTGAAACCCGAGCGAGCGATACAGCCGCAGCGCCGCCTCGTTCGACGGGCGGACCTCGAGAAACGCATCATACATGCCCGCGGCCGCGCCCTGCGCGAGCAGGTGCTCGAGCATGCGCCGGCCGAAGCCGCGGCCGCGCTGCGCCTCGGCAACACAGAGATTGAGCACGTGCATCTCGCCGGCGCCCATGCTCATCACCCCGTAGGCGGCGAGCGCCCCGCCGACGGTCAGCACGCGGCACACATAGCCGACGCGCAGGCAATCGCGGAAGATGTTCGCGCTCCAGGGAAAAGTGTAGGAGCGCCGCTCGATCGCGAACACCCGCGGCACGTCCGCCTCGCACATCGCGCGGATGGACGAGGGCGTCGGTTCGAGCAGTTCCGGAGCGGTGGCCATCGTCTCATCAGCCCGTCAGCGAGCGCGGGAGCGCGGCGCGCGCGAATTTCAAATCTTCCCACGCCTTGCGCTTGTCCGCAGGCGAGCGCAGCAGGTACGCCGGATGATACGTCACCACCAGCGGCACGTTGCGCTCGCCGAAGCGATGCACGCGACCGCGCAGCTTGCCGAGCGGCTCATCGGTGCCGAGCAGATTCTGGGCCGCAATCCGTCCCACCGCGAGCAGCAGCCGCGGCTGCACCAGCTCGATCTGGCGGTGCAGGTACGGCAGGCATGCCTGCACCTCCTCGGGCAGCGGATCGCGATTGCCCGGCGGACGGCTCTTGAGGATGTTCGCGATGTAGACATTCGCCTCGCGGCTGAGCCCGATCGCGCGCAGCATCGCATCGAGCAGCTTGCCGGCTCGTCCGACGAAGGGCTCCCCGCGCCGGTCCTCCTCCGCCCCCGGCGCCTCGCCGATCACCATCCAGTCGCAGCGCGTGGGCCCCACCCCCAGCACCGCCTGCGTGCGGCTCTGATGCAGCGCACAACGGGTGCAGCCGAGCACCTCGGCACGCAGCCTCTGCCACGCCTCCTCGTCCCCGGCCGGCCCCGGCTGCGCTCGCGGCGATGCCTCGGCACAGCGCACGGCCGCACCGCGCACCGCGCCCGTCCTCGGCATCCATAGGTCGATGCCGATCGTGCGAAGGTACTCGGCGCGCCGGGCATCGCTGCTCATTCGCTGGAGTCCTCGCCCCGGCGTGATGAGCGGTGCCGCCGCCGAGCCCGGCGCCACAGCCACTGCATCGGCGCCGAGAGCGCATAGCCGCCGAAGATGATCAGCAGAATCAGCGGCGGGTCGCTCGCGATCAGCACGAACGTAAGCGGAACCAGCAGCAGGTAAATGAAGCGGATCGGCCCGTCCCAATCGACGCTCTTGAAGCTCGCGTAGCTGAACCGGCTGACCATCAGCCCCCCCGCGATCGCGGTCACGGCAAAGGCGCCAATCAGGCCCGCGAGCCCCGGTTCGCGCCACTGGCTCGAGAGCCACACGAATCCCGCCACCGTGGCGGCCGCCGAGGGGCTCGGCAGCCCTTCGAAATAACGCTTGTCGAGCATGGCGGTGCGCACATTGAAGCGCGCCAGCCGCAGCGCAGCGGCGACCGCGTAAAAGAAGCACGCCAGCCACCCGAAGCGGCCCCAGGCGCGGCCGTACTCGGCGATGCGTACCACGCCCCACTGATAGGCGACGATGGCCGGCGCAAGCCCGAAGGAGACCATGTCCGAGAGGCTGTCGTACTCCTTGCCGAACGCGCTTTCGGTGCGCGTCAGGCGCGCAATGCGCCCATCGAGCGAATCGAAGATCATCGCGATGAACACGGCCATCCCGGCCGGCGCGAAGTGCTTGTCGATGGCCGCGACGATGGCATAGAACCCCGAGAACAGGCTCGCCGTGGTGAGCAGATTCGGCAGCAGGTAGAAGCCCCGGCGAGGCCGGCGCCCCTGATGCGCCTCAGGCGCGGGTGGATCGTTTGCAGGCATCGGGTTTGCGGACATGCGCGGGCGGCGGATCAAGGGGCCAAGTGGGCGCATCTTATCAGCTCGAGCCCACCTGTTATGATGCGCCCCCGTCTTTGCCCAAGATCCGCGTCATGAGGCTCTCGCACTACCCCGTCCAGACCACCAAGGAAACCCCCGCCGAGGCCGAGATCGCCAGCCACCAGCTGATGCTGCGCGCGGGGCTGATCCGCCGCCTCGCCTCCGGGCTCTACAGCTGGCTGCCGATGGGGCTGCGCACGTTGCGCAAGGCCGAGACCATCATCCGCGAGGAGATGAATCGCGCCGGGGCGCTCGAGCTGCTGATGCCGGTGTTTCAACCGGCGGAGCTGTGGCAGGAATCGCACCGCTGGACGGAATACGGGCCGGAGCTGCTGCGCGTGAAGGATCGCCACCAGCGCGATTTCGTCGCCGGCCCGACCCACGAGGAGGTCATCACCGACATTGCCCGGCGCGAACTCAAGAGCTACCGCCAGCTGCCGGTCAATTTCTATCAGATCCAGACCAAGTTCCGCGACGAGATCCGGCCGCGCTTCGGCGTGATGCGCGCGCGCGAGTTCATCATGAAGGACGCCTATTCCTTCCATGCGGACGAGCGTTCGCTCGAGCAGGGCTATCGGCTGATGCACGCGACCTACGCGCGCATCTTCACACGCATGGGATTGGATTTCCGGGCCGTGCGCGCCGATTCCGGTCCGATCGGCGGCGACGTGTCACAGGAATTTCACGTGCTTGCGGCCTCTGGCGAGGACGCCATCGTCTTCTCCGACGGCGACGATTACGCGGCCAACATGGAAGCGGCCGTGGCGCTGCCGCCGGCTACGTCCAAGCCTGAGCCGCGCGAGCCACTCACCAAGGTCCCAACGCCGGGAACGCGGACCATCGCAGCACTGACGGCGCTGCTGCAGATCGACCCCGCGCGCTGCCTGAAGACGTTGCTCGTCGAGGGCGCGGGTGACGAGGCGGTCGTGGCGCTGGTGATCCGCGGCG
>JAJZMI010000131.1 GCA_021798335.1 Pseudomonadota bacterium | reverse complement strand
GGGGGCCTGGCGGTGTGGATGCCGACGTTCCTCGAGCAGGTGCGGGGCGTGTCGACGGCTCAAGCCACCGAGGGCTTCGGGGCGATCGTGGTCATCACCGGGTTCGTGGGCACCTTCGTCGGCGGATGGCTGGGGGATTACTGGCTGAAGTTCTCGCGCCAGGCTTACCTGTGGATGTCGGGCTGGGTCACGCTGTTGGCGGTGCCGGCCACGTATCTCGCGCTCGCCTCGCCCTCGCCCGCGGTGTTCTATGCCGCGCTCGTGGTGGCCGAGCTGTTGCTGTTCATGTCAACCGGACCGATTAACACGGCGATCGTCAACCTGGTCAGTCCCGCGGAGCGGGCCTGTGCGGTGGCGCTCAGCATCTTCGTCATCCACGCGCTGGGGGATGCCATCTCCCCGACCATCATCGGTGGGGTGTCGGACGCGACCTCGCTCGGCGCGGCGGTGATGATCGTGCCGTTCGTGGTGGTGGTGAGCGGGTTGTTCTGGCTGTGGGCCGCCCGGGCCGACGCCAAGGCTGCGGCCGAACTCGCCACCGCCCGGTAGGACCACCGCTCGCCTCGAGGCGGGCGCGCGCGTCGCGCGCGATGGCGCGCGACGGGCAGGTCCTGCGGGCTTACTTGGCGACGAAGGCCCGCTCGATCACGTAATCGCCGCTCTCGCCGATGTGCGGTGACATCTGAAAACCGCGGCCGTCGAGCAGGGCACAGGTGTCGGTGAGCATGGCAGGGCTGCCGCACACCATGGCGCGGTCCTCGCCGGGATCGAGCGGGGGCAGTCCCAGATCGTAGGACAGCCGTCCGGACTCGATGAGGTGCGTCAGCCGGCCGCGGTTGACGTGCGGCTCGCGTGTCACGGCGGGATAGTACAGGAGCTTCTCGCGCACCCATTCCCCGAGCAGCTCGTGGGCCCTGAGGGCCTCGATGCGGTGCTTGAGTACGGCCGTCTCGCGCGCCCAGCGCACGCCGTGCACGAAGATCACCTTCTCGAAACGCTCGTAGGCTTCCGGGTCCTTGATGACGCTCATGAAGGGCGCCGCTCCGGTGCCCGTGGACAGCAAATACAGCCGCTTGCCGGGCCGCAGATCGTGCAGCACGAGTGTGCCGGTGGGCTTGCGGCTGACCAGCACCTCATCGCCCTCGCGGATGTGTTGCAGACGGGAGGTGAGCGGGCCATCGGGCACCTTGATGCTGAGGAATTCCAGGTGCTCCTCGTGATTGGCGCTGGCAATGCTGTAGGCGCGCAACAGTGGCCGCTCATCCACCTCGAGGCCGACCATGACGAACTGGCCGTTCTCGAAGCGCAGCCCCGCATCGCGGGTGGTGGTAAAAGTGAATTGCGTGTCGGTCCAATGCTGGACCGACAGGACCCGCTCCGTTCCAATCGCCGCCAAGTCTGCTACCTCTGTGTTCCGGACCGTGCACCGGCGGCGCGCATTTTAATGGGCCAGCCCGTGAATTGGGGTGAAATTGCGGCATGTACTCATGCCGCCCGGGCATTTAGGCCCGGGGCGCCCGGACCCTACGACAGCGGTAGCTGCTAAGATCAGCCGGCCGCATCGGGCGGCCGGACGGCGGGATTTGAACATGGGGCAAGGCGACCTGCGGGGACGAACCCTGTTCATCACGGGTGCGAGCCGGGGCATCGGGCTCGCTATCGCGCTGAGGGCGGCGCGCGAGGGCGCGAACGTGGCGGTGGCGGCCAAGACCACCGAGCCGCACCCGAAGCTGCCGGGCACGATCTACACGGCGGCCGAGCAGATCGAGGCGGCCGGCGGCAAGGCGCTCGCGCTGCCGCTCGACATTCGCGATGACGAGCAGGTTCGCGCGGCGATCGAGCGGACCGCCGCGGTGTTCGGCGGCATCGATATCCTGATCAACAATGCCAGCGCCATCAGCTTGACGCCGACGCTCGCCACCGACATGCGCCGTTTCGATCTGATGTATGCCGTCAACACGCGCGGCACGCTGCTGTGCAGCAAGCTCGCCTCGGTCCACCTCGCACGCTCGGCCAATCCCCACATTCTGGCGCTCGCGCCGCCGCTGAAGCTCGAGCCGCGCTGGTTCGCGCCGCACCTGCCCTATTCGCTGGCGAAGTTCGGCATGAGCCTGTGCGTGTTGGGACTGGCCGGCGAGCTCGCCGCGCAGGGCATTGCGGTCAACGCGCTCTGGCCGCGCACCGTCATTGGCACGGCCGCGCTGCAGGTGGCTCTGCGCGGGGCGAGCGCCGAGGCGCTGCGCCGCGTGCGCACGCCGCAGATCGTTGCCGAGGCCGCCTGCGCGCTCCTGAAGCGCGATAGCCGCACTTTCACCGGGCAGTTCTGCATCGATGAGCAGGTGCTGCGCGAAGAAGGCATCAGCGACTTCTCGCCATATCGCGATTCGTCGGTGCGCGAAGCAGACTTGCTGCCGGATCTGTTCCTGTAGGCGCGCGCAGCCGGCACCGGACCCCAATCCTCAGGCGATGCGGTGGCCGAGCTCGATGCCGGCCAGCTCGTAGCCCTTCCTGAAATCACGGATATGTCGGGCCATCCAGGCGCGGGCCGCCTCGCTGTCGCGGAAGCCGATGGCCTCGAGTATGCGCCGTTGCGCCGCCGCGATGCGCGAGCGGGCCTGCGGCACTTGATCGATCATGTCGCGCAGCGAGGGCTCGAGGAGCTGGATCAGCGGCTCGTGCACGAGCGCGAGCACCTGATTGTGGGTGGCCGCGCCCAGGGCGCGGAAGAATTCCGCCGTGTGGTGCACCGCCTGGCCGGTTGCACGGTTCTCGCTGCCGAACACGCTGTGGGCACGCGCCAGGCGCTCGAGGTCCGCTGCGCTGCGCTCGCGCGCGGCGACCTCCGCGATGGGCGGCTCGAAGTGGCTCAGCGCCTGCCATACCTCGAGGAAGGTGACGTCGTGCAGTGCCAGGGCGCGGCTGACGTCCCGGGCCACCTCGCCGTGCGTGGGCCGGCTGACGGTCATGCGCTTGGAACCCGGGCGGCGCTCGAGCAGGCCGCTGCACTCGAGCTCGCGCAGTGCCTCGCGAACCGTCGAGCGGTTGACGCCCAGCTGACGGGCGAGCTCGGTCTCGGGGGGCAGGCGCTCGCCTTCGCGCAGCGCGCGGCTGACGATGCGCTCGGTGATCGCCGCGGCCACTTTGCGATAGGCCGGCGCGAGTGTCAGCTGCTCGAACTCGACGCTCATTGCGGCTCAGGCGGTCTGCTCGAACAGCTCGCGACCGATCAACATGCGGCGGATCTCCTGCGTGCCGGCGCCGATTTCATAGAGCTTGGCGTCGCGCAGGAGCCTGCCGGCAGGATAGTCGTTGATATAGCCGTTGCCGCCGAGCGCCTGAATCGCCTCGAGCGCCACGGCGGTGGCCTTCTCGGCGGCGAACAGAATGCAGGCGGCGGCGTCCTGCCGCTTGACCCGGCCCGCGTCGCACGCACGCGCGACGGTGTACACATAGGCACGGCAGGCGCCGAGGGCGGCGTACATGTCGGCGACTTTCGCCTGCATCAACTCGAACGTGCCGATGGGCTGGCCGAACTGTTTGCGCTCGCGCACGTAGGGCAGCACCAGATCGAGCGCCGCGGCCATCAGGCCAAGCGGGCCGCCGGCGAGCACCACGCGCTCGTAATCGAGGCCGCTCATCAGTACGCGTACCCCGTCGTTCTCCTTGCCCAGCCGGTTCTCTTGCGGCACCGGGCATTCCTCGAACACCAGCTCGCAGGTGCTCGAGCCGCGCATGCCGAGCTTGTCCAGCTTTTGGGCGGTGCTGAAGCCGGCGAAGCCGCGCTCCACGATGAATGCCGTGATGCCGCGGCTGCCGGCATTGCGGTCCGTCTTGGCGTACACGACGAACACGTCGGCGTCCGGGCCGTTCGTAATCCACATCTTGCGTCCCGTGAGGAAGTAGTACCCGCCACGCAGCGTGGCGCACAGCTGCATCGAGGTCACGTCGGATCCGGCCTGCGGCTCGGACATGGCGAGCGCGCCGACGTGCTCGCCGCTGAGGAGCTTCGGCAAGTAGCGATCGCGCTGCGCGTCGGTGGCGTTGAGGCGCAGCTGGTTGACGCACAAGTTGGAATGCGCGCCGTAAGAGAGGCCGACGGACCCGGAGGCGCGGGAGATTTCCTCCATGGCGATGACATGCGCCAGATAGCCCAGGCCGGCGCCGCCCCAACGTTCCGGCACCGTGATGCCGAGCAGGCCGAGGGCTCCCAGCTCGGGCCACAGGTCGCGGGGAAACTCGTTGCTGCGGTCGATGTCGGCGGCGCGGGGCGCGATGCGCTCGGCGGCGAATCGGCGTACCTGCGCGCGGATCTCCTCGGTGGCCTCCTCGAGGCCAAAG
>JAJZMI010000139.1 GCA_021798335.1 Pseudomonadota bacterium | reverse complement strand
CCAGCGCCTGGACTTTGGGGCTGACGTTGCTCGCCGTGAAATAGCTGCCCACACGGTCGCGCAGGCTGCGCGCCTTGCCGACGTACAGCAACTCGTGGCCGCGGTCGAACATGCGATACACGCCGGGTCGACGCGGCAGTGCGGCCACGAATTCCTTGGGATCGAATGCGGCGCTCACACCGGCATTTTAAGCGTCCGCGAGCACACGGGCACGCCTGATCACCCTGCGGAACATCGGCTCGGTCAACCGCCCGGTCGAGGTGTTGTAGCGGCTGCAATGGTACGAGTCGATGAGCGTGCGGCCGCCCTCGAGCGCATGCTCGTGCCCGTGTCCGAACGGGAAGGCCGATCGCTTCAGGCCGCTCGCCCGCAGGAACGCCTCGTGCGCGATGCGCCCGAGCGCGATCACCACCCGGACCCGCGCAAGCCCCCCGAGCTCCGCGCGCAGGTAGGTATTGCAGTTGCGGATCTCCTCGGACGTGGGCTTGTTCTGCGGCGGAACGCATTTGACCGAATTGATGATGCGTGTGCGGCGCAGCCGCAGACCGTCCTCGCGCGCAACCGCGACCGGCCGGCTCGCGAGCCCGGCCGTATGCAGCGTGCGATACAGCAGAACGCCCGCATAATCGCCGACGAACGGCCGCCCGGTACGGTTCGCCCCGTGCATCCCCGGCGCCAGTCCGATGATCACGATGCGCGGCTGGGCGGCCCCGAAGGACGGCACGGGACGCGCCCAGTAGTCCGGATGGCGCGCGCGCGTCTCGCGCAGGAACCGGGCAAGACGCGGACAGCGGACGCAGTCCGGATCGTAGAGCGCCCGGTCAGTCATCCATGTGGCGGATGATGGCGGTGGCGAACCCCGAGCAGGTCATGAGCGTTGCCCCAGGGATCAGCCGCTGCAAATCCTCCACCACGCTCCTGCGCGCGGCGAGCTCGCGCTTCGGCGCCTTGATCGCCTCGCGCAGCCGCGCCAGATCATAGGTCAGCTCCTTGTGCGCGATGGTGTTGGTCACTCCCTTGATGATCAGATCCGCGGCCTCCTTCCACCCGAGGTAGCGCAACATCATCTCCGCCGACAGGATCAACGAGCCGGGGTTGACACGATCCTTGCCCGCGAAGCCCGGCGCCGTGCCGTGCGTGGCCTCGAACACTGCCAACCCGTCGCCGATATTGCCCCCGGGTGCGATGCCGATCCCCCCGACCTGCGCGGCAAGCGCGTCCGAGACGTAATCGCCGTTGAGGTTGAGCGTGGCGATGACGTCATATTCCTCGGGCCGCAATAGCACCTGCTGCAGAAAATTGTCGGCAATCACGTCCTTGATGACGATGTCCTTGCCGGTCAGGGGATTGGTGAACCGCAGCCACGGCCCGCCGTCGATCTCCGTGGCGCCGAACTCCTCCTTGGCGAGCCGATATCCCCAATTGCGGAACGCGCCCTCCGTGAACTTCATGATGTTTCCCTTGTGCACCAGCGTCACCGAGACCCGATCGTTCTCGATCGCATAGCGGATGGCTTTGCGGATCAGGCGCTGGCTGCCCTCCTTCGAGACCGGCTTGATGCCGATCGCGGAACTCGCCGGGAAGCGGATGCCGGTGACAGCGAGCTCCGTCTGCAGGAAGGCGATGAGCTTGTGCACCTCGGCTGAGCCCGCCGGCCACTCGATGCCGGCGTAAATGTCCTCGGTGTTCTCCCGGAAGATCACCATGTCGGTCAGGCTCGCATCCGCCATTGGGCTGGCGACACCCGGGAAGTAGCGGATCGGGCGCACGCAGGCATACAGGTCGAGGCTCTGGCGCATCGCCACGTTCAGCGAGCGGATGCCCCCGCCGACGGGGGTGCCGAGCGGACCTTTGATCGAGACCACATGATCGCGCAACGCGTGCAGCGTCTCCTCGGGGAGCCACTGCGCGTAGCGTGCGTTCGCTTTCTCGCCGCAGAACACTTCCATCCAGTGGATCCGCCGGCGCTCGCCGTATGCCTTGCGCACGGCGGCGTCCACGACCCGCAACATCGCCGGCGTGACATCCACGCCGATGCCGTCGCCCTCGATGTAGGGAATGATGGGCTCGTCGGGAACGCTGAGCGTCTGATCCGGGTTGACCAGGATCTTCTTGCCGGCCGCCGGCATGCTGATGTGCTCGTAGTGCATCCGAGCATTGTACCGGCATTCGTGCCGGCCGATCCCAAAACCGCCCGTACCGGGCCGAGCGGCGCTCGCCTGTTACGTGCGCGCCCGCCGGCGGCTCTGACTGCGCTCGGCGATCAGCATGGCCAGCTCCAGCGCCTGCTCGTGGTTCAGTCGCGGATCGACCGTGGAGCGATAGGCCCGCTGCAGGTCCTCGTCGGTCAGGCCACGCGCTCCGCCGGTGCACTCGGTGACATCATCGCCGGTGAGCTCGACGTGCACGCCGCCCAGACGCGAGCCATGCTCCGCATGGATGCGGAAGGCGAGATCGACTTCCTTGAGGATATTCTCGAAGCGGCGGGTCTTCAGTCCCCCGGTGGTGCTCTCGGTGTTGCCGTGCATCGGGTCGCATACCCAAAGCACCGACTGCCCGCTCTGGCGCACCGCCTCGATCATCTTCGGCAGCGATTTCTCGATTTCCTTGACCCCGAATCGGTGGATCAGCGTAAGGCGGCCCGGCTGATCCTGGGGATTGAGCGCGGTAATCAGGCCCTGCAACCACGCATCGTCCATCGCCGGCCCGATCTTCACCCCGATCGGGTTGGCAATGCCGCGGAAGTACTCGACGTGCGCCGCATCGAGCCTCGCGGTGCGCATCCCGACCCAGGGCATGTGCGTCGAAAGGTTGTACCAGCGGTTCTGGCGCGGAATGAAGCGCGTCTGCGCCTGCTCGTACAGCAGGTGCAGCCCTTCGTGGCTGGCGTAGAAGTCCACGTGCGTCGCCTCGTGCACGCCGCGGCCGCTGATCCCCTCGAAGAAATCGAGCGCGTCCTCGATCGAGCGCACGATCCGCTCATAGGCATCCTTCAGCGGCGCATGCTTGACGAAGCCGAGGTCCCAGTACTCCGGGTGGTGCAGATCCGCGAATCCCCCATCGACCAGGGCGCGGACAAAGTTCAGCGTCAACGCCGCGCGCTCGTAGCCCCGCAGCAGCAACTGCGGGTCGGCACGGCGCGCCTCGGGCGTGAAGGCCGGCCGGTTGACCAGATCGCCCCGGAAGCTCGGCAGCGTCACCCCATCGCGCGTCTCGGTGTCGGCCGAGCGCGGCTTGGCGTATTGTCCGGCCATGCGCCCAACGCGAATGATGGGCTTCTTCAGTCCATGCAGCAGCACGAGGCTCATCTGCAGCAGAATCTTCAGCTTCTTGGCGATCCGATCCGATTCACACTCGGCGAAGGTCTCGGCACAGTCCCCGCCCTGCAAGAGAAACGCCTGGCCACGCTGGGCGGCCGCCAGACGCTCGCGCAGCGCCTCGACTTCCCACGAGACCACGATCGGGGGCAACCGTGAAAGCTCGGCCACCACCTGCTCGAGAGCGGCCGGATCGTCGTACGTCGGCTGCTGTAGAGCCGCTTTGGTATGCCAGCTGGCCGGGTGCCAGGCGGTGGTCTCTGTTGCGCGCATAGGAGTCCTGATCCTAGCACGGACTGGCGCCAATCGCCCCGCCGGTAGAGAATTCTTCCATTAACTCTTTCCCAGGGGGGGTGCACCATGCACCGCGCATTGATTCTCGGCGCCGGCAAGATCGGCGCGCTCATCTCCGGACTGCTGGCCGGCTCCGGCTCCTATCGCGTCGATTTGGCGGATCTCGAGGGCTCCGTGGCCGAAGCCGTGGTCAAGGCCCACGGCCTGACCGGAATGAAGGCCCATGCTCTCGATGCCAAGAGTCCCGAGGCGCTCGCCGCCCACCTGGCCGCTCACCCGGTCGACGCGGTGATCTCGAGTCTGCCCTTTCACTGCAACGTCGCGGTTGCGGATGCCGCGCGCCGCGCGGGCGTGCACTACTTCGATCTGACGGAAGACGTGGAAGTCACCCGAGCGGTACGCTCGATCGCCGCGCACGCCGACTGCGCGTTCGTGCCGCAATGCGGCTTGGCGCCGGGATTCATCAGCATCGCCGCCGCGGAGCTGATCACCCACTTCGAGTCGCTGCGCGCGGTGAAGCTGCGCGTCGGCGCCCTGCCCCAGCATCCCAACAACGTGCTCAAGTATTCCCTCACGTGGTCGACGGAAGGACTGATCAACGAATACGGCAACCCGTGCCAGGCCATCGTCGACGGCCGGACCGTGGACGTCGCGCCGCTCGAGGGCCTCGAGGAGATCGAGATCGACGGCACGCTGTATGAGGCATTCAACACCTCCGGCGGGCTCGGCTCACTTGCCGAGACCCG
>JAJZMI010000163.1 GCA_021798335.1 Pseudomonadota bacterium | reverse complement strand
CCCGATTTGCCGAACTCGATCTGCTCGCGCCACTCCTCCCGGCCGCGCGCAAAGCGCACGGCAAGCGCCGCGACGAACTGCGCGAGCCGCTCGTTGCCGGCCGAAAGGTCCGGCAGCGCCCGACCGGCCGCGGCCGACAGATCCGTGCCGAGGATGCCGCCCGCCGCCCGGTTGGCCATGCGCACCACCAGGTTGCGGTCGATCGCCAGCACCCCGGTCGAGAGCCGCGCGAGAATGATCGCCAGCCGCTCGCGCTCGCGCTCGACCGCCTGTTGACTGCGGGTAGCCTCATCGTGAGCTCGGCGCAGCCGTTTGGTCATGTCGTTGAAGGAATGCACGAGGAAGCCCATCTCGTCGCGCGAAGGCAGGGCGAGCCGGGTCGCGAAGTCGCCCTTGCCTACCGCCCGGGTTCCGGCGATGAGGTCCTGGACCGGGCGAGCGAGATGCTCGGCGAAGTAGATCGCGCCGTGGATGGCGGCCAGCATTGCCAGCAACAGCACGAGCGTGAGGGTCAGGGTGAAGCTGTAACGCACCGGCTGGCGCAACGCGGTCAGATTTCCGTAGCGCGAATAGGAGCGCTGGACCGCATCGGAGAGGGCCGAGAGCCGCGCGGGCACCGGGAACAAGGCCATCAGATACCGCGAATTCGTCTCGCTCAGGGACTGCGCGAGCGGCACACCGATGCGGATCAGGAATCGGCCGTCGGACTGGGGCTCGAGGCTGACGTAGGTGTGCCTCGCCGTTACGGTACGCACCAGATTGGTGGGCGGCGCGAGCGGCACGTCGGCGAGCGGATTGCGCAGACTCGCCGCGAGGATGCGCCCGCTGCCGCCGTACAGGATGATCTCGCGGGCCGAGTCGGCGTGGCGCGCCCGGTCGATCCGTGCCTGGATCTGCACGATCGGCCGTCCGCTCAAGGAGCGGGCCAGCACGGCCGTGCGGCGGGCTTCCGCCTGCTCGCGCAGGTCCAGAGCCGAGCGCGACAAGACCAAGGCGTCTTTCAGTCCTGCGCGGACTTCGACGCGAAACCAGCTGTCGATGCCGCGGTCGAGGAACTGGAGCGAGGCGAAGTACACGATCAGCAGCGGCGCCACCACCAGCGCGCCGAAGATCAGTACGGTGCGGGCCGTCAGGCGCGAGCCCGGCACGTGGTTGCGGTAGTCGCGCACCAGTTGCCACACACGGCGCAGCAGCAGCACGATCAGCGCGAACACGCCGATCACGTTGAGCAGGACGATCCAGGGTTGAAGCCGGCTGAACTCGGAGGAGTTCTGGGTGCTCTTCGCCAGCAGCATCAGCGCGGCGAGGCCGATGACGCTCCACAGCGCAATGGCGGCGATCGCGCGCGCGCGCCGCCGCGGGGCCGGTCCGCTCACATCGGCAGGGACCATGTGTACCACGCACTCTGGCGCTGCCAGTCATCCGTCCAGAACAGCAGTGCCCGCAGGGACGCCGGCAGCTTTCCGCGCCGCACACTGGCACGAACACTGATGATATACCGCCCGCCGCGCAGTTGAGACTCGACCAGGATCGGCCAGTCGCTCACCCGCTCGAGATAATGCAGCGCCTCCTGGACGGTCTTGAAGCTGTCCTCCGCGCCGCTCTGGACATTACGCACCACATAGCGGCGGGTGACCAGGTGGTAGGCGAGCTCCCGGTGCAGAGTGACATCGACGATCGTGGCGTCAAACCAGAAGCGGCGCACTTGATCGATCCGAGCCTCGACGTCGAAGCTCAGTGTCACGCCGTTCTGCAATGCCTTGAGAATGGTCGGGTTGAGCGGATAGGCCACCCGCGCATTGACCTCGATGACGCCATGGTCAAAATTGACGTACGCCGAGCGTACCGCGAGCACGCCGTCGAGGGCGCTGGCGCAGGCCGTTCTGCCGAGGCCGGTGACCACCAGCAGCGCGGCGAGCGCCAGAAGCTTGGACGCCAGTCCCGCCGCAGGCGTCCATGACCAGACCATTCGTGGCATCAATGCAACGCTCGAGCGCGTCAAATGCTGCTCCTGCAGACTGTATCAGGTTGCGGACGTTGTCTTTTCGACACAAGCATAATAAAAACCATCCGTCAGCACAGCCCCTCCTGTCAGCAGCTGCAGTCCCCGAGCGGTGAGCACGGCCCCGTCCGGGAGGCACTCTCGCGGGGGTCGAACGGCCCTGGCCTGGGGTGCCTGCGCATAAAACCGCTCCACAACCCCCTCGTTCTCCTGCGGCAGCACCGAGCACGTCGCGTACACCAGCCGCCCGCCGGGCGCGAGCAGCCCGAAGGCCGCCCGCAGAATCTCGAGCTGTCGCGCTGCGAACGACTCAATGTCCGCGGCGCGGCGCAAGAGCTTGACGTCCGGATGACGCCGGATGACGCCCGTGCCCGAGCACGGCACATCGACCAGAATGCGCTCGAAAGGCCGCCCATCCCAATAGGTCGCCGGCTCCCGAACATCCGCCGCAGCCAGATGCGCTTCGAGGCCCAGCCGATCGAGGGTCTCCCGGACCCGCCGCAGCCGAACGGGATCGATGTCGAGCGCCCAAAGCTCGACATTGGGAGTGCGCTCGAGGATGTGCGCGGCTTTGCTGCCGGGGGCAGCACAGGCATCCAGCACCCGCATTCCAGCAGCGACATCGAGCAGCGGAGCGGCCAGCTGGGCTCCGGCATCCTGCACCGACACCCAGCCTTCGCGAAATCCGGGCAGCGCCGCGACCGGCACCGGCCGCTTGAGCATGACGGCAGTGGAGCCCGCCAGGCCGCCGAGATTCTCGAGAAGTCGGCCGGCGAGACCCGCCGCGGCCAGATCGGCCAGATACTGCTGCGGCGAGCGCAGGCGCGGATTCAGCCGCAGGGTGAGAGGCGGGTGGACGTTGTCGGCCTCGAGCAAGGCCCCGACCTGGCCCGGCCAGGCCGCCGTCATTGCATCGACCAGCCAGGCGGGGTGGGCCGTCCGGCGAGCGGTATCCCGGTCGATCTGTGCAAGGAGAGCGTCGCGCCCGGCCACGAACCTGCGCAGCACCGCGTTGACCAGACCG
Organism: Pseudomonadota bacterium; assembly: GCA_021798335.1. Classification (GTDB taxonomy): domain Bacteria; phylum Pseudomonadota; class Gammaproteobacteria; order Steroidobacterales; family Steroidobacteraceae; genus 13-2-20CM-66-19. The sequence goes on along the minus strand of JAJZMI010000163.1, from coordinate 1,399 downwards.
CTCGCATGCGCGTGACGCAGGAGACGCACGGCATCGACGGCGGCATGCACGGTCTTCTGTGGCGCAGTGCGCGAGTACTCGATCTGGTGCGCCGCGGTCACCAATAGCGCGTGCACGTCCCGCTCGATCGTGTCGGGCCTCGCCAGCAACGTGTCGATGGCCGGCTGCAACCGCAGGTACCAGCGCACCGTGCCCAGCGCAATTGCCCGCACCGCGGAACGTTGCGCGCCCGACGCGCACATCGCCAGGGCCGCGTCCGCGGACTGTCCGCCGCGAACCGCGGCGACGGCACGTGCGGCATCGGCAAGCGCACCGGCCCCCTGGCTGGGCGGATGATTCAACGCGCGTCGCCCAATCGCGCGCCCGCCGCCAGCGCGCGATGACCGCTGGCGAACATGCCGGCGGGCTGACGCGAGCCGCCCGGCCGCTGCAGCGCGAGCAGATCCAGGCAACCCTCGCCGCATCGAACCCTGATGTAGCCATCCCTGTGCCGCCCGACCGCCTCCACGACGCATCCCGGGGCAGTGCCCGACTCGGCGCAATCGGGAGCGATCCGGGCGGCGTGCACCAGAAGGCGCTCCTGTTCGCCGGTCTGCGGATCGATACGCACCGTATCGGCGGTGGCCCACGGCTGCAGCGCGCGGATGAGTCGTTCGATGTCCGCCGCGGGCCGTCGCCAGTCGATGCGCGCTTCGCTCTTGTCCAGCTTGCGGGCGTAGGTGACGCCCTCGGCCGGCTGGGGTGTGGCCACAAGCGTTCCGTCCGCCACGCCGTCCAGGGCTCGCAGCAGCAGCGGTCCCGACAGGTCGGCCAGCCGGTCGCGCAGGCTCGCGCCCGTATCGTGCGGCTCGATCGGCACGCGTTGCTGCAGCAGAATCGGACCGGTATCGAGCCCGGCCTCCATGCGCATCACGGTCAGGCCGGTTTCACGGTCCCCGGCGAGCAGCGCCCGCTCGATGGGCGCCGCGCCCCGCCATCGCGGGAGCAGGGAGGCGTGCACATTGAGACAACCGAGCGGGGGCAAGTCGAGCACCGGCTGCGGGAGAATCAAGCCATAGGCGACCACGACGAGCACGTCCGGTCGCCACTCGTGCAGCATTGCCCAGTCGGCCGGCTCCTGCAGAGCGGTCGGCTGGCAGACGGGCACGCTCGATTGCGCGGCCAGCTTGACGGGCGAGGACCCCACCTGTCGGCCACGCCCCCTGGGCCGATCAGGTTGGGTGAGAACTCCGACGACCCGATGGCGCGAATGCAGCAACTCCAACAGCACGGGCAAGGCGAACTGCGGCGTGCCCGCGAACGCCACGCGCAAGGCGGCTGGCTGCGGCACGGGCCGGTCCGCTTACAGGGCCGATTGGGCCGCCGTCGCGCGGCGCCGTGATCGGGTCTTGCGCTCCTT
>JAJZMI010000057.1 GCA_021798335.1 Pseudomonadota bacterium | reverse complement strand
AACCTGCCGCCCGGAAGTCACATCGCGTTGTGGAAACACTCGTCATCGTGGGAGACGATCGCCATGGCGCTGGTGTTTCCGCGGCAAGTCTGGGTCCTCAAGCGCGAGCTGACCTGGATTCCCGTGGTCGGGTGGGGGATTCGCCTGGTTCACGCCATCGCCATAGACCGCAAGTCCGGCCATTCCGCCGTGAGCCAGGTCATCGCGCAGGGCAAGGAACGGCTCGCCGAAGGGGATTGGATCATGATCTTCCCCGAAGGTACGCGCATGCCGCCCGGTCAGACCCGCCGCTATGGCGTCAGCGGCGCGCTGCTCGCCCGCGAGACCGGCAGGCTCCTGGTCCCGGTGGCCCACGATGCCGGACGCTTCTGGCCCCGGCGCGGTCTGCGCAAGAAGCGCGGGACCATTCGGGTCGTGATCGGTCCGCCCGTCAGCGCCGCCGGCCGCGACCCACGCGAAGTCAACCAGGAAGTGCAGGCCTGGATCGAAGCCACCGTCGCGCGGCTCGAGGAGCGCGCGCCGACACACTGAGAGCGCACGGCGATGCGGACGCGAATTTTTCAGGTTGACGCCTTCACCCGCCAGCGCTTCAGCGGCAATCCCGCCGCCGTGATGCCGCTCGAGGCGTTTCCGCCGGATGCGGTGCTGCAGGCGCTTGCGGCACAGAACAACCTGTCGGAGACGGCGTTTCTCGTCGGCGGCGGCGGGGAGTATCGGCTGCGCTGGTTCACCCCCACAGTGGAAGTGCCGCTGTGCGGGCACGCGACGCTGGCCAGCGCCGCCGTGGTGCTCGAGAAACTCGACCCGGGCCGCACCGCCGTCACGTTTCACACGGCGAGCGGGCCGCTGCACGTGGCCCGCGCCGCCCCCGGGTACGTGATGGATTTCCCCGCCCGGCCCACCCTGCCGGCGAAGGTCTCCGACGCGCTCGTCCACGCGCTCGGCGCGACGCCGCAGGCGGTGCGCGCCGATGCCATCAATTATCTGGTTGTGCTCGAGGACGAGCACACGGTGCGCACGCTCAGACCCGACATCGCGGCCATCGCCGCGCTGGACCGTCAGGGTGTGATCGTCACGGCCCGCGGCAGCGGCGGGTATGACTGTGTCAGCCGTTATTTCACGCCGGCCCGCGGCGTGCCGGAGGATCCTGTCACCGGTAGCGCGCATTGCGCGCTCGCGCCCTATTGGGCCGAGCGGCTGGGCAAGCCCGTTCTGCACGCCTACCAGGCATCGCGGCGGAGCGGGGAATTGACGTGCCGGGTACGCGGCGAGCGCGTCGAGCTCGAGGGCTCATGCGTGTTCTACCTGGAGGGTCAGGCAGATATCTGAGGTGCTCAGACCCCTGGGATAGCCGCGATCTGCGCACCCACGGGGCTGCCGAGCCCGGTGCAGGCGTCCCAACCGGCCGACGCCCGGTATGCGCCGTTGTTGCCCTGCGTGATGTCCCTGAACGCGCTCTCGCGCGGGTAGAGGACGGGTTGCACGTAGCCGGCTCTGCGGCCGGTCAGGGCATTGATCCGCGCGATCAGGCCGGCCCACAGCGGTGCTACCGCACTGGTGCCGCCGAACACGGTCTGGACACCGTCTACGACAACTTCATAGCCAGTCTGCGGATCGGCGTCGGCGGCAACGTCCGGCACACCTCGCGCGGTCAGGGGTTGGACAACCCCTTGCACGGTGGTCGCCTCCAGTCCTTGCTGCCACACCGGCAGGGCAAAAAACGCACTGACACCACCGCCCGTGGCACCAAACGCGTCGTGCCATACGACTTCGCCCAAGATCGTGGTGGCCGTGGCCTTCAGGCGTGTCCCACCGCAGGCGAGCGCGTACGGACTCGACGCCGGAAAGTCCACATGATCGGCGCCGCCCGGCACGCCGTCACTGGATCCGCTGTCCCCGGACGCCACACATACCGTGATGCCGAGCATCGCCGCCGCCTGCAGCGCTTGATCCAGGGCAGACATCGCCTGGCCGGTCCACGAGGATTCCGGGCCACCCCAGCTGATCGATATGATCGAAGGTTGATTGACGGGATCGTGAACGGCCGTCGTTATGGCGTTCAGGAAGCCCGCGTCCGTGTTGGGCGCGAAATACACGGCGATCCTCGCGGCGGGCGCGATGGCGCCGGCCACTTCGATGTCGAGCATCACCTCGCCGTCCGCGCTGTTGGGATTACCGATCGGCGCATTCACGGCGTGATCGACCGAGACCGCGGTGACACTCGGGACGGCCAAACCCAGGGCGCCGAAGTAGGCTTGCAGGTCCTGCGGCCGGTAGCCGCCGCCGAGCTCGATGAGTCCGACACATTCGCCCTCGCCCAAGCCGGCCGGGAACTGATAAAGCGAGGCGATCTGCACAGCGGTGAAGGACGAGGCGGTCGGCGTCGCGGCGCGCGATCGGCGCGGTTTTGGACCCACGCGTTGGCGAAAATGCGGCCGCGCCTGAGGACGAGTATCCAGTCCCAGCACCGCCACGACGATGGCGTGCAGCGGCTGCGGCAACTGCAGGGGGCCGAATAATCCGCGGTAGGTTCCGCCGGGATACTCGAAGCGCAGCAACTCGACGTTGAACGCTGCATTCACCTGGGTGACGGTGCCGGACAACATGACCGTGCGGCGCACCGCGTGCCGCTGAACGACAACCAGACCAGACGTGGCCGCAAAGTCCGCCACGGCTCGCAGATCCGCATCGGTTGCGCTGTGCAGCTGCGCAAATTGCTCCGCCGTCAGATGCGCAGTCTCCTGCGCGCGGCTCAGACGCGCCATGCGCTCGCGCCAAAGCTCTGGAGAGCCTGGACGGAGGATGAGCGTGACTTCGAGCCGCTCGTCCGCTGCCGCAGGTCCGAGTGGACGTGCAGGGGGTAGTGTGTCTCGCTCACTGCCCTCGAGCGTGATGTTGGCCATGACGCCTCCTTTGATGGGCCTGCTCGGCAACAGATGACACCTTATCGCGCGGCCAAGCGCACTGGCCAGTTATGACGGCATCTGGCGACACCTTCGCCCGTACGGGCCGGCGCCGACTATGCCGCGCACCGCGCCGCGATCCAGCGGCGATGCACGTCGGCATAGACCTCCTGATAGATCTCGTCGATGCGTGCGCGCGGCGGGAATCCCGCGACGAACTCCGGCGCCGTGTCGCCCGCGGCCAGATCGGCTGCCCGGCGCAGATGCTCGAGCAGATAGCGCGGATCCTCGTCCCCCACCGAGATGCGCAGCGTGCTCGGCGTGATGCCGGCGGCCTGCAGCGCCGCCTCGGACAGCTCCGAGTGGCTGGTGAGCCCCGGGCAGAGCACCACCGTGTTGATCTGCCCCAGTGAGACCTGCAGGCCGAAGGCCGGCTCGAGGCTGTCGAGCAGGCGCTGCAGGCGCCACTTGTCCAGGCGCAGCGGATGGGCCGGACTGCCCTGGAAGTCGATGGTGAACAGCGGCGCGGGCAGACCCAGCGTCATCAGCCGCTCGCGCAGCGGCCCATTCGGATGACCCGCCACCGCCGAGCAGTGCACGTTGATCATCGGATTCAGCGCGAGCGCGCGCGCCAGCACGATGGTGTTGATGCATTTCTGCAGCACGCGTAATTCCAACGTGCGCATGCCGCTCAGGACCTCGAACGCCTTGTCGGAGTCGAGAAAGGCGCCCTTGACGTAGTAGACGTTCCAGAACATCGTCTCGTCCCAACGATATTCCCGCTCCTGGCCGTCGTGACCGGTGGCGCGCACCGACTGGCCCTTGGGCAGGAACATCCGCTCGTTGCGGCCGATCACCACGCCCGCCGTGGTATTGCCGGAGCCGCACAGATCCTTGGTGTAGGAATGAATGACGAAGTCCGGGCGCTCCCTGCGGTCCGTGCGGCGCAGCGTTCGCTGCAGTATCGGGGTGGCGATGGTGGCGTCGCAGATGACGGTGAGGCCACGCTCGTGGGCGAGGCGGCAAATGGCCGGCACGTCGAGCACGTTGCCGTGCGGATTGCACGGGGATTCGATATACACGTAGATCTGCCGACCCTGGGCGAGGCGCTCGGCATAGTGCCGCTCGATGGCGGCCAGCCGCTCGGCGAAGGCGGCGCCGGTCTCACCGTCGAACCACTCGAGCGTAACGCTGAGGTTGCTGCGCTTGCCGTACCAGTCGTGCAGCAGCTGGTAGGTGCCGCCGTAGACGTTGCGGCTGGCGAGCACGATGTCCTCGTAGCCGAGCAGGTTGGCGAGCGTGGCGTCGATGGCGGCCATTCCGGAGTTGAAATTCCAGGCAAAGTAGTCGGCCGCCTCGGGACCGGCCTCGAGGTCCACGATGTGGTTGGCAAGACAGATCGAGGTGGGGTTGAGCAGCCGCGAGTAGATCTCGTGCAGCAGCTCCTTGCCCTGAAAGGCATCCTCCACCCATTCGGTGCAGGCATAGACATATGTTGCCGTGCGCGTGATCACCGGCGTGGCGCTGAACAG
>JAJZMI010000105.1 GCA_021798335.1 Pseudomonadota bacterium | reverse complement strand
CGCTCGGCGGAACCTGCGCTCGATGCAACGACGTCCCACCCTCGTGACCGCATTCTGGAAGCAGGCGGAGATGTTTTGAGTCCGTCACGTACTTACGCAATCCTCAATAATAATCATCGGCACACGGTTTGGCGGCGCGCACGCCTGGCTAGCTGATGACCATGCTCACTATCCCATCCGAACTTGCAAGAAATGCGCTCGATGCCACCCCGGACGCAATGATCTTCATTGACGGCTCGGGCATCATCCAGTTCGCGAACCAGCAGGTTTGTGCCCTGTTCGGATACACGCACGAGGAGATCATCGGACAGCGGGTCGAGAAACTCATGCCGGAGCGATTTCGCAGCCGTCATATCGCGCATAGAGAGCACTACGTCGGTAATGTTCGCGTGCGTCCGATGGGCGCAGGCTTGGAACTATATGGATTGCGACAGAATGGCTGCGAGTTTCCGATCGAAATCAGTCTAAGCCCCATTCAGAGTCGCGCTCCGGTCCTCATTGCCGCAGCAATTCGTGACGTGGCCGACCGCAAACGCGTCGAAGGCGAGCTGATGGTGGCGCGCGAAGTCGCCGATCGTGCCAATCAGGGCAAGAGCCGCTTTCTAGCCACAGCCAGCCATGATCTGCGCCAGCCCCTGCAAACGCTCGCGCTCCTTAACGGCGCCCTGCGTCGCATCGTGCGCGATCCCGACGCGGCCGAAGCTCTGTCGCAGCAGGAACAGGCCATCGGCGCAATGTCGCGGCTGCTCAATGCCTTACTGGATATCAGCAAGCTTGAGTCGGGAGCGATTAAACCCGAGCCCGCCGACTTCACGGTCGCAGCTCTATTCCAGGAACTGCGCGTGGAGTTCGCGGGTATCGCGACCAACAAGGGCCTGCAACTGGAAGTTGAAGCTTGTGCAGATCAGGTTGTGAACGGTGGCCAGGAACCGCCTGATTCTGGGGTTGGGCCGCGCTTTTGAGGTAACCGCCTGAGTCTCGAGGCGGTCGAAACTGCCTCTCTCATCGTCTTCGGATTTCCCCCTCGATACGTCGTTTTTGTGGGCGTCGCCGCGCAGCGGCGGCGCGGTCTGACCGGCCGTCGGGCCGGGCAGAGATCTACCGCTGCGATTGGAGGCTTGGGGGTGTCCGCACCTGCGCCCCGGGTGCGGTTTTGTCTGCTTCGGCTATGCTGAAGGCACGAGACGCACAAAGACGAAGGCCCGGGCAGTTTGATTGGCGTCGAACCCCGGGCCCTCGGTGCGCAGCGCCGTCGGAGGCAGCTTTGCCAGCCCTTTATGCCTCGCCGCCGCGGCGCTGTCCAGTGCCGTCGGGGAGGAGGTCTTGGGGCCGCTCGAGGAGCCGGCAACCTACCGGCTCTACCATTGCCGTCGCTGCCGGATGCAGGTGTGCGTCTGCGCGCAATGTGATTGCGGGAACCTGTACTGCCCCGGGGATTGCGCCGAGCTCGCTCGCCGGGAGTCGGTACGCCGCGCCGGCGCCCGCTACCAACGCACCCCCCGTGGAGCCCGCCGACATGCTGAACGACAACGGCGCTACCGGCAGCGGCGACGGCAAGGTGTGACGCATCAGAGCTTTCCCCTCGTGACGAGTCGGTGCAGCGTATCGCGGCACCTGGTCAGCGCAAGCGAGTCGAGCGATGTTGACGTCAAAGAGCCTCCCCGTCCTCCCGGCCCTCTCCTGCAGAGGCGCTGTGCGTTCTGTGGGCGGCCCTTGCCGCCCTTTGCCCGGCTTCATACCTGGCGCTGGAGCGGGTGAGCCCCGTCCTGCCCGACACGGGAGGATGCGGCGATGATCTCGCGCGAGCTCGAGGCCGAGATCCTGCGCCTGTATCATGCCGAGCACTGGCGGATCGGCACGCTCGCCCGTCAGCTCAACATCCATCACGACACCGTGCGCCGCGTGCTGATGCAGGCGGGCATCCCCGCCGCCGAGCAGTCCGCGCGCGGCTCGATCGCCGATCCGTTCGTGCCGTTCATCCAGGACACGCTCGCCTGCTATCCGAGCTTGCGGGCCTCGCGCCTGTACGACATGGTGCGCGAGCGCGGCTATCCGGGTCGTCCCGATCACTTCCGCGCGATCGTCGCCCGGTACCGGCCGCGGCCGCCCGCCGAGGCGTATCTGCGGTTGCGCACCTTGGCGGGGGACCAGGGCCAATGCGACTGGGCGCACTTCGGCCGCTTCGCCGTGGGTAAAGCGTTGCGGCCGCTGATGGCCTTCGTGATGGTGCTCTCGTACTCGCGCTACCTGTTCCTGCGCTTCTATCTCGGGGCGGCGATGAGTGCCTTCCTCGATGGTCATGTGCGCGCCTTCAGCGCCTTCGGGTCCGTTCCCCGTACCGTGCTGTATGACAACTTGCGCTCAGCGGTGCTCGAGCGGGCGCACCTCGAGCGTGCCCCGGATGCGATCCGCTTCCACCCGACGCTGCTGGAGCTCTCGGCCTGGTATCGGTTCGCACCGCGCCCGGTGGCCGTCGCGCGCGGCAACGAGAAGGGGCGCGTCGAGCGAGCCATCCGCTTCGTGCGCGAGCGCTTCTTCGCCGCCCGGCGCTTCACTGACCTCGATGACCTCAACGCCCAGGCGCTCGCCTGGTGCGCGGGCGAGGCGGCCGATCGGCCCTGCCCGGAGGATCGCAGCCGCACGGTGCGCGAGTGCTTTGAGGCCGAGCGGGGGCATCTGCTCGCCTTGCCCGATGAGCCGTTCCCGGCTGCCGAGCGGCTCATCGTGCACGCCCACAAGACCCCCTACGTACGCTTTGACTTGAACGACTACTCCGTCCCTCACACCCACGTGCGCCGCACTCTCGAGGTGCTCGCCACCGTCGAGACCGTACGTGTCCTCGATGGCAGCACGGTCATTGCTACGCACCCGAGGAGCTACGATCGCGGCGCGCAGATCGAGCAGCCCGGCCACATCAAGGCGCTCGAAGCCCACAAACGCGCCGCGCGCGCCCATCGGGCGACTGATCGGCTGCACTATGCCGCCCCGAGCGCCGCTCGGCTGCTGCAGCTCGCCGCCGTGCGCGGCGTGCATCTGGGTTCCCTCACCCGAGGACTCACCGAACTGCTCGATACCCACGGCGCCGCAGCCCTCGATGCGGCCATCACCGCCGCCCTTGCCGAGGACGCCGTGCACCTCCCCGCCGTGCGCCACTTCATCGATCTGCACCGCGCCGAGCGCGGGGCATCCCCGCCCATCCCCGTGACTCTGCCCGACGATCCTCGCGTGCGCGATCTCACCGTCCGCCCGCACGACCTCGCCGAGTATGAAAAGCTCGCCCAGGAGAGCTCCGATGAACGCTCAGATGCGTCCCCCGACCCCGAGCCCGCCAAGCCTGACGACGCCAGCGGTGACGGCGGCGGCAACGACCCTGTCGCTTGAGGAACTGAAGCGCCGTCTGCGCCAGCTCGGTCTCTTTGGCCTGCTCGCCCACGCCGAGGAACTCCTCCTCGAACCCTGGCTTGCCCGCCTGCTCGAGATCGAGGAGAGCGAGCGGCTGCGCCGCAGCCTCAAACGCCGCCTCGATGGGGCGCGCCTCGGCGCCTTCAAGCCCATGGCCGACTTCGACTACCAGTGGCCGAAGCAGCTCGATCACGCGCTCCTCGATGAGCTCTTCACCTTCGAGTTCCTCGAGCAGGCCGCCAACATCATCGTGATCGGGCCAAACGGACTCGGCAAGAGCATGATCGCGAAGAACCTGCTGCACCAGGCGGTGCTGCGCGGCTACACGGCACGCTTCACCGCCGCCTCCGACATGCTGCACGATCTGGCCGCCCAGGACAGCTCCACGCAACTCGCCCGACGGTTGCGCCGCTACACCACTCCCGCCGTGCTCTGTTGCGATGAGGTGGGATATCTGGCCTACGACACCCGCTATGCCGACCTGCTCTTCGAGGTCGTCACACGGCGCTATCAGCTGCGCCGTCCATTGATCCTGACAACGAACAGGGTGTTTACCGAATGGAACCAGGTCTTCCCCAATGCCACCTGTGTCGTCGCGCTCATCGACCGGCTCGTGCACCGGTCCGAGATCCTCTCGATCGACGGGGAGAGCTATCGCCTCAAGGAGGCCAAGGAGCGCGCCGCAAAGCGTGCCGCCGCGCGCTCCACCGCCAAGAAACCCCGCGCCGCGAGCCGTTAGCCATGGAACCGAATGACCTGCCGATCGTGTGCCTGCCGTTGGAACTCTCCGGCGACGCTGCCGAGAAACTCATCGACTTCCTCTATCAGCTCACCGAGGCCCTCGAGCGCCATTACGGCGGCCTGCTCATCAATCGCGTCCACCAGCTCGAGCCCTCCTGTCCGCCGCCCTCGCCAAGCCCTGCGACCGACGACACGCCGTTCTAAGCCTCAGCGATACCCGCCGCCGCCCTCACCCCCGGCGATGCGACCTCGCTCGCACACAATCCGCCTCTCAACCCCAAAATTACGCGGATTTACGTCCCCGCCAACACTGTGTCCATAAAATTCCTGGG
>JAJZMI010000142.1 GCA_021798335.1 Pseudomonadota bacterium | reverse complement strand
CCGGCGATCATGATGGGCTTGTGATATCCGCGCGCGCGGTGGGGCGGATCGCCCGGACCGCGCTGCTCGAAGGTACGGAAATAGCCGCAGATCGCCGGCCGCCCGAACTCATTGTTGAAGGATGCCGCGCCGATCGGCGCCTCGAGCATGATGGTGAGCGCCGAGGCAATGCGCTCGGGCTGCCCGAACGGCCGCTCCCAGGGCCGCTCGTACCCCGGGATACGCAGATTGGATACGGTGAACCCGGTCAATCCGGCTTTGGGCTTGGCGCCGCGCCCGGTCGCGCCCTCGTCGCGGATCTCCCCGCCCGCGCCGGTCGCGGCGCCCGGGAACGGCGAGATCGCGGTGGGATGATTGTGCGTCTCGACCTTCATCAGAATGTCGATCATCTCGGCGCTCTCGACATAGGCGCCGGTGCGCGGATCGGCGAAATAGCGCCAGCCGTGCGATCCCTCCATCACCGCGGCATTGTCGCGGTAGGCTGACAGCACGCCGTGCGGATGGCGCTCGTGCGTGTGGCGAATCATCGCAAACAGCGACTGCGCGCGTTCCTGCCCATCGATGATCCAGCGGGCATTGAAGATCTTGTGGCGGCAATGCTCGGAGTTCACCTGCGCGAACATCATCAGCTCGGCATCGGTCGGATCGCGGCCGAGCTGGCGGAAGCTCGCGAGCAGATAGTCGAGCTCCTCCCCCGACAGCGCGAGGCCCATCTCGCGGTTGATCCGATCGAGCGCGGCGCGCCCGCCGGCGAGCGCCACCCGGCGCGCGGGCCGCGGCGGCGAGTGCGCGAACAGGCGAACCGCCTGCGCCGTATCGAGCAGGGCCATTTCGGTCATGCGGTCGAGCAGGACCTCCGCGAGGCGCTGGAGCGCTTCAGGCGCGAGCGGGCGATCCGCCTTCACCCGATACTCGACGCCCCGTTCGACGCGCTGGACCGCCTCGAGGCCGCACACGCGGATGATGTCGGTGGCTTTACTCGACCACGGCGAGATCGTCCCTTCGCGCGGCACCACCAGCAGCATCTGTCCGCCAAGCTCGGACGGGACGTCCCGCGGACCGTACGTGAGCAGCCGCTCCAGGCGCTCCCGCTCATCGGCCGTGAGCGCCCGATCGATCGCGGCGAAATGCACGAACCGCGCGCTCAGAGCGCTCACCGCCGCATCGAGCGTCCGCAGCCGCGCGAGCAGTTTCTCGATCCGGAAGCCCGAGAGCGCCGAGCGCCCCGACAGCGCAAGGACCGGCGGCCCGTTCATGAGCGGCTATTTCGGCTCGACCGGGGGCGTGGAGTACAGCGGCATCGGAAACTGCGCCACGTTCGTCCCGCCTTCGAGCGCCGTGATCTTGCTCACCCCCTGCTTCTTCACCTCATCGATGCGCAACACCGAATGCAGCGGCAGAAACGTGCGCTTGACCCCGTTGAACTCGCCCTTGATGCGCTCCTCGGACGGATCGAGCACCACCGAGGAGCGTTCGCCGAAGACCAGATCCTCGACTTCGATGAAGCCGAACAGTTCGCCGTGATGGACCTTGCGGGCGTAGACCTCGTACACCTTGCCCTGATTGACGAAGAGAATTCGGAAAATGTGACTGGCTGCCATGGATTGGCCGGAGTGCGCTGCTAATTTAGTGAAGAGGTGACCATTATAGAGGTTCAGCGTCCGACCATGATCGTGCATTGCGCCGCGTTCCCGACGGTGTCCGCAGGATCCGGTCCACGGCGCAGGCTCTCTCGGATCACGCCGGCTCGCGAGCCGCCAGCAGCCATGGCTAGCCCCGGCACTGCGCCATGACCGTTCGCCTGCGCGTCATCAGCGGACAGCGCCGGCAACTGTCCGGTCGGGACAGCGCCGAGTTCGGGCCCGATGGCGGCTCCATCGGGCGCGCGGCCGACAACGACTGGGTTCTGCCCGATCCGCATCGCTACGTTTCGGCCCGGCATGCGCGCATCTCGTGCCGCGAGGGACGCTATTATCTCGAGGATCTCAGCACCAACGGCGTCTATGTGAACGACAAGCCCGAGCCGCTCGCCCAGCGCGGCTCGGAGGGCTACCGTCTGCGCGACGGCGATGTGCTGCGTCTCGGGGAATATCAGATCGGGGTCTCGCTCGAGGAGCACACCTCGGACTCGGTGGCGGCGCTGCCCTCGCGCATCATGGCGGTGCAACCGCTCGGGCCGGCGCAGACCGACATCGGGGCGGAGCTGAATCTGGAGGACCTGCTGGCCGCCGAGCCGGCGAGCACGGGCGAGCCGCAGCCCGCGAGCGTCTTCGGCCCAGGGCGCAGCCCGCCCGCCGGCCCGCCGTCCCCCGCTCCCGGGCCCGAGCGCGCTCGGGCCCGGACCGACAGCGGCGAGGACACCCTGGCCCGGCGGCTGGGGCGAGGATCGCGGGCGGGCGCCCGCGAGGAAAGCGTCAATCCCGGCTCCGACGATTCGGGATGGCGCGCGTTCTGTCGAGGCGCCGGAGTCAAGCCGGAACAGATGCCGCCGCAGGCGCAGATGATGCATCTGGCCGGCCGATTGCTGCGCGAAGCGCTCGTCGGTCTGAAGGATCTGGAGCGCTCGCGCGGTCAAGCCCGGGACCGCTTCCACATCCAACTGTCCCCATCCGACCCCGATGCCCCGCCGCTCGGGCAGCTGACGGTCGAGGAGCTGCTGCCCGCGCTGTTCGCCCAGCACGAGGCCCATGCCGTCGACGCGGTCCGCTGGCTGCGTGAGCGCCACGACGAAGTCAAAGCGCACGAGCTGGCGCTGGTGCAGGCCTTCCGGGCCGCGTTCATCGAATTCCTCGGCCGCCTCGATCCGGCCGAGCTGGAAACCCGCTTCGCGCAGGGACGGCGCGGAAAGCCCGACCCCTCACACTATTGGGGGCTGTTCACGAGCTTTTATCGGAGTCTACTCGACCGTCCGGCCGACCACCTTCCGCCGACCTTCGTCGAAGGCTTTGCCGCTGCATACAAGGAATCGTTGCATCCGCAAACCCTGGACATGCCGCGCAGCATGCGCCCCAGGCGCACGCACGAGGGTTAAGACGCCGCACCGTCAAGGACACGCGGCACGCATTCCTGCGCCAGCAGGAACGCACCGACCGTGCCGGCCCGCTCGCCGAGTTCCGCCCGCGTAATCCAGCGGTCAAATCCCCCGGCACGCGCGTCGATCGGCAGATAATCCGCGAGCGTTCGGCGGGCGGCCGCACGAATAGGGCCGATGAGGAATTCATCGCTCATCACCCCACCCCCGAAGACGATCCGCTCGCTCGAGAGCATCAGGGCAATCGCCGCGGCGAGCTCGCCCAGGTAACCGCCGATGAGCGCGTGTCCCGGATGCTCCGGCGGCAGCGCACTCATCGGGCTTGCCCAGCGCGCGAGCACGGCCGGCCCGCTGGCCAGCCCCTCGAGACAGTCGCCGTGGAAGGGACAGACCCCGGCAAACCCCTCATCGCGCGGATCGCGCCGGACGCGGATGTGACCCATCTCGGGGTGCAGGAATCCGCTCACCGACCGATCCCCGATCACCGCCCCCCCGCCGATCCCGGTGCCCACCGTCACATAGGCCAGCGTCCGCACGCCGCGCCCGGCGCCGAGGCGCGCCTCGGCGAGCGCGGCGGCATTGACATCGGTGTCGAGCGCGATCGGACACTTGAACCGCCGCAGCGGCTCCACCAGGGAGACGCCCGACCAGCCGGGCTTGGGCGTGGCGAGCACAGAGCCCCACGTGGGCGAGCCGCGCACGACATCGACCGGACCGAATGCCGCCACACCGATGCCCGCGAAAGGCCCGGCCTCACGCTCCACGCCGGCAAAAAACGCCGTGACCGCCTCGAGCGTCGGTTGCGGCGCCGCGGTTGGAATGACCGCCCGATAGGCCGGCGTACGCTGCGCATCGTACCCGGCGGCGCAGACGATCTTCGTGCCGCCGGCCTCGATCGCCCCGTAGAGTTGTCGCTCGCCCATCGCCCCCTCGTCTCGCCATGCCGCGCTCCCGTGCCGGGAGGATACCGCGCCGCGGCGAGCGGACAGAAGGGGTGGCAGGCGGGCGCGCCCCGCGAATCAGGCCTCGAGGCGCAGCTTCGGCGAGTGTCGCGACGCCTCGCGATACAGTCCGGCCAAAACGGCCTCGAGCGGCTCGGGCGCGCCGAACGCGTAGCCCTGCGCGTAGTCCACGCCGAGCTCGCGCACCCGATTGGCGATGGCATCACTCTCGACGAACTCGGCCACGGTGTCGATGGAGAACCCGCGCGCGAGCTCGACGATGCCGCGTACCGTCGCCTGCGAGCGTGAATTCGCGAGGATATCCTGCACGAACGTCCCATCGATCTTGACCCGCGCGATGGGCAGGGCGTTCAGATAGGCGAGGGAGTTCGAGCCGGTGCCGAAGTCATCGAGGGCGAAGCGGCAGTTCAAGGGCGCCAGACGCCGGATCATCTCTTCGGCCCGCGCCAAGCTGCTCACGGCGGCCTGCTCGGTGATCTCGAAGGTGACGCAGCCGGC
>JAJZMI010000015.1 GCA_021798335.1 Pseudomonadota bacterium | reverse complement strand
GCGGCATCTCCCAGCGCATGCTGACCCTGTGTCTGCGCGGTCTGGAGCGTGACGGGCTGGTGAAGCGCACGGTCTTCCCGGTGGTGCCCCCGCGCGTCGAGTACGAGCTGACGGCGCTCGGGCAGTCCCTGCGCGAGCCGGTGACGCAGCTGGCCAGTTGGGCGAGGACCCATCTGGCGGAGCTCGATGCTGCGCGCGCCGAGTTCGATCGGCGCGCGCAGCTTGAGCCGAGTGGCCGGCGGGCGCGTCCCGGAACGACCCCCACGGGGCGCGCGGCCGGCGCATCGCGCGCCTCGGGGATGCGCGGACGCTAGGGCTTGGCGGCGTGCCGGGCGCGCAGTTCCGCGCTCACGTCCTCGAGCGACAGGCCGCGGCTGGCCAAGAGCAGCGCCAGGTGATAGAGGAGGTCGGCCGACTCGGCGAGCAGTTTGTCTGCGGATTCGACCGCGGCCGCGAGCGCGACCTCGATACCCTCCTCGCCGACTTTCTGCGCCATGCGCGTCACACCCTCGGCGTACAGCCGGGCGGTATAGCTGCCCTCGGGCCGCGCGGCGATCCGCTGCGCGATCAGTGCCTCGAGTTCGGTGAGAAAGCCAAGCGGTGCGTGCGGCTCGCCGAAGCAGCTCGCCGTGCCGAGATGGCAGACCGGACCGGTGGGTCGGGCGGTGATCAGCAGCGTGTCGCGGTCGCAGTCGGTGCGCGCGGCAATGAATTCGAGCGTGTGGCCGGAGGTTTCGCCCTTTTCCCACAGCTGCCGGCGGCTGCGGCTGTAGAACACCACACGGCGGCGCTTGAACGTCTCGAGCAGCGCCTCACGGCTCATGTAACCGAGCATGCGCACGCTTCCGGCCGGGTCCTCGATGATGGCCGGCAGCAATCCACCCTGTTTGTCGAAGGCGAGGTGCTCGATATCGGCCGCGGTCAGCACCGCGCCGGGCGGGAAGTTCGCACTCATGGTCTGATCTCGATTCCGCAGCCGCGCAACGCGCGCTTCAGCTCGGATATGGTGATGGCGCCGGTGTGGAACACGCTGGCCGCCAGCGCCGCATCGACCCCGGCTTGCGTGAAGGCCGCCGCGAAGTGCTCGATCGCACCGGCGCCGCCGGAGGCGACCAGCGGCACGTGGCATACGGCCCGCACGGCGCGCAGCTGCTCGATGTCATAGCCGCTCCTGAGGCCATCGCTCCCCATGCAGTTGAGGACGATTTCTCCGGCCCCGCGGGCCTGCACCTCGCGCACCCACTCGAGCACGTCCCGCCCGGACGGGCGCGAGCGGGTCGGATCGCCGGTGAGCTGGTAGGCTCGGTAGCCCTCGGGCGTGCGCTGGCTGTCGATTCCGACCACCACGCACTGCGCACCGAAGCGCTGACTCAGCGCATCGATCAGATCGGGATCGGCGAGGGCCGGGGAGTTGATCGAGATCTTCTCCGCGCCGGCGTTGAGCACGGCCTCGGCGTCGGCGACGGTCCGGATGCCCCCGGCAACGCAAAATGGGATATCGAGCACGCGCGCCACGCGTCGCACCCAGCCGCGATCGACCGAGCGGCCTTGCGGGCTTGCGGTAATGTCATAGAAGACCAGCTCATCGGCGCCTTCCTCGCGATAGCGCGTGGCGAGGGACATGATGTCACCGACCACGCGGTGATCACGGAAGGTGACGCCCTTGACGACTTGGCCGTCGCGCACGTCTAGGCAGGGGATGATGCGTCGGGCAAGAATGACTTGAGCTCCTGGGCTGAGATGCGGCCCTCGAGCAGGGCCTTGCCGCTGATGGCGGCGGACACACCGAGGGCGGCGAGCGCGTGCAGGTCGGCCGCGTTGCGCACGCCGCCGGAGGCCTGCCAGGCGAGCCGGGGGTGCCGGGCGCAGGCGAGGCGGTACAGATCGAGACTCGGCCCGGCGAGCGCGCCGTCGCGGTCGGCATCGGTGCATAACACGTGCTTGAATGCCCCGGCCGGATAGCGCGCGAGCGCCTCCCAGAGCGTGAGCGCAGCGCAGTTGCGCCAGCCCCGCGTGAGGACCCGTGGCTCGCCGTCGGGGCCGATGCGCACATCGAGTGCGAGCCCGATGCGTTCGGCACCGAAGCGCTCGAGCCAGCCGCACACCATCTCCGGGTGCTCCACGGCGGCGCTGCCGACGATGACGCGCGCGACGCCCGCGGCCAGTAGATCCTCGATCACTTGCGCCGAGCGCACCCCGCCGCCGGCCTGTATGCGCAGGCCGGGCTCGGCGCTGAGCGCGCCGATCACGGCGCGGTTCTGTTGCGCTCCGGCACGGGCACCATCGAGATCGACCACGTGCACCCAGGAGGCTCCGAGGGCGCGATAGCGCGCGAGCAGCTCGAGCGGCTCGAGCGGGTAGCGCGTCTCGGCGGCGAAGTCACCCTGATAGAGCCGCACGCAACGGCCCGCACGCAGATCGATTGCCGGAATCAGCAGCATGGCGTTACAGGCGCAGAAAGTTGGTGAGCACCCGCGCACCGGCGGCGGCGGAGCGCTCGGGATGGAATTGCACGCCCCAGAAGTTCGCGCGCCGCACCACCGCGGAGAACGACTCGCCGTATTCGACTGGCGCGAGCGTGAAGGGGCCGACCGGCGCGGCATAGCCGTGCACGAAGTAGAAATAGGGCAGTGCGCCGAGTCCCTCGAGCAGTGGATCGGCCTCGGCCGTTGGCAGGCAATTCCAACCCATGTGGGGCACGGGGCGCGCGGGGCTCGGCTGCAGGCGCTGGACGCGTTGCGGCAGAATCCCGAGACATTCGACCTCGCCCTCGGCCGAGTGCTCGAACAGCAGCTGCATTCCGAGGCAGATCCCGAGCAGCGGTTGGGTCAGTTTCGGCAGGACGCCGGCGAGTCCCGCGGCGCGCAGCCGCCGCATGGCATCGGCGGCCGAGCCCACTCCGGGCAGAACCACGCGGCGGGCCGCGACGACCGCCTCCGGTGCGGCGCTCACGCAGGTGGTGGCCCCGAGCCGCGCGAATGCGTACTGCAGGGAGGCGAGGTTGGCTCCCCCGCTGTCGATGATCAGAGCATCGATCATAGCGAGCCTTTGGTGCTCGGTAGCTCATCGCCCTCGCGGCGCATCGCTTGGCGCAGCGCCCGGCCCACGCCTTTGAAGCAAGCCTCGACCATGTGGTGGCTGTTCTCGCCGGTGACGCTGATGTGGATCGCCGCGCGCAGCGCCTCGGCGAGCGAGCGGAAGAAGTGCGGCACGAGCTCGGTGGGCAGCCCGCCGACGCTCTCGCGCGCGAAACGGCCTTCGAAGCGGGCGAAGGCACGCCCGGACAAGTCGATCGCCACCTGGGCGAGGGATTCGTCCATCGGCAGCAGGAAACCGTAGCGGGCGATCCCGAGCTTGGTTCCGAGCGCGCTGCGCAGCGCTTCCCCGAGCGCAAGCGCGCAATCCTCGACCGTGTGATGCTCGTCGATGTGCAGATCTCCGTGACAGTCAAGCTCGAGCGCGAAGCCGCCGTGGCGCGCCAGCTGTTCGAGCATGTGATCGAAGAAGCCGATTCCGCTCGTGATGCGCATCGGCGCGCCGGCATCGAGATCGACCCGGACCTCGATGCGGGTCTCGCGGGTGCATCGCTCGATGCGCGCGCGGCGCGAGGTCAGCTCACGCACCGCCGCCGGCCAAGTCTCCTCGGGCGAGCCGCCGAGCCGCACGCGCACGGCGCGTACACCGAGGTTGGCGGCGAACTGCATGTCGGTGTCGCGGTCCCCGATCATGGCGCTGGCTGCCAGATCGACGCCGTGGTTGCGCACGTACTCGCCGACCAGCGCCGTGTTGGGCTTGCGGCAGGCGCAACCGTCGGCCGCGCGATGCGGGCAGACGAAGACGGCATCGAACACGATGTCCTGGGCGGCAAAGGTGTCGAGCACGAATGTCTGGGCCGCCTGGAAGCTCCGCTGCGGGAACGAATCGGTACCGAGGCCGTCCTGGTTGGTCACCATGACGAGCCGGTAGCCGCGCCGCCGCAGCGTCTGCAGGGCCGCGAATACCCCGGGCATGAAGCGCACCTTCTCGAGTGCATCGACCTGGTGATCGGGCGGCTCCTCGATGAGCGTACCGTCACGGTCGAGGAACAGGATCGCCGGCGGTGTCATGACCACGCCTCCAATAAACGGCTGTTCTGCCGTGGCGTGCCGACGCTGATGCGCAAGGCGCGCGCAAGCCCGGGATAGGATCGCGCGTCGCGTACCAACAGACCGGCCGCGGCGGCGCGCTCCAGGGCCGCCCCCGGATCGGCGAACTCGGCGAGCACGAAGTTGGCCTCGCTTGGCCAGACCCGGATCACGCCGGCAAGCCCGGGCAGCTCGCGCAGCATCCGCGCGCGCTCCGCGCGCAGCGTCGTCAGGAGCGAGCGCATGTCCGCGAGGGCCGCGGGCTCCAGGGCCGCGAGCGCCGCCTCGAGCGTCAGGCGCGGCACGGCATACGGCGGGATGATCTTGCGCAGCAGGGCGATGACCTGCGGATCGGCGAGCAGCGCCCCGCAGCGCGCCCCGGCGAGGCCGTGCGCCT
>JAJZMI010000098.1 GCA_021798335.1 Pseudomonadota bacterium | reverse complement strand
CACGCGGATTCATCCTCGGCGGCGCGGTTGCGCACCGGGTCGGCGCCGGCTTCATTCCCATCCGCAAGAAGGGCAAGCTCCCGCACGAGACGGTGCGCGTGGCGTACTCGCTCGAATACGGTCTCGATGAGATGGAAATGCATCGCGATGCCATCGAGCCCGGAGAGCAGGTGCTCCTGATCGACGATCTGATCGCCACCGGCGGGACCGCCGAGGCCGCCGTCAAGCTGTTGCGCGGACTCGGCGCAGAGATCCTCGCGGCCTGCTTCGTCATCGACCTGCCGGAACTCGGCGGCGCCCGCCGCCTGCAAGCCCTCGACGTACCCGTCCACAGCCTTGTCGCTTTTCAGGGCCAGTAGGGCGGCGCAACCCGTGTGATAATCAGCGCTGCTCCGGCGCCGACCGCCCGGAGCACTCGTCAACCGCTCAATCTCTGGCTTGGAGACGTCGATGTTCAAGAAGCTCGTCCCTGTTCTCGGCGCGTTGCTGGTCGCCGGCTCTCTGGTGGTGGCCCCGGTTGCCGCCGCTGCGGCTCCGGCCGCGGCCCCGCACCATGTCGTGAAGAAAGCCATGCACAAGAGCTGGGCCCACAAGGGCGCCACGCAGAAGAAGTGGGCCCACAAGAAGACCTGGGCTCATAAGAAATGGGCTCACAAGGGTGCCATGCACATGAAGTCGGCGCCCAAGAAGACCATGAAGCACACGATGATGAAGAAGAAGAAAGCGGCCTGAACGGCAGTACTGATGAGTCGAGGAGAGCCCCGCCGTCACGCGGGGCTCTTTCGTTTTAAGTCTGATCAGCGCGGCACCGCGGGCGTATCCGTGCGCCGCGCGGACCGGTGCGAGCGGCGTGAGCGTGGCACTGACCGGACGGGCCGCCGCTTACGCTACAATCGTGCGCACCGGTGAACCGTCGTGACATCCAATTCCCGCCCGAGCACTCGGCCCTGCGCGCCGACGTGCATGTACTCGGGGAGCTGATCGGGCAGGTCCTGCGCGAGCAAGGCGGGGAAGCTCTGTTCGAGCTGGTCGAGCTCGACCGCCGCGCGGCCATCGCCCGGCGCGAGGGCGATCCCCAGGCCGCTGCCGAGCTTTGCGCCTCCGTTCGCGAGCGCTCCCCGGCGCTTGCCCGGGATCTGCTGCGCGCCTTCTCCACCTGGTTTCGCACCATGAACCTCGCCGAGAGCGTGCATCGCATCCGCCGGCGCCGCGAGTATTTCCGCGATGCCGAGCATCCGCAGCCCGGCGGCGTGGAGAGTGCCATCGCCGAGCTGCGCGAGCGCGGCATGAGTTTCGAGGAAACGCTCGCGCTCATCGGCTCGCTGCACATCGAGCCGGTGTTCGCCGCCCATGCCCTGCACGCGGTGCGGCGCACGCTGCTGCGCAAGCAGCACCGGATCGCCGAGCGGCTGCTCGAGCGCCTCGACCCGACGCTGATACCGCCAGAGCTGCGCAGCCTGTGGAATGCGATCCGCTTCGAGCTCACCACCGCGTGGCAGACCGAGGAGCTGCCGCGCAAGCAGCTCACGGTGGGCGATGAGCGCGAGCAGGTCGTGTTCTACCTGGTCGAGATCCTGTATCGCGTGGTGCCGGCGCTCTACGAGGAAATCGCGCTCGCGCTCGCCAAGGTCTTCGCGGTGCCGAGCGACTCGTTCGAGTTGCCCTGCATCGTGCGCTTCGGCTCGTGGGTGGGCGGGGACATGGACGGCCATACCGACGTGCACGCCAAGACGATCCGCGAGACCCTGGCCCGTCACCAACACATCCTCCTCGGCGCGTACATCGCCGAGTGTCAGAAGCTCGCCGAGCAGCTCTCGCAGGGCGAGCGGCGCATCGGCGTCTCGCGCAAGCTGAGCCAGCGGATCGAGGACTACACGCGGCTCGCCCCCGGGGCACGCCCGGCCACGCTCGGGCGCCGCGATCGGATGCCTTACCGGCTGTTCCTCTCGCAGCTCGTCCTGCGCCTGCGCGAAACCCAGGACGGCCTGGGCAACGGTTACGGCAACGCGCGCCAGTTCCGCGACGACGTACAGCTGATCGCCGACAGCCTGCAGGCCAACCAGGGCGCGCACGCCGGCCTGTTTCAGATCCGCCGCCTGCTGCGCCGCATCGATACCTTCGGCTTTCACCTCGCCTGCCTCGATGTGCGCCAGCACGCCAGCGTCCTGCATCGGATCATCGCCCAAGGCAGCGACGATGCGCTCTGGACGCGGCGCCCGAGCGCCGAGCGCACCCGGCTGCTGATCGAGGCGCTCGAGAGAGACCTCGGACCGCGCGTGGCACTCGATGCGCTCGCGCGGCGCAACCTCGCGGTGTTCGAGACCTTCGCGCAAATGCGCCACCGCTACGGCACCGAGGCAATCGGCTCGTTCGTGGTGAGCGGCACGGAAGGCGTAGACGACATACTCGCCGCCCTGCTGCTTGCCCGCTGGGCGTCCGTGTTCGACCGTGACACCGGCGAGGTCGCGCTGGATGTGGCCCCGCAACTGGAATCGATCGCCGCGCTCGAGGGCAGCGGCGCGATCATGCAGCAGCTGCTCGCCGAGCCGGTGTACCGGCGGCATCTCGAGAACCGCGGCGGCAACCAGCATGTGCTGATCGGCTACTCTGACAGCAACATGGATGCCGGACCCTGCGCCTCGCGCTTCGCGATTCATCAGGCACAACTTGCGCTCGCCGAGACCCTCGGTGCCGCCCGCCAGCAGTTCACGCTCATGCACGTGCGCGGCGCCAGCCTGGCGCGGGGCGGGGGGCGCGTGGACCGGCTGGTGCGCTCCGCCCCCCCCGGAGTCATCGACCGGGTACTGCGCCTGCGCGAGCAGGGCGAGACCATCCGCCAGGGGTACGGCCTGCGACCGATCGCCATGCGCACCCTGGAGCGGGCCTTCCATGCGCTCAGCCTGGCGACGGCCGAGCGCCCCACGCGCCCCACCGCGCCCGAGCACATCGCCTGCGCTGCAACCATCGCCGCGGTCAGTCGCGAGGTCTATCGTTCGCTCGTGTACGAGCAGCGCGGCTTCCACGAGTTCTTTCGCGCCGTGACGCCGATCGACGTCATCGAGCGCATGCAGGTCGGCTCGCGCACCGTGCACCGTCACGAGGGTGAAGGCATCGCCAAGCTGTTGCCGGTACCGTGGGTATTCGCCTGGACGCAGACGCGCCATCTGCTGCCGGCGTGGTTCGGCGCCGGCTCGGGCTTGCGGGCCGCGTGCGAGCGCCACGGCGCGCCCGTGGTGCGCGCCGCGTACGAACAGTGGTACTTCCTGCGCAATCTCGTCGATGAGGTCGAATCGATGCTGGCGCGCGCCGATCTGGACATCGCCGCGGCCTACCACACGCTCGTGCCCGCGGAGCTGCTGCGGTTCGCCGAGCTCATCCGCGCCGAGTACCTGCTGACACGCGCGCAGGTGCTCAAGCTCAAGGGCGCCGTCGAGTTGCTCGACGACGATCCGGCGCTGCAGCGCAGCATCCGCTTGCGCAACCCGTACATCGACCCGATGAACCTGATGCAGGTCGACCTGCTGGGGCGGTGGCGCGCCGG
This sequence comes from Pseudomonadota bacterium, assembly GCA_021798335.1. Taxonomy (GTDB): domain Bacteria; phylum Pseudomonadota; class Gammaproteobacteria; order Steroidobacterales; family Steroidobacteraceae; genus 13-2-20CM-66-19. The sequence continues at coordinate 22,803 of JAJZMI010000098.1, read as the reverse complement.
CGAGCGCACCGAGCGCGAGCTGTTCGAGGCGCTGTTGGTCAGCATCGCGGGCATCGCCCAAGGCCTGCAAAGCACAGGGTAGAGACGCCAATGCTCGTAATCCAACCGGCCTGCGAGGCCGACGTGCCCCAGATCCTGCGGTTCATCCGCGAACTGGCCCGCTACGAGCGCCTGGAGCACGAGGTTATTGCCACCGAGGCCGATCTGCGCGCGGCCTTGTTCGGCGAGCGCCCCAGCGCGCAGGCGCTGCTCGCCCGCCTCGAGGGCGTGCCGGCCGGCTTCGCGCTGTACTTTCAGAACTTCTCGACATTCACCGGGCGGCCCGGGCTGTACCTCGAGGACCTCTACGTCACACCCCAGGCACGCGGGCGCGGGATCGGCCGCCAGCTGCTGCGCCACCTGGCGCGTGTGGCCATCGAGCGACGGTGCGCCCGCGTGGACTGGGCCGCCCTCACCTGGAATACGAGCGCAATCGCCTTCTACCGCGGTCTCGGCGCGCAACCGCTCGAGGACTGGCGAGTATTCCGGCTCACCGGAGCGCCGCTCGAGCAACTCGCCGGTCCGGACGGCGGATGAAGCGCTCCGGCTCCGGGGTCTGAACGAGCGCTGAACCGCGCGGCGCGTGCGCGGTCAACTCCCATCGCTGCGTCTTCTGAGGTAAGCTGCGCGCATCAGGACGGTCATGGTTGTATGTACCGCCTGAGCCGCGAGCCGTGATCGATCCGCCCGAGCCCCGGAGTAACCCTGACATGCGCATTCGTTCCCGTGTACTTCCAGCGCTGGCCGGGATGCTGTTCGCGCTGGCGACCGTCGTGGCACACGCCCAGGCGCGGCAGGAGGGTCGCCTGCTGCTGGCGACTCAGGTCCTGAACGATCTGAAGGGTCCGCGCGATCAGGGTATCCCGCGGTGGCTGCTGCAGCGCGCCTACGCGGTCGCCGTGATCCCCGGTCTGACCAAGGTGGCGTTCTTCTTCGGGGGCCGCTTCGGCCATGGCGTGCTCGTGGCGCGCACGCCGAACGGCGGTTTCTCCAGTCCGGTGTTCATCACCCTCGCCGGCGGCAGCTTCGGCTTCCAATGGGGCGTGCAGAAGACCGACCTGGTGCTGGTGTTCACCTCGCGCAAGGGCGTGGCCGGCCTGAGCGGCGGCAAGGTCACCCTCGGCGCCGATGCCTCCGTTGCGGCCGGTCCGGTCGGGCGGGAAGCATCCGCGGCCACGGTTCAGACGTTCAACGCCGCCGTGTATTCCTACTCCCACACCGAGGGCCTGTTCGCCGGAGTCTCGGTCAACGGTGCGGAGCTGACCGCCGATCAGAGCGCGGACGCCGCGTTCTATCACGAGCCGCACGTACGGGTCTCACAGATTCTCTCCGGCGCGGTCAGCACCGACAACTCGGCCGCGACCAGCTTCGTCGACGCGGTGGATGCGGCCGCCGGATTGACGCCGGGACCGGCGCAGGCCGCCGCCCCCGCGACCCCGGCGACACCCGCCGCGCAGCCGCAGACGAACTCCGGGGCTCAGGCCTTCCCGTTGCAGGATCAGAACCCGGGCAGCAACCCGCCGAATTGACTCAGGGTTTGATTCGGCTGTGCGCGGCCGGAGCCCGGCCGCGCACAGGCTCTCAATGGCTCGGGGGCGCCGGTGAGTCCGCGACCAACACCTCGGCGCTGAGGTAAGTCCCCAGGTCCATCTGATGCGGCACGCAACTGGCGTGCAAAACGACCTTGCGGGTGGCGAAAGCCGGAAGAAACGTGCGGCGGAACTGCTCGGCGAGGTCGCAATCGCCCGCCTGGTTGAAGTGGGCCATGCCCGAGATCAGCACGACCTTGCGCCAGTGGGCCTCGACGTGCGGGGCGCCTGCGGCCGCCCGCGCGGCCGGCACCAGCACCTGCATGGTCACATCCACCCCGGGGGAAGGCTCCGGACCCATGGCCCGCACACAGCCGATGCTGCGGACCTTCAGATCCCGGGCGCCGAGCCGGCTCAACAGGTGCGTGATCTCACTGCGCAGACCGCCACAGGTGTAGTGCGTCGTAAAGCTCTGATAGAAGAACTGAACGTGACGCGTCACCCAGGCGGCCTGCACCGGCGGCGATGCTGCGAAGGCGGGCGCGAGGGTGGACAGAGCCATCGCGACCAGGGCCGCGAAAGCGGATCGAGATACGGTGGTGGCGCGCATAGCGGCTTCCTCCAAAATCCCCCGACCCTTGCAGTATAACCCCGCCCGGCGGCAGCGGCCTCGCGCTCAGTGCGCCCGGGACGGGAACAGAACCTCGGCGCTGAGGTGAGTCCCTGGGGTGATCTGCTGCGGCACGCACGTCGCCCGCAGATGGATGGCCCGGGCGTCGAAAACCGGCAGGAAGGTATGACGAAACTGCGTCATCAGCTCGCATTGTCCGCCTGCGCGGTAGCCACTGCCCGACAGCAGCACCACCTTCTTCCAGTGGGCCGCGAGGCGCGGCGCCCCTGCGGCGGCCCGAGCGGCCGGCGCCAGCACCTGCATGCTCACATCCACTCCGGGGAAACGCGCCGGGCCCTCGGGCCGCACGCAACCCACGGAGCGGACGTTCAGATCCCGTGCACCCAGCCGGGTCAGCAGCTGCACGATTTCATCGCGCAGGCCGCTGCAGCTGTAGTGCACCGTGAAGCCCCTGTAGACGAAGTACACGTGGCGAGACACCCAGACGGCCGGCACCGGCGCCGAGGCCGCAAAGACGGGCGCCGCGAGCATCATCGCGGCGAGCGCCGCGAGAACCGATCGAGACACGCCGGGGACTGACATGGCGGCTTCCTCCAGATCGTCTATCGCCGCAGTCATAGACCCGGCGCGGCGGCGCTGGTTCGCGCGAACGCTCAAACCGCCTCAGCGTACGTACGGCGAAATCACCATGCAAACCACCGTAGCCGAGAGCAGCACAGCGGCGATGCGCTGCGCGCGCACCGGGTTGCTGCGGTGCATCCCACCCTGCACGCCCGCGGCAATCACCGCAAGCAGTGCTCCGAAAGCGAGCGTGTCGGCCATGGGGCCCTGCGCGCCCCGGATTACCAGACCCCACAGCGCCAGACCCGCCGCGAACGTGAGCACAGCGGCACCCATCTGCGCACGAAACAGCTTCGGGGTGATCTCGAAATACGAGTGCGTGAGCGCCAGCGTCGAGCCGACCCAGAACACTCCGGCGAGCGCATGCACGGACAACAGGATCATCACCAGGATGGCCATGATTCGAACCTCGGCTTGATATGAATTGCGCCCGCCGGCGGCATGATACGCGGCCGCTCAGACCGCATGGGAATAAGCGACGCCGCAGCCGCCGAGCCCGCAGTAGCCGTCCGGGTTCTTCGCGAGGTACTGCTGGTGATATCCCTCGGCGTAATAGAACGCGGGCGCCGGTGCGATCTCGGTCGTGATGCGCCCCAGCCCGGCGGCCGTGAGCCGCGCCTGGTACGCCCGACGCGAATCTTCAGCCGCCTCGCGCTGCGCCTCGTCCAGGGTGAAGATGACCGATCGATACTGCGTGCCTTCGTCGCCCCCCTGGCGCATCCCCTGGGTCGGGTCGTGGGACTCCCAGAAGGTCTTCAGCAGCTCCTCGTATCGGATGCGGACCGGATCGTAGATGACGCGCACGACTTCGGCGTGCCCGGTCAAGCCCGTGCAGACCTCTTGGTAAGTGGGATTCGGCGTCAGGCCGCCGGCGTAGCCGGCGGCGGTCGAATAGACGCCGGGCATCTCCCAGAAGAGCCGCTCGGCGCCCCAGAAGCAGCCCAGCCCGAACAGCGCCGCGCGCAGCCCCGCCGGAAAGGGCGGCACGACGCGATGGCCGTTGACGTAGTGCCCGGCGGCAACCTCCAGCGCGGCGGCACGCCCGGGCAGCGCCTCGCTCGCGCTCGGCAGGGTGAGTCTCTTGTGCAGTGACGCCATGGCCTGTGTCCTCCACCGCGAATGATACCGCCTCCGCCCGCCTCGCTTGCACGCGGCGCAGCCGCCGCCGTAAGCTTCGCGCGCAATGGGAATCAGTCAGCCACAAAACCTCAAGACAGTCCCCGAGCAGCGGCAGCGGCCGTACGGCGTGCGCGTGAGCCTGCTGCCCGGGGATCCCTTTCGCAAGCTCGTCGGGCCCGAGTGGCACCGCCTGCACTGGTACGCCACCGCGGCCGAGCGCGATGCGGCGCTCGCCGAGATGAGCCGGCGCCACCTGTACTCGCGCTCCGGGGACAAGCCCGCGCTGCGGTTCGAGAAGGTCGAGAACCTCATCGAGAGCCGCGGCGTCTAGGCGGGGCTTGCGCGGCTCGCCGCACTCAGAACGTGCGGCCGAGGAACAGGTAGAACGACTGGTCGCCGCGGTCGTCGAAGCCGGTGCCGAGATACACCGGCCCGAGAAACGTGTCGAGCCCGAGAAAGATGCTCTGGTCCTCGCGCAGCGAGTTCCAGCGGATGTCGCTCATGTTCCGCCACACGTTGCCGGCCTCGAGCGACATGCCGAGGTACACCGGCACGCCGAGATAACCCGGTCCGCCGCGGTCGATTTCCCGATACAGCAGCAGGCGCGCGATGCCGTAGTGCGGCCCGTACAGCGAATACTGCTGCAGCCCCGACAGATTGAGAAAGCCGCCGAGCGGAAACTCCATCTCCAGATTGACCGGGCGGTCGAGCAGGGTGCCGGCGGAGGCGGAGAACGCCACGGTGTCGCGGCCACGCCAGGTGTGGGCTGCCAGGAAGTTGAACGTCACCCGGTTGTAGCTCGACACCCCACCGACCACCTGGTGCGCACTGCTCCACTGCAGCGCCGCCTGCTCGCCGGAGTGCGGGAAATCGATGTTGTCGAGGGTGTCGTAGCTGAAGCGCAGGAAATAGGTGACCGAGCCGAGTTGCTGGCGCGCCGGGAATGGCAACAGCGGATCGGAGGGATCCCCGACGTTCAGCTGCGAGTGACCCTGCTCCCGGTACACCCCGGCGCGCACCTCGCCCCAGTCGCCGAACTGCTTGCCGAGATCCAGGCCGTAGCGGAACGCGTGCACGCGGTAGTCGGCCCGCATGGTCTGGCCGACCAGGTACGGCAGATCGCTCGCCCGAACCGACACGCGCGGCATGACGAACCAGCCCGAGAATTTCGAGAACGGCAGATACACCTCGCTCGCCAGGCGTGTGGTCTGACCGATCTCGGCGTCCGTCACCCATGCCCCGCCCGGGCGGGTGATCTCCGACATGACGTAGCGGGCCCCCGCCTCGTAGGTGGCGTTGCCCGCGAAGTCATCGCGCAGGCTGAGGCCAAAGCGCAGGTAATTCGGCCCGATCGAGGCGCCGCTCGCGTCGATCAGCAGCCCATAGCGCGTGCCGCGGCGCACGAGCTGGTAATCGAGCGTGTCGAGCCCCCCCAGGCCGTACAGCGTGGTGATACGCCGGGCGATCGCATCGGGATTGAGCCGCTTGCCGACCATGTCGCCGAAGAGACTCTCGATCGCCGCCGAGAAGCGCTGTGAGCCGGTCTCGACCTCCACGAACGCGATTCGCGGCGGCGGCCGGCGCAGCGCCGCGCGGCGGCGCTGGTAGCGCCGATACGCCGCCGGGCTCACCGACAGCGCCTCGAGCCGCTTGCGCATCCGCCAGGCCGCGCCTTCCCCGAGGGCAAGCAGCCGGTTCACGTTGCCGAAGTCGAACGAAGAGATGGCGTGCAGCCGAGGGCGAATCAATATGTCGCGCGGCCCGAGGGTCGCGAGCTCGCGCTCGGACTTGCGTGCCATCAGGATCGCCAGTGCCTGAGCGCTGATTCCGGCCACACCGTTCAATCGCGACACCGGCTGCAGCGGATAACTCACGTCGACTACGATCAGTACGTCCACCCCCATTGCGCGGGCGACGTCGATCGGCACGTTGTTCGATAAGCCACCATCGACCAACAGCTGGCCGTCGCGCGGCACGGGCGCGAACACCCCCGGGGCCGACATGCTTGCACGCATGGCGCTGGTCAGATCACCCGAGCTCATCACCACTTCCTGGCCCGTGGCGAGGTTGGTGGCCACGGCGCGAAACGGCGTGGGCAGATCGTTGAAATTCGTGATGCGGGCGACGGGCAGCGTCAGGCGGCGCAGCAACTCGGTCAGGCTCTGCCCCTCGATCAACCCCTGCGGGAGCACCAGCTGCCAGTCCTTGACCCCGATCCGGAAATGGACCAGGAAGTTCTCATCCTCCTCCTTGCGCCGCAGGGTCAGATCCTGGCGCGGGGGCTGATCGCGGAAGGCCTCCTGCCAATTGAGCGAGCGCACCATTGCGGCAATCTGCCGCGCCGTCATACCGCTTGCATACAGGCCGCCCACCACGGCCCCCATGCTCGTGCCGGCAATCGCGTCGATGGGCACGCGCAGCTTCTGCAGTACCTCGAGCACGCCGATCTGGGCAATGCCGCGGGCCCCGCCGCCGGAAAGCACCAATCCGATGCGCGGGCGGCGCGGCGCACCGGGCCGCAGCGCGCGCGGGTCGGCGACGTACACACCGGCGCGCAGCGCCGGGCGGCAAGGTACTGGCGCGCCGGGGCAAACCGCGCCCGTTGGCGCCGCGGCATGCGCCGCAGGCACCAGCCACAGGCAAGCCACAACACCCAGCATCCCGAGCCGAATGCCGGCCGTCTCCGAGCGCTTCATTCAGTGTTCCGGCGAGAAAATGCGTCGATTCGGACGAAAGTATCAGCAGCCCGCCCCATCCCGTTCGCCAAAGACGGCAGCGCGATACGGCACGCCCGATGCGGTAGGATATCAGGCTCCATGACGTATCTGCTGTACGCCGCACTCCCCTATATCCTCTCGCTGGCCTTGATCATCCATTGCATCAAGACCGGCCGCAGCTGGATTTGGGTCTTCGTGATGTTGTTCCTGCCGCTGCTCGGGGCCCTGGCCTACACCGCCGTGGAGATCCTGCCGGAGCTGGTGCGCGGGCAGTCCGGGCACCGCGCCGCGCGCGGGCTGAAGAAAGCCATCGATCCGTTCGGGGATCTGCGCCGGTTCCAGCAGGAGGCCGAGCTCACCGGCAATGTGGCGAACCGCCAGCGCTACGCCGACGAACTCGCCCGGCACGGCCGCTATGCCGAGTCGGCCGAGCAGTACCGCCAGACGCTGACCGGCCTGTACGAGCACGACCCGAATCTGATGCTCGGCCTGGCGCGCGCGCAGTTCGGCAACGGCGAGGCATCCGCCGCCCGCGCCACCCTCGAGGCGCTCATGCACCACAATCCCGAGTTCAACTCCCCGGAGCGGCACTTGCTGTATGCGCGATCCCTCGAAGCCGAGGGCAGCGTGCAGCGCGCGCTGGAAGAGTATCGCGCCCTGGCGCACGCCTATCCCGGCGCCGAGGCGGCGGTGCGCTACGCGCAGCTTCTGGAGAAACAGGGACAGCGGGAGGAGGCGCGCAAGGTGGCCCGTGAGCTGCTCGAGCGGGCGCGCCTGGCCCCCTCGCACTATCGCCGGGCGCAGCGCGCGTGGCTCGACGAGGCCGCGCGGCTGCTGTAACGCGCCGCAGGCGCATGCCGGCGGCGGCCTCGGTGCAGCCGAGCGATCGTCCGGGGACTCACCGGCTCGAACGCCCCGCGCGGTGCATCGCCGAACGACCCAACACGACGCCAAACTCCTTCTCGCCCTGTCCGTGGGCAAGCGCCTCGAGCATCGCATCCCGCACCACGCTCGCGAACGGCATCGGGGCATTCACCGCCTCGGCCGCCGCGAGCGCCAATCTCACGTCCTTCAGCCCGAGCCGCGCCTTGAATCCCGCCGGCTCGGCGCGTCCCGCCGCGATCAGCCCTCCGTAGCCCTGATACACCGGACCGGGAAAGAACGTCTGGCTCACCAGCGCGAACAGCGCCGCCGGCTCGATGCCGTAGCCGCTGCCCAACGCCGCCGCCTCGCCCATCGACTCGATCGCCGCGGCCAGCATGAAGTTCATGGCCAGCTTGACCACATTCGCCTGAGCGGCGCGCTCGCCGAACCGCCACGTCCTCTGTCCGATCACGTCCAACAGAGGCTGCACGCGATCCAGATCAGCGCTCGCACCGGCCGCGACGATGTTGAGCTTGCCCGCGGCCGCGACGTCCGGCCGGCCCAGAACCGGCGCGGCAATGTAGCCGCAGCCCTGATCGCTGAGCCGGGCGGCAAGCTCGTCGCTCAGTTCCGGGGAGATCGTCGCCATGTTGACGTGTACCGTGCCGGAGCTGCCCGGCAGTGCAGCCTCGAGCAGCACCTCGCGCACGGCCCGATCGTCGCTCAGAATGGAGAACACCACCGGCGCGGCGCAGGCTTCGCGCGCGGTCGCGGCCACGGCCGCGCCCCGCTCGGCGAGCCGGCGAGCCGGCTCCGGGGAGCGATTCCATACGGTCAGCGCATGTCCCGCCGCGATCAACCGCGCGGCGATGGCGCCGCCCATGTTCCCCAGGCCGATGAATCCGATGTTCATGATCCGCCTCCGTTGATTCGCTGCGCGTCATGCTAGCATCGCTTCCATCCAGCGGTTCCCGAGGCAGGCGCGTATGAGTCCCATGCCCACAACCGAACCGGTCCGCGCGGATTGTCCCGCAACGTCCGCGCTCGCGACGATTCTCGAGGCACGATCGCACGATATCGGCGGCGTGACGGTCGGGCGGGTCTTGCCCGCGATAGCGCACCGCATGGTCGGTCCATTCATCTTCTTCGATCACATCGGCCCGGCGGTGCTGCCGGCCGGCAGCGGCCTCGACGTCCGTCCGCATCCGCACATCGGGCTCGCCACGGTCACGTATCTGTTCGAGGGCGAAATCATCCATCGCGACAGCCTCGGATCGCAGCAGCCGATCCGGCCCGGCGACATCAATTGGATGACCGCCGGGGCCGGCATCGTGCACTCCGAGCGCACCGGTCCCGAGCAGCGCGCCCGCGGCGCCCGCTTGCATGGCCTGCAGCTGTGGGTCGCGCTGCCCGCGCAGCACGAGGAGACGGCCCCGCGCTTCCAGCACCACGCCGCCGAAACGCTGCCCACCCTGGAGCACGCCGGCGCCGAGGTCCGGCTCCTGGCCGGCGAGGCCTACGGACGCCGCGCGCCGGTGACGACCTTCTCGCCACTGTTCTATGCCGATGTCTCGCTCCTGGCGGGAGCGGAGTTCCCCGTGACCGACGAGTACAGCGAGCGGGCCGCCTACGTCGTGCAAGGCGATGTCACGTGCGCACGCGAGCTGGCCGGTCCCGGTCGGATGCTGCTGTTCGTTGCCGGGGCGGCCGTCGCGCTGCGCACCACCCATGGGGCCCGGCTCGTGCTGATCGGCGGGGAGCCGGTGGGGGAGCGCCACATCTATTGGAATTTCGTCGCCAGCTCCCGCGCGCGCATCGAGCAGGCCAAGCGCGACTGGCGCGAGGGCCGCTTCCCGAAGGTACCGGGCGATGACCTCGAGTTCATCCCGTTGCCGGAGTCGACCTGACTGATCGTGAGCGCGCTCGCCCTGGACTTCCCCGCCATCGAGGCCGCGCGCCGCCGGCTCGATGGCGTGGCACACCGCACACCGGTGCTCACCTCAGCCACCGCGGACGCCTTGAGCGGCGCACGCCTCTACTTCAAGTGCGAGAATTTTCAGCGCATGGGGGCGTTCAAATTTCGCGGCGCCTACAATGCCGTGGCCCGGCTCGATCCGGCGCACCGGGCCGCCGGCGTCGTCACCTACTCTTCGGGCAACCACGCGCAGGCCATTGCGCTCGCCTGCCGGCTGCTCGGCAGCCGCGCGGTCATCGTGATGCCGCGGGACGCCCCGCGCGGCAAGCTCGCAGCCACCCGCGGCTATGGCGGCGAGGTCGTACTCTACGATCGATATGGCGAGGACCGCGAGGCGATCGGCCAGCGCCTCGCCGCCGAGCGGGGCCTGACGCTCATCCCCCCCTACGATCATCCCGACATCATGGCCGGCCAGGGCACCGCGGCCTGCGAGCTGATCGAGCAGGCCGGTCCCCTCGATGTGCTGCTCGCGCCGCTCGGCGGCGGCGGACTGCTCTCCGGCAGCGCCGTGGCGGCGGGCGCGCTGTGCCCGGGCTGCGCCGTGATCGGGGTGGAGCCCGCGGCGGGCGACGACGGCCGCCGGAGCCTGCGCGCCGGGCGCATCGTGCACATCGAGACGCCTGAAACGATCGCCGACGGCGCTCAGACCCAACATCTGGGGCGGCACACGTTTCCGGTGATCCAGGCGCACGTCCCCGCCATCGTCACGGCGAGCGACGCACAGCTGGTGGCCGCCATGGCGTTCTGTGCCGAGCGCATGAAGATCGTCGTCGAGCCGACGGGGGCGCTCGGGGTTGCGGCCGCATTCGGCGGCGAGCTCGACATCCGCGGCAAGCGCGTCGGGATCATTCTCTCCGGCGGCAACATCGACCTGGAGCGCTACGCGGCGCTGCTCGCGGGCATCCCGCGCGAGGGCGCGCTGCTACGGCCTGCCGGCGCAGGCGAGGCGTGAGTCGGGCCGGACGCGCGCGGCGCGCGGATCGGGCACCTGCTGCGTGATGCAATGGATGCCGCCGCCGCCGAGCAGGATCTCGCGCGCCGGCACTCCGACCACCGCGCGATCGGGGCACGCCCGCCGCAGTATCTCGGCCGCCTGAGCGTCGGTGCGCGCATCGAGCAGCGGCATCACGATGCCGCCGTTGGCGAAGTAGAAATTCACGTAGCTGCCCGCCAGGCGCTCCCCGGCGCGACGCGGCTTGCACGCCGAGCTCGGCTCGATGCCGCGCGCTTCCGCCGCCGTCATGTACAGCGGCCCCGGCATCGGCAGTTTGATGATCTCGAGCCTGCGGCCGAGCGCATCGCGCGCCGCGGCAAGACGCGCCCAGGCGGCCTGCGAGCGCTCGTACTGTGGATCGGCGCGATCCTCGCTCCAGAGCAGACACACCCTGCCCGGCCCGAGGAAACAGGCGAGATTGTCGATGTGCCCGCCCGTCTCGTCGTTGTACACGCCCAATCCGAGCCAGATGCAATGCCGCACGCCCAGATACTCGCCGAGCACCGTTTCCATGCGCTCGCGCGTCATCCCGGGATTGCGGTTCGGATTCAGGACGCACTCCTCGGTAAGCAGCGCCGTGCCCTGCCCGTCGACGTGAATTGCGCCTCCCTCGATCACGATCGGCGCGCGGTAGCGGGCGCGGCTCTCGCGCGCGAGCACCTCGAGAGCCACCCGCTCGTCCCGATCCCAGGGATGGTAGAGCCCGCCGGCGAGCCCGCCCCAGGCATTGAAACGCCAATGCACGCCGCGCAGTCCCGGCCGCCCGCTCACCAGATAGGTCGGCCCGACGTCCCGCATCCAACAGTCATCGTGCGCCACGACCTGAACGTCGACCCCCGCCGGCAGCAGCGCGCGCGCCGCCGCAACCTGCGGCGCCGAGACCCCGACCGACACCGGCTCGAAGCGCGCAATCGCCGCGGCCACCGCCGCGAATGCCGCCTGCGCCGGGCCCGCACGCTCGCGCCAGTTGTCCGGCCGCTCCGGCCAGAGCATCCAGCAGCGCTCGTGCGGCTCGAACTCCGCCGGCATCCACCAGCCGTCGGCCGCGGGAGTCTGCGCCAGGACGTCGGACGGCGGTGCGCTCATCGGGACCGTTGCTTGCTGTGCCTGAAGCCGTACAGGACGTAGATCAGGCCCCCGAGGAACGTCCAGACCACCAGCCGGATCCAGGTCGCATCCGAGAGGAAGTAGGTCATGACCAGACACACGCCCGCCCCGAGCGGGCACAGCACCGCCGCCCACGGGACCCGGAACGGGCGATGCACGTCCGGACGCGTGTAGCGCATGACCAGAACCCCTATGCACACGACCGCAAATGCCAACAGGATGCCGATCGAGATCAGATCGGCCAGCACGTCGAGCGGAAAGACCGCGGCGATCAGCGCCGCGCCGATACCCGTGATTGCCGTCGACACGTACGGGGTCTTGAAGCGCGGATGACAGCGACTCATGGCCGGCGGCAGCAGGCCATCGTCGGCCATCGACAGCAGGATGCGCGGCTGACCCAATATGGAGGTGAGGATCACCGAAGTCATGCCAATGACCGTGCCGAGGATGACCAGCGAGCGCAGCCAGGACAGCGCCGGGTGCGCATTGAGCGCCACCGCCACCGGCGCGGACACGTTGAGTTTCAGATAGGGCACCATCCCGGTCACGACCGCCGCCATGGCGAGGTAGAGCACCGTTGAGATGAGCAGCGTGCCGATGATCCCGAGCGGCAGGTCGCGCCGCGGATTGCGCGCCTCGAGCGCCGTGGTCGAGGCCGTATCGAAGCCCACGTAGGAGAAGAAGATGATCGCGGACCCCCGCATCACCCCGCTCCAGCCGAAGCGCCCGAAAGTGCCGGTATTCGGCGGAATATAGGGATGCCAGTTGGCCGGGTCGATGAATTTCAGCCCAGCGACGATGACGATCAGGATCACTCCGACCTTCAAGGCCACCATGAAGTTGGTGGCCCGCGCGGTCTCCTGGATGCCGACATAACACAAGGCGCTCAACGCCAACACGATCAGCATCGCCGGCACGTTCATGATGGCGCCGCTCGCCACCAGATGGCCCGCGGCGTTCTGGTGAAACGGCGCGTGGACCCAGATGGCCGGCAGATGGATGCCCCAGCCGGCCAGCAGATCGACCACGTAGCCCGACCAGCTCACCGCCACCGCCGAGGCCGAGATACCGTACTCGAGCAGCAGGTTCCAGCCGATGAACCAGGCGACGACCTCCCCAAGGGTGGCGTATGTGTAGCTATAAGCGCTGCCCGATACGGGCAGGAACGCCGCGAACTCCGCGTAGCACAGCGCCGCCAGGCCGCTGCCGAACGCCGCGATCATCAGCGAGATCGTGATCGCGGGCCCGGTATGCCTGGCCGCCACCACGCCCGTGAGCACGAAGATGCCCGAGCCGATCGTGGCGCCGATGCCAATGGCCAAGAGCGCCCAAACGGACAGCGTCTGCTTCAGCCGCTCGGCCCCGGAGTGCTCGGGCGTGACGACGGGATGCACGGCAAAGAGCTTGCGCAGCAGCGAATGACTGCCCGCGGTATCGTTGTCGGCGGCCTCGTTCATGATGCAGGCAACCCCCCCGGAAAATAATTGCGGGCAAGTGTGGCACAGATGCCGCGCCCGTGTCCGGCAGGCACGGACCGCGGCGTTGGTGGCGTCCGCCCGCCGGCATGCCCGTGCTAGGATTACCGGCCCGCTCGGCTTCGGCCGCGGCCGGTTGCTCACGTTTTCCGATCATTGAGGAGTCCCCATGTCCAACGCCGTGCCGAAGATCGTCCCGCCCGCCGCCGGCAGCAAGATCACGATTCGCGACGGCAAGCTTCTGGTCCCGGACAATCCCATCGTGCCGTTCATCGAGGGGGACGGGACCGGCCCGGACATCTGGCGAGCCAGCGTGCGGGTGATGGATGCGGCCGTGCGCAAGGCCTACGGGGAGCGGCGCAAGATCCACTGGCTCGAGGTCTATGCCGGCGAGAAGGCCTACAAGCTGTGCAACAACTGGCTGCCCGATGAAACCGTGGCCGCCTGCCGCGACTACCTGGTCTCGATCAAGGGGCCGCTCACCACACCCGTCGGCGGCGGCATCCGCTCGCTGAACGTGGCGCTGCGCCAAATGCTCGACCTGTACGTGTGCCTGCGGCCTGTGCGCTGGTTCAAGGGCGTGCCCTCGCCGGTGAAGCATCCGGAGAAGGTCGACATGACGATCTTCCGCGAGAACACCGAGGACATCTACGCCGGCATCGAGTTCGAGACCGGGACGGCCGAGAATCGCGAGTTCCTGGCGCTGTTCAAGCAGCACTTTCCCAAGGCCTACGGCAAGATCCGCTTTCCGGACAGCTCCGGCATCGGCATCAAGCCGGTCTCGCGCGAGGGCTCCGAGCGGCTGATCCGCTCGGCCATCGAGTACGCCGTGGCCCACAAGCGCCGCAGCGTCACGTTCGTGCACAAGGGGAACATTCAGAAATTCACCGAGGGGGCGTTCCGCAACTGGGGCTACCAGCTCGCCGAGCGCGAGTTCCGCGACGCGACCTATACCTGGGAGCAGTGGGAGCGCACCAAGGCGAGCCAGGGTGAGAAAGCCGCCAATGCCGAGATGGACGCCGCCCGGCGCGCCGGCAAGATCATCGTCAAGGACGCGATCGCCGACATCACTCTGCAGCAGGTGCTGACCCGGCCGGAGGAATTCGACGTGATCGCGACACTCAATCTCAACGGCGACTATCTCTCCGATGCACTCGCCGCGCAGGTCGGCGGCATCGGCATCGCCCCGGGCGGCAACATCAACTACCTGACCGGACACGCGGTGTTCGAGGCCACCCACGGCACCGCGCCGAAGTACGCCAACCTCGACAAGGTCAATCCGGGCTCGGTCCTGCTCTCCGGGGAGATGATGCTGCGCTACATGGGCTGGGTCGAAGCAGCCGACGCCATCATCGCCGCGATGGACAAGACCATCGGCCAGAAGATCGTCACGTATGACTTCGCGCGCCTGATGGAGGGGGCCACGGAAGTGCCGACCTCGGCGTTCGGCGACGCGCTGATCAAGAACCTCTGAGCCGCTCGGCGCCGCCGTGGCCATCGACCGGACGGCCGACGTACTCGACTGGGCCCGCAAGGTGCGGGCGCTGGCGCAGAACGGTCTCGCCTTCACCCGCGACCCCTTCGATCGCGAGCGCTACCACGAGCTTGAGGACTTGGCCGCAGCACTGCTCGTCGGTGCGCTCGAGATTCCGCTCGAGCACGCCCGGGCGCTCTGGGATGGGGAGCACGGCTATGCGACGCCGAAAGTCGACGTGCGTGGCGCGATCTTCGAAGACGAGCGCGTGCTGCTGGTCCGCGAGCGCTCGGACGGCAGGTGGGCGCTGCCCGGCGGCTGGGTCGACGTCAACGATGCGCCCTCGGCGGCCGTGGTGCGGGAAATCCGCGAGGAATCCGGCTATGAGGCCCGCGCCATCAAGCTCGCGGCGCTCATCGATCGGCGGCGCCATCCGCATCCGCCCTCCATCCACCACATCTACAAGCTGATGTTCATCTGCCAGCGCACCGGCGGGGAACCGGCGGCCGGTACCGAGACCGACGCCGTGGACTTCTTTCCGCTGCGCGCGCTGCCCGAGCTGTCCACCGGCCGGATCCTCGCGCCGCAGATCGAGCGGCTCTACGTCCATCACCTGCACCCCGATCTGCCCGCCGACTTCGACTGACACGGCCGCCGCCGCGATCCCGAGCCCACAGTGAATCCGGGTAAACTGGCGGGCATGAGCCGCATTCTGATCTTTCTCGGAGCGCTGCTGATCCTGGTGGGTCTCGGCTGGCACTGGGTCCGGCGCCTGCCGCTGTTCAAGCTCCCCGGCGACATCGTGATCGACCGGCCGGGCTTTCAGTTCTTCTTTCCCATCACCACCATGCTGTTGATCAGCCTGGTGATCTCGATCCTGGCGTGGATCTTGCGCCGTTGAGGCGTGCGGACCCTCAGGCGCCCGCGCGGCCCTCCCGCTCGAGGAATTCCCGCATGCGCGCGGCGGCCGCATCGAGCGTCGCATCGCGCTTGGCGATGCACAGTCGCACGAGCGACAGCGGCGGCGGCTCGGCATAGAACGGCGACAGCGGAATCGACGCCACCCCCGCCTCGGTGAGCAGCCGCTCGGCGAACGCGGTGTCCCCCGGCGGGCCGAGCGCGCTGAAATCCAGCAGCTGAAAGAAAGTTCCCTGCGCGCGCGGCAGCCGCAGCGGGCCGCCCGCGAGCGCACCGCGCAGCCGCTCGCCCTTGGCGGCGAAGAACGCCGCCAGATCCGCGCCGGTCGCGGGCCGTGCCGCCAGATACTCGGCGATCGCCCATTGCAGCGGATGCGCGATGCTGAAGGTATTAAACTGATGCACCTTGCGCAACTCGCCGGTGAGCTCCGCCGGGGCAACCGCATAGCCGACCCGCAGGCCGGTCGCATGCAGCGTCTTGCCGAAGGAGAACACCGCCAGACTGCGCGCGCGCAGCTCCGGGTGCTGCAACACCGAGGCGTGCCGCCGGCCGTCGAACACCATGTGCTCGTAGACTTCATCGGCGAGCACCGTGATCGGGCGCCCCCGGATGAGTTGCGCCAGGGCGTCGAGGTCGGCCGACGTCGCGACCGTACAGCTGGGGTTGTGCGGCGAGTTGATCAGGATCAGCCGGGTGCGGGGACTCAGCGCCGCGCGCACCCGGTCCCAGTCGTAACCGAAGGCCGGCGGCGCCAGCGGCAGGCGGATGCAGCGCGCGCCGGCGAGCCGTACCGCGGGCTCATACGCGTCGTAGGCCGGATCGAACCCGATGACCTCGTCCCCGGGGCCCACCAGCGCCTGGATGCCCGAGTAGATCGCCTCGGTCGCCCCCTGGGTGATCGTGATCTCGCTCCCCGGGTCGGCAGACAGACCGTAGAGCGCCGCGAGCTTTGCGGCGATCCGCTCGCGCAGCGCCGGCAGACCCTCCATGGGCGCATACTGGTTGTGGCCCTCGCGCATGGCGCGCTCGACCAGCTGCGCCAACAGAGGATCGGTGTCGTAGTCGGGGAAGCCCTGACCGAGGTTGATCGCGCCCAGGGACTCGGCGCGGCGCGAGATGACCGTGAAGATCGTCGTGCCGAGCTCGGGGAGCTTGCTGCGCGCGCTCCAGTTGATCGGCTGGCCGGCGCGGCCGGTCTCAGGCATCCGCTTCCGCGGCCGCAAGCGCCGCGCCGATCACCCCGGCCTGGCCGCCGAACTGGGCCGGCTCGATGCGCGTTGGCGAACGCAACAGCGGCGCAAAGTCGGCGAACCGCTCGCTGATCGCCCCCCCGAGAATGAACAGATCCGGCCAGAACAGCGCGTGCATGCGCTCGAGATACACGTTCACCCGCTCGATCCAGGCCCGCCAGTCGAGGCTCTCCAGAGTCTTGACGTGCGCCGAGGCCCACTTCTCCGCATCCATGCCATTCAGTTCCATGTGCCCGAACTCGCTGTTGGGAAACAGATGCCCCCCCGTGAACAGCGCCGAGCCGATCCCCGTGCCGAACGTGAGCATGATCACCGTGCCGGCTTCACCGCGCCCGGCGCCGAGGCGTACCTCGGCCAACCCCGCCGCGTCGGCATCGTTCAGAAACAGCGCCGGGCGATCGAGGGTCCGATGCACCAGCGCCGCCCCGTCGGCGCCGATCCAGGCGTGATCCACATTGGCCGCGGTGCGCGCGCGGCCGTGCTTGACCACCGCCGGGAAGGCGAGGCCGATGCGGCCCTGCGCTTCGGGCAAGCGGGCCGCGAGCGAGGCGATCACCGGCATCATCGCCGCCGGCGTCGAGGGTTGCGGCGTCGGCGCGGCGATCAGCTCGCCGAGCAGCTTCCCGGCCGACACGTCCACCACGCCGGCCTTGATCGAGGACCCGCCGACATCGATACCCAACATCTTGTCCGTCATGCTTTGCTCGCGCCCGTAGCTGCTGCAGGGAATGGCCGGCGCGTCCCGGTGCGCATGATGCGCCGGCCGCGCGGCGTGGCGAGTATTGCGGCAACCACGGCCCCGCGCAAGATTCGCGTCACGGAGCCGGCCGACTCAGACGTTCAGGAGCAGATGCTCGCGCTCCCAGGAGCTGATCACCTGCAAGAACACCTCGTACTCGGCCTCTTTGACGATGGTGAAGGCCGACACGAACGACTCCCCGAGCAGCTTCACCAGCGCGGTGCTGCCGCGCAGCGCGCGCAGCGCCTCATCGAGCGAGCGCGGCAGGCCGAACGGCAGCTCGTGCGCGCTCCCGGAGACCGGATCGGTGGGCTGCAGCCCCTCGATCATCCCGAGGTAACCGCAGGCGAGCGATGCCGCAAGGGCAATATACGGATTGGCATCCGCGCCGCAGATGCGATTCTCCACCCGCCGGTCCTGCGGCCCGGACATCGGCACGCGCAGCCCCGCGGTGCGATTGTCGTAGCCCCAGTGAACGTTGATCGGCGCCGACAGATACCGGGTCAGGCGGCGGTAGGAGTTGACGTTGGCGCAAAACAGCGCCATGGCCGCCGGCAGGTACTTCTGCAGACCGCCGATGTGGGCGAAGAACAGCCGCGACGGGCTCCCGTCGGGATTGCTGAACACGTTCTGGCGTGTCTTGATGTCGACCACGCTCTGGTGGATGTGCATGGCGCTGCCGGGCTCCTTGGCGTGGGGCTTGGCCATGAAAGTGGCGTACATCTTGTGCCGCAACGCCGCCTCGCGCGCGGTGCGCTTGAACAGGAAGGCCTGGTCGGCCAGATCGAGCGGGTGCCCGTGAATCAGATTGATCTCCATCTGCGCCGGGCCGTCCTCGTGGATCAGCGTGTCGATCTCGATGTCCTGGTCCTCGCAGAACTGGTAGATGTCGTCGAACAGCGGATCGAACTCGTTCACCGCCGCGATGCTGTAGGACTGACGCCCCGGCTCGGCGCGCCCGGAGCGCCCGACCGGCGGACGCAGCGGATAATCCGCGTCCTTGTTCTGCTCGACCAGGTAGAACTCCAGCTCCGGCGCGACGACCGGCTCCCAGCCGCGTTGCGCATACAACTCGACGATGTTGCGCAGCAGGTGGCGCGGCGCCATGGTCACGCGCTGCCCGTCAGCATAGAAGCAGTCGTGAATCACCTGGGCGGTCGGCTCGGCCGCCCACGGCACGCGCCGCACCGTTTTCGGGTCGGCCTTCAAGATGATGTCGATCTCCGCCGGACTCATCGCCTGGGCGGTATCGGGCGGATAGTCGCCGGTCACCGTCTGCAGGAACACGCTCTCGGGCAGGCGCATGCCGCCGTCCTCGGCGAACTTCGCCGCCGGCATGATCTTGCCGCGCGCAATGCCCGCCATGTCGGGAATGATCGCCTCGACCTCGGAGATGGCGTGATCGCGGAAAAATTGACCCAGCTCGCTCACCATCGGGTATGCCTTTCAGT
This sequence comes from Pseudomonadota bacterium, assembly GCA_021798335.1. GTDB lineage: Bacteria > Pseudomonadota > Gammaproteobacteria > Steroidobacterales > Steroidobacteraceae > 13-2-20CM-66-19. The sequence continues at coordinate 3,900 of JAJZMI010000098.1, read as the reverse complement.
GTGCGCGCGAGCGCGCGCGACAGGCCGCGCCGAAGGTGGCAAACAGCGCGCGCGACAGGGGGTTTTCCCCGGCTTTCCACTCCGGATGCCACTGCACCGCCAGGGCAAACCCTGGCGCCGCGGCCACACGGAAGGCCTCGATCAGGCCATCGGTCGCCCGTGCCTCGACCACCAGCCCTCCACCCAGCCGTTCGATCCCCTGCCAGTGCAGGGAATTGACCCGGACCCGCTCGACACCGGCGAGCTCGCGCAGCAGGCCATCCGGCTCGAGCGTGACCTCGTGTGCCGCTCCATACTGCACCTCGATCGGCTGCGTCTCGTCGTCGCGGTGATCCAGGTGCCCGGGCACCTCATGCACGCGCTGATACAGGCTGCCGCCGAAGGCCACGTTGATCTCCTGGAAGCCCCGGCAGATGCCGAGGATCGGGACACCGTGGGCCACCGCCGTGCGGATCAGCGGCAACGTGGTGGCGTCGCGATCCGGGTCGTGCAGCGTGCCGGGGGCGCTCGGCGGCCCGGCATAATGGTGCGGCTCGACGTTCGAGGGACTGCCGGTGAACAGCAGCCCGTCGAGCCGCTCGATGAGCGTCTCGAATCCCAGCGCCTCGGCGAGCGGCGGGATCAGCACCGGCAGCGCATCGGCCACATCGAGCAGCGCACGGGCATATTTCTCCGCAGCCGCGTGAAACGGCTGCGGGCCGATCATCCGGCGGTCGGCGAGAAGGCCTATGAGGGGGCGCACTGATGACATGGATGTGGCGGCTATTATAGGAGCATCATCATGCCCGCCACCCATGCCCGGTCGTACTATGCCGCCTCGGTTCACGTTCCCGCCCCGAGGCCGCCGCTTCGCGGCTGCGAGCGCACCGCAGTCTGTGTCGTCGGCGGGGGGATCGCCGGTTGCTCGGCGGCACTGCATCTGGCCGAGCGGGGCTATTCGGTGGTCCTGCTCGAGCGGCACCGGATCGGCTGGGGAGCCTCCGGCCGCAGCGGTGGGGAAGTCCTGCACGGTGTGGCCTGTGCTCAGGAGACGCTCGATCGGCTGATCGGTGCGGACGGCTCGCGGATCGTCTGGGAGGTGGCCAGCGAGGCGGTCAGTCTCACCCGCGCTCTGATCGAGCGGCACCGGATCGAGTGCGATTGGACCGACGGCTATATGCTCGCCGCGCTCAAGCACCGCCACGACCGTGAGTTGCGCGCTCATATCGAGGCGCTGCAGACCCGGTTCGACTATGGCACCGTCCGCTACGTGCCGCGCGATGAGCTGCGGGCCACCCTTGCCAGCCGCCGCTACCGCAGCGCGATGTTCGACGCCAACGGCGCACATTTGCATCCCCTGGCCTACACATTGGGACTGGCGGAAGCGGCCGAGCGCGCCGGCGCACACCTGTTCGAGGGCACGCGCGCCCTGCAGGTGGCGCCCGGCCGGGTGCGCACCGAAGGCGGCGAGGTGCGCGCCGATCATGTCGTCCTCTGCGGCAACGCCTACCTCGGCGCGGCCGCCCCGGCGCTTGCCGCCAAGATCATTCCCGTTGCCGCCCACGTGATCGCCACCGAGCGACTCGGCGCGGCGCGCGCCACCGCCCTGATCGCCAACGGCGCGGCGGTCAGCGACATGAACTGGGTGCTCGATTACTTCCGCCGCACCGCCGATCATCGGCTGCTGTTCGGCGGCCCGATCAGCTATGGCCGCGGCGCGGACGTCGACGCCCGGGCCGCGACGCGCAAACGGCTGCTGCGGGTCTTCCCGCAGCTCGCCGATGCGCGCATCGAGTACGCCTGGAGCGGACTGCTCGACCTGACCCGCAATCGCGCGCCGCACTTCGGCCGGCTGCTCCCCGGCGTGTACTTCGCGCAGGGGTTCTGCGGCCACGGCATCGCGCTCGCGGGCATGGCCGGCAAGCTCATCGCCGAGGCGATCGCCGGGCAGGCCGAGCGCCTCGACGTGTTCGCGCGCATCCCGCACCGGGACTTTCCGGGCGGCCCGGGCGCGCGCCGCCCGCTGCTCGCCCTGGCGATGCTGTACTACCGGCTGCGGGACCTGCTGTAGGGTCGATCCCTGGCTATTGCTTGGCCGGCTTCATCATCGCATGGTGCGCCAGACCGAGCTTCTCCAGCGTCGCCTTGTCCACATGACCGCTCGCCTTGAGGTCATGGGACTTCTGAAACGCCTCAAGAGCCTTTGTGGTCATCGGGCCCCAGTTGCCGTCAACTTTCAGATGTGCGCCATGCATGTTGAGCGCATGCTGCACCTTCATCACCCAGGCCTTGTGCGCCGCGGAGGACCACTTGCCCTTCTTCATCATGGTGTGGTGGGCCCAAGCACTCTGATGCGCAGAGGCCGTCACAGGGCTTGCCATCGCTGCGGGAACCAGCGCCAAAGCAAACAGCGCCATCGCGCCAACCCATACTTTCTTCATGTGTTTCACCCTGCTGTAGGAATTCCAAACCCAGGAAACATTCCATTCACGCCTCCATCCTACACCTGACGAGGCGTCCTATTGCTCACAATTTGCAGGAATTCACAGCAAGCTCTAGCTTGAACCAGGCTTGGCATTGGCGGGCACTGGAATCCATCGCCTGCCGAGGCCGCGCCTGACGCCGGTTTCAGGCCCGAGAGTTGCCTGGGCCGGCCTGCCTGTCTCCTTATGGAGACATCGATCCGTCACAGCAACTCGGCGATCTGCACGGCATTGAGCGCCGCGCCCTTGAGGAGCTGATCGCCCGCCACGAACAGCGCGATAGACCGGCCGCTCGGATCGGACAGGTCCGTGCGGATACGGCCGACCAGGATCGCATCGGTGCCCGAGGCATCGGCCGGCATGGGAAAATAATTGCGTTCCCGATCGTCGACCAGCTTCACCCCCGGGGCGGCGCCGATCAGTTCACGCACCGTGTCCGGCGTGATCGACCGCTCGCACTCGAAGTTGATGGCGATCGAATGCGCGCGCAGCACCGGCACACGCACGCAGGTTGCCGTGACGCGGATGGACTCGTCGCCGTAGATCTTGCGGGTCTCGTACAGCGCCTTCAGCTCCTCCTCGTTGTAGCCGTTGTCAGGATTCACGGGCGAGTTGTGGCTGAAGAGGTTGAAGGCATACGGGTGCGGCAGGACGTGCGGCGTAAACGGCTGCTGCTGCAGATAGGCGCGGGTCGCCTCACGCAGCTCCGCCATCGCGGCGGCGCCGCCGCCCGAGGCCGCCTGATAGGTCGAGAGAATCAGCCGCCTGATCGGGTTGCGGCGGTGTATCGGCCACAGCGGCGTGATCGCGATGATGGTCGAGCAATTGGGATTGGCGATGATGCCGCGGTGGGTCTTGACCATCTGCGGATTGATCTCGGGCACGACCAGCGGCACGGCCGGATCGCGCCGGAACGCCGAGGAGTTGTCGACCACGACCGCGCCCTGCCGCACCGCGAGCGGCGCGAACCGCTTGGAGATGGCCCCGCCGGCGGAAAACAGCGCGATATCGACGCCGCGAAACGAGTCCTCCGCGAGCGCCTCGACCACGAGCGGCTCGCCGCGAAACGTCAGCGTCTTGCCCGCCGAGCGCTCCGAGGCGAGCAGGCGCAGCTTCGCGAGCGGGAACGCCCGCTGCTCGAGGCAGCGCAGCAGCTCGACACCGACGGCCCCGGTGGCACCGACGACCGCGACCACCGGCGAGGCGCCGGCCGAACGACCAGATGACATGTGCAGACTCCGATCCATAGGTTCAGAAAAAACGAAGGCCCCGACGGTCGCTTCCGGCGGGGCCTCTGAGTGTCTTCGCGACTTTAGAGTCCTGCCCCGACACGTCTTCATGCCGTTCCAGACAGCACTTGCCGTATCTCGGTCCTTGCAAGCCTTGGGGCTTGCAAGGACCTTTGGGCCGGTTCGCGGTTCTTCGTGGGGCGGCGCTG
>JAJZMI010000043.1 GCA_021798335.1 Pseudomonadota bacterium | reverse complement strand
CCATTGAGCGAATCGAACACGCTGCCGACCTGCTTGCGCGAGAGCCCCGTGTCTTTGGAAATTTGAGTCAGGACTTCCGACTTGGTCGGAGCGCTACCCTTTTTCGCCATATTGCGCCACTCCTCGAATATTTGAACGTGCGCGCTGTTGTGCAGCCGCGCAATTACGAATCGCCGCGGAAAATAGCACATGCGCACGCCTGCGCAACTGTTTTTTTGCGGCCACCGGTGCGGAAATCGCTTTTTTCAAAGGGTTTTTTTGCGCCCCTTTGGCGTGAGCTGCGGGGCAGGCCACGGCGCGGACCCGATCCTCTCGCCGTTGCCGAATCTTTTTCGTACCACCCTGCGGTGAAACATCCGCTTTCGGCACGCCGGGTGCATGGGATGGGCGCCGCAGCAGCCCTGCGCTCCAAGTCCGCGCGAGCAACCCGTCGCGGCTCATCACACGGATATCTTCGCGCAACGCGCGCGACCGCATGCCAATGCGTCCCGGCCGGCGTTGTCACGAATCTCCAACCAGTTCCGGGCCTTGGCGCCGCCGGTTGATGTGTTGTGCATCCCGCGGTTCAGGTTCGCGACCGCGACCGCGCGCGCTCACCGCAGCAGGATCAGCAGTGCCTCGATGACGATGCATGCCCACAGGGGCGACAGATCGATGCCGGCAATCGCCGGAATGATCCGCCGGAAGGGGCGCAGCGGCGGCTCGCACACCGAGGCCAGGACCGACTGGAACGGCGAATAGCCCCCGGGGGCGATGAAGCTCAGCAGCGCGTACAGAATGATGGCAAAGAAGTACGTCTGCAGCAGCATCCGGACGATCTCGAGCGCCACCTCGTGCAGCCAGGCCAAGGGACCGACCGAGACGATGCCCTCGAGCGCGAACACCACGGCCACCTCGATGGCTGCCACCAGAACGACTGCGACGACCGAGGCGGTATCGACTTTGCCGATCGGGGGCAGCACGCGCCGCAGCGGCAGGATCAGCGGATTGGTCAGCCGTACGATGGCCTGGCACAGCGGATTGCGAAAATCGGCATGCGAGAGCTGCAGAATCAATCGCGCCAGCACCGCGAACAGTGCCAGCGAGAGCAGCGTTTGGACGATGAAGATGATGGCGCTCATGGACAGTGTGCGTGCTGTGGGTCAGTCGGCAGCGTACTGCTGGGCAAGCTCGCGGCCGCGCGCGGCGGCCGCCGTGACGGCGCGCTCGACGATTCCGGCCAGATCCGCAGCGCCGAATGCGCGCAGCGCCGCCTCGGTGGTGCCGCCCTTGGAGGTCACCTCGGCGCGCAGCCGCGACAGATCTCCGTCGCCGCAGTGCGCCAGCAGACCTGCGCCATAGAGCGTAGCGACACTCAGCTGATGCGCGGCGGGCGCAGGCAGTCCCAGCCGGCTACCGGCCTGCGCCAGCAGCTCCGCCAAAAGGAAGAAATACGCCGGCCCGCTGCCGGAGAGTGCCGTCACCACGTCGAGCTCCGCCTCGGTCTCGACACGCACGACCTCCCCCACCGAGCCCATCACGCGCTCGACCAGATCGACCTGGGCGGGGGCCACATCCGCCGGGGCGTACAGCCCGCTCACCCCCGCGCCCACCAGCGCCGGACGATTCGGCATGGCGCGGATGACCGGTATCTGAGTGCCGCACCAGCCGCGCAATTCGGCGATGCGTACGCCGGCGGCGACGGACAGCACGACGGGTCGAGCGCGTGCGAATTCCGGCGCCAGCGGCTTTAGCACCGCCGCGACGTCCTGCGGTTTGACGGCGACGACCACGACAGTGGCTTCCCGCACGGCGGTAATGTTGTCACCGGTGGCCCTCACGCCGAACTCACGTTCGAGTGCCTGACGGGCCTGAGCCGAAGGCTCGCCTACGGTGATGCGCTCGGGCCGCGTGCCCTGGCGCAGCAATCCCCCGATCAGGGCGCGGCCCATGTTGCCGGCGCCGAGCACCGTCAGATCCAGATGACTCATGGGTTGGGCATTGTAGCGGCTCACCCGCGCGCGTGCGCTGGGTTCATGCGCGCGAAGGCCGAGGCCCGAACAGGGCCGAGCCGATACGCACCACGGTCGCGCCCTCGAGAATGGCGCTCTCGAAATCCGCGCTCATTCCCATCGAGAGCGTGTCCAGCGGGCCGCCTCGCGCATTCAACGTGTCGCGCAGTGCCCGCAGTCGGGCGAACCAGGCGCGCTGGCGCTCCGGATCCGACTCCGCGGGGGGCAGGCACATCAGTCCCCGCAGGCGCAGCCGCGGTAGCGCCGCCACCGCGCGGGCAAGTTCCGCCAGCTGCGCGGGCGCCACGCCGCCCTTGCTGGCTTCCTCGGCGAGATTGACCTGGATGCACACCTGAAGCGCCGGGGCATGGAAGGGCCGCTGCGCCGAGAGCCGCTCGGCAATGTGCAGCCGGTCCAATCCATGAACCCATTGGAAGCGCTCGGCGATGATGCGGGTCTTGTTCGCCTGCACGCGCCCGATGAAGTGCCAGGTGAGCGGCAGTGTCGCGAGCGCCTCGAGCTTGTCCACGGCTTCGTTCAGGTAGCTTTCGCCGAAGTCGTGGACCCCGAGTGCGGCAAGTGCGCGCAGCGTCTCGAGCGGCTGAGCCTTGGACACGGCCAGAAGTGTGATCTCCGACACAGAACGGTTCGCGCGGGCCGCGGCCGCGGCAATCCGCGCATGTACCGCCTGCAGACGCTGCGGCAAATTCTGCGAAGCCCGTAACATATAGCCCGCCGAACCTCTCCGTTATACTCCGTGCGACGGCCAGGCACCGGCTGCGCCGCAACCGCCGCCAATCGGAGTCCCGATGGTCGATATCGCGCAACTGCTGGCCTTCGCTGTCAAGAACAACGCCTCGGATCTGCACCTGTCCGCCGGTGTGCCGCCCATGATCCGCGTCGACGGCGACATGAAGCGCATCAATATGCCGCCGCTGGCGCACAAGGAAGTGCACAGCATGGTGTATGACATCATGAACGACAAGCAGCGCAAGGCGTTCGAGGAGTTCTTCGAGACTGATTTCTCGTTCGAGATTCCGAAACTGGCGCGCTTTCGCGTCAACGCCTTCAATCAGAACCGCGGCGCGGGCGCCGTGTTCCGCACGATTCCCTCGGGCATACAGTCGCTCGATGATCTCAATGCGCCGAAGATCTTCCGCGATCTGTGCATGCTGCCGCGGGGGCTCGTGCTGGTGACCGGTCCGACCGGCTCGGGCAAGTCGACCACGCTTGCCGCGATGGTCGATCATTGCAACGACAATCGTCCGGATCACATCATCACCATCGAGGATCCGATCGAATTCGTGCACGAATCGAAGCGCTGCCTGGTCAATCAGCGCGAAGTGCACCGCGACACGCTCGGCTTCAGCGAGGCATTGCGCTCGGCGCTGCGCGAGGACCCGGACGTGGTGCTGGTGGGGGAGATGCGCGACCTGGAAACCATCCGGCTTGCGCTGACGGCCGCCGAGACCGGCCACCTGGTGTTCGGCACGCTGCACACCAGCTCCGCGGCCAAGACCATCGATCGGGTGGTCGACGTGTTCCCGGCGGCCGAGAAGGACATGGTGCGCTCGATGCTCTCCGAATCGCTCCGGGCGGTGATCTCGCAAACCCTGCTGAAACGCATCGGCGGGGGGCGGATCGCCGCGCACGAGATCATGATCGGGACCCCGGCCATCCGCAATCTGATCCGCGAAGGCAAGATTGCCCAGATGTACTCCTCGATCCAGACCGGCCAGGCCCAGGGCATGCAGACCCTGGACCAATGCCTCGCCGAGCTGCTGTCCAAGGGGCTGGTCAGCAAGGAAGAAGCGCGCTTCAAGGCGCAGAATAAGGATAGCCTGTGATGCCGGCCTCACTGGCGCGCAGCGGACGCCGCTGCGGCGCAGGCCCGAGCGTCGGCTAGCCTCGCCGGGGGAGAATTCCATGGATCGCGATCAAGCCATCAAGCTCATTCACGATCTGCTGCGGCGGATGGTCGAGAAGAAGGCCTCGGACCTGTTCCTGACCGCGGGCTTTCCGCCGGCGCTGAAGGTCGATGGCGAGGTGCGGCCGCAGAGCGAGCGGGCGCTCACCGGTGAGCAGTCCGCGACCCTGGTCCGCTCGCTGATGAATGACCGGCAGACGCGCGAGTTCGACGCGACCAAGGAATGCAATTTCGCGATCGCCCCGACGGGCATCGGTCGCTTCCGCGTCAGCGCCTTCGTGCAGCAGAGCGCGGTCGGATGCGTGATCCGCATGATCAATTCCAAGATCCCGAGCTTCGAGGACCTCGAGCTGCCGCCGATACTGAAGGAACTCTCGCTCTCCAAGCGCGGTCTCGTCGTGGTGGTCGGGGGCACCGGTTCGGGCAAGTCGACCACCCTCGCGGCCATGGTCGGCTACCGCAACGACAAGACCCGCGGGCACATCGTAACGGTGGAGGATCCGGTCGAGTTCATTCATCAGCACAAGGGCTGCGTCATCACGCATCGCGACATCGGTGTCGACACCGAATCGTGGGAGGTGGCGCTGAAGAACGTGCTGCGCCAGGCGCCGGACGTGATCTACATCGGCGAGATCCGCGACCGCCAGACCATGGAATTCGCCGTGCAGTTTGCCGAGACCGGACATCTGGTGTTCTCCACTCTGCACGCAAACAACGCCAACCAGGCCCTCGACCGGATCATCAACTTCTTTCCCGACGAGCGGCGCGAGCAGGTGCTGATGGACTTGTCGCTGAACATCCGCGCATTCATCTCGCAGCGGCTGGTGCCGCGCGAGACCGGGTCCGGGCGCATCGCCGCCATGGAAATCATGCTCAACTCGCCGCTGATTCAGGACCTGATCTTCAAGGGCGAAGTGGTCAAGATCCGCGACGTCATGGCGCGCTCGAACCGCCTCGGCATGAAGACCTTCGATCAATCGCTGTTCGAGCTGTACGAGTCCGGATTCATCTCGTACGAGGACGCGCTGCGCAACGCCGACTCGAAGAACGAGCTGCGGTTGCGGGTGAAACTCGAAGGGCATCGGCAGAGCCCGGCCATCGACGACGGGAGCCTCACGATCGTGGGCGATGAAGACGGTGGCAAGTCGTGACCGAAGCGGCCGCGAGCCCCGGGCAGTCCCCACCGGCGGCCGAGGTCGCGGCGGCGGGCGCGACCCCACAGTTCAAAACCCAGCCGCTGTTCAAGCTCATGGTCGAGCGCAAGGCGTCTGACCTGTTCTTTACCAGCAATGCGCCCGTCAAGATCAAGATCGAGGGGCAGATCTACCCGATCAACAAGCAGGTGCTGACGCCGCAGATGGTGCGCCAGGCGGCCCTGGCGCTGATGAACGTCGAGCAGCGCGAGCAGTTTGCGCGCGAGCTGGAGCTGGATTTCGCCCTCTCCGAGCCGGGCCTCGGCCGCTTTCGCGTCAACGTGTTCATGCAGCGCGGGTTTCCGGCGGTGGTGTTGCGCTACATCACCGCCGAGATGCCCCGCCTCGAGACTCTGGGCATTCCCGAGGCGGCCACCGACTTGGTGCTGCACAAGCGCGGCCTGGTGCTCGTGGTCGGCGCGGCCGGCTCGGGCAAATCCACAACGCTCGCCGCCATGATCAATCTGCGCAACGAGACGTGCTCGGATCACATCCTGACGATCGAGGATCCCATAGAGTTCCTGCACACCAACAAGCGCTCGATCGTCAATCAGCGCGAGGTGGGACTGGACACCAAGTCGTTTGCGCGCGCGCTGCGGGGCGCGCTGCGCGCCGCGCCCGATGTGATCCTGGTCGGGGAGATCCGCGACCGCGAGAGCATGGAGGCGGCGATCCACCTCGGCGGCACCGGGCATCTGGTGCTCGCGACTCTGCATGCCAACAATTGCGCGCAGACCCTGGATCGGATCATCAACATGTTTCCGCCCGAGCAGCATGCGCAGATCTTCCTGGATATTTCCCAGTACCTGCGCGGCATCCTGGCGCAGCGGCTGGTGCCGGGCAAGGATGGGCGGCGGGTGGCGGCGGTCGAGGTGCTGCTCAATACACCGCACATCTGCGATCGGATCAACAAGGGCGATATCGTCGGAGTGAAAGAGGCGCTCGCGGCCAGCGCCGAGCAGGGCATCCAGAGCTTCGACACGGCGTTGCTCGGGCTGTACCGGCGCGGCAAGGTCGAGTTGGCCGACGCGCTCGCCAACGCCGACTCGCGGGCCAATCTCGAGGCCAAAATCAACTTTGGATGAGGCCGCAATGACGACACTCGACGTGTCGTCATTGCGCTCCAGGCAGCCGCCGGGACGCTCAGAATACTTGCAGCGCGTCGAACACCGGGCCGTCCACGCACACGCGCTTCATGGCATCGCCCGCGGCGGTGCGCACCCGCACGGTGCAGCCGGCGCAGCCGCCGACGCCACAGGCCATGAATTCCTCGAGCGAGACCTGACAGGGTACGCCGTAGCGGCGGGCCAGCTGAGCCGTCGCCGCCAGCATGGGGGTCGGTCCGCAGGCGAACAGCTCGACCTCGGCCAGCGCCTCCGGCGCGAGCGTGCCGAGCCATTGCCCGGCGAGTTCGGTGACGTAGCCCTCGAAGCAGCCTGGCAAACCCGCGCGGCTCGCCAGCCGGCTCGGGATACCCCACTCCTCGAGCAGCGGCAGGCACGCGCTCGCCTGCGCCGGCAACCCGGCCACCGGGAGGGCCGCGGGACGCGGATGAAACGGAAAGGGAATCTCCGAGCCCATCAGCACCAGCGGACGATACTGGGCTTCGGGCCGCTCATGCAGCCGCTCGGCGAGAAAGATCATGGGCGGGATGCCGACGCCGCCGCCGATCAACACCACGCGCGCGCGCTCGGGATGCAGCGTGAAGGGCGTGCCGATCGGACCGATGACACTCACGAGGTCGCCGCGCTTGCGCGCGGCAAGCGCCCGCAGCCCCGGACCGACGATCTTGTACAACAGGTCGATCCAGCCGGCCCGGGCGTCGGCGCGCATGATCGACAGCGGCCGGCGCATGGGGATGGCGGGATCGCAGGTCAGGTGTACGAAGCTGCCCGGCTCGGCGTGCGCCGCGCAGATCGGCGCCGCGAGCCGCAGTACGAACTGCCGGGCCTCGAACGGCGTTTGGCTCAGGACCCGGGCGTCTTCCAGATGCAGCGTGCCGCGCGTGCCGCGAGTCATCCGGCGCTCCTGCCGGCGAGCACTTCCTCCAGTACGGCCATGCGCACGGCGATGCCGTTGCGTACCTGCTCGCGGATCACCGACCGGGGTCCGTCGGCCACTTCCGAAGCAATCTCGATGCCGCGGTTCATGGGCTGCGGGTGCATGACGATCGCATCCGGGCGGGCGAGCGCAAGCCGCTCGGGCGTCAGTCCGTAGCTGGCGTAGTACCGCGCCGCATCCGGGAGGTCCGCCTGCGCGATGCGCTCGGTCTGAATGCGCAGCATCATCACCACGTCGGCATCCCTCAGGCCGCTTTCGAGCGTGGTATGGCGCGCGCAGCCGGGGAATTCCCCGGGCTCGGGCATCAGCGCCGGGGGCGCCACGATGCGCAGATCCGCCACCGCCAGGGCGCGCAAGACGTGGAAGGCCGAGCGCGCCACCCGCGAGTGGCGGATATCGCCGACGACGGCGATGCTCAGCTTCTCGAAGCTCGGCTTGTGTTGGCGGATGGTCAGCGCATCGAGCAGACCCTGAGTCGGGTGCCCCAAGTGCGCCTCTCCGGCCGACAACACGCTGACATGCGGGGCGACGTGCGCCGCCACCGTGCCGGGCACGCCCGGCTCGGCATCGCGGATCACCAGCGCATCGATGTGCAGCGACTGGAGAGTGAACACGGTGTCGAGCATGCTCTCGCCTTTGACCCGCGAGGACAGCTGAACTTCCAGATTCACCACCTCCGCCCCGAGGCGCTTCGCGGCGAGCTCGAACGAGACGCGGGTGCGCGTCGAGGGCTCGGTGAACAGGTTGGCGACGGTGCGGCCGGCGAGGGCGCGGCTGACCGGCGGGCGGGCGCCGAGCGGGCGAACCAGGCTCTGGGCGCGATCGAGCAGCCGCTCGATCAGCGGCCGCGGCAGACTCTCCAGCGTGATGAGGTGGCGCAGCGAGCCGTCGGCGCGCAGTTGCTCGTTCATGCGGTCTCCGGCGCGCCGCTGTACGTGCCGTAGACCGCGGGGACGGCGCGAGCGGCCGGGATGGTCGGGATCATTGCAATTCTTCTCCAGGCTCTCCAGCGAGCCACCGCTCCAGGATCACCGCGGCGGCGGCACTGTCGAGGTGCTCGCGCCGCACGCGGCGGCGCCCGCCGCGCGCGCGCAGCCTCGTCAGCGCCGCACTCGCCTCGAGCGAGGAGAAGCGCTCGTCGATCAGGCTGACGGGCAGCGCGAAGCGGCGGCGCAACTCGCTGGCGAAACGGCGCACGCTCGGCATCAATGCACCCGCGGTGCCGTCGGTATTATACGGGGCGCCGACCACAAGCCGGCCGGGATTGAACGCGCTCACCTCACGTCCGATCGACTCCCAGTCGGGCTCGCCGGCACGCGCGGCGCTCGCCGGGCGCGGTGCGGCGGTGCCCGTCAGAGTGTCTCCAATGGCAATGCCGACGCGTTGGAGTCCGAAGTCGAAGGCGAGAATGCGCTGGACCCGCTCAGGCATGTCCGGCGGTGAGGCTCAGCTGGCCGACTTCGACCCCGAGCAGATGCCATGCGCCGCTCCAGCGCTCGTTGAACGGCAGATCGAAGACCACCCGGGCGTCGACCGGCACCGAAATCCACGCGTTCTCGAGGATCTCCCGTTCGAGCTGACCGGCCTCCCAGCCGGCATAGCCGAGTGCGATGAACGCGTCCGCCGGTCCTTCGCCGCGGGCCATGGCCGCCAGTACGTCGCGCGAGGTGGTCACCTGGATGGCATCCGAGACCTTGTGGGTATGGTCCCACTGTCCGCCCGGGCGGTGCAGCACGAAACCCCGGTCGGTGTGCACCGGACCGCCGCGCAGCACGGGTTGCTCCGCGATGATCTCGCTCGAGGGCGTTATCTGCATCTGCGAGAGCACGTCCGAGAGGCGCATCGGCAGCGGCTTGTTCAGGACGATGCCGAGGGCGCCGCGCTCGGTATGCTCGCAGATCAGCGCCACCGTCTGCATGAAGTTCGGATCGCTCAGAGAGGGCATCGCGATCAGCAGGTGATTGGCGAGGCTGGCAAAGTCCGACGGGCGGGGGCCGCACTCGCCCGCTGCGCGTTGCTCCATCTGTACCGCAGACTCGGCCGTATCGTCCGGCTTGCCGCTGTGTTCGCCCATGGGCCCCAGTATGGGGATCGGCGCGGCGCGCCTCAAGGCGCGCTGACCGATCCACGCACCCGCCCGCCCTGGAATTGCCATTCATACGTGAACCGCAGCACGCGATAGCGGCGAGCCAGCTGCGGCGGGAAGGGATCGAACGGACTCGCCATCCGCAGAATCGTCAGCGCGGCATGGTCGAGCGCCGGATCGCCGCTGGAGCGGCGGATCCGCGCGTTCACCAGGCGACCATCGGACGCAACCGCCACTTCGATGATCGGCGCGGCGTGGGTTCCCGCCTGGCGGGCGGCTGCGGGGAAGTTCAGTGTTCCGATCCGCTCGACCTTGCGCCGCCAAGCCACCAGGTAGGGCGCCACCAGGGATGAGCGCGTGTCCGGGCTGACCCACAATTGTCGCTCCGGGCCCTGCAGGCGGGCGGGGCGGCTGGCGCGCGCGCCCGGGGTGCCGCCCCTGCCCGGCGCACGGACCGCGGTCAGCGTCCCCGGCGAGCTGCTGATGCGGTAGGTGACCCGAGTGCTCCAGCCGGTAGTGCTCAACACTTGCTCGGCGCCGCCCTGAGCCGGCCGGCCCGGCGGTGCGGCGAACGCGGGTGCGCTGCGGTGGCCGGGCGGCGCCGTGGGTTGCAGTGTCGGCGCGCTCGGCCGCACTACGGTGCGGCGCGTGTTGCCGGCCCCCAGCTCGGTACGCTGCGCGAGGTAGGCGGCTGTGGGATTGTGCTCGGCCGGCGGCAGCCGGTCCGATACCAAGAGGACGCGCAAACCGGGTGCGCCGCGCCCGCCGGCCAGCGGTGTGTTGAAGGTGATGCCGAGAATCAGCAGCCCATGGAGCAGCGTCGCCACGAATAGCATCGCCAGCAGGCGATCTCGCGAGGCCCGACCGGCCCGGATCGATGCGGACTGCGCGGCCATCGCGCCTCGCTCAGGCCGACGGCGCCGATGCGCCCGCCAGCCGCCGCTCGATGGCTTGCAGCAGGCGCTCGCCGATGCCGATGGGGTGCTGTTTCTCGATCTCGCGGATGCCCGTGGGGCTGGTCACGTTGATTTCCGTGACGTGACCGCCGATCACGTCGAGCCCCACGAACAGCATTCCCTGGGCCGCGAGCGCCGGGCCGATTCGCGCGGCGAGCCAGCGCTCTCGCTCGCTCAACGGACGGACCTCGGCGCGAGCGCCGGCGGCGAGATTGCCGCGATTGTCGTGTGGCTGCGGGATGCGCGCGAGCGCATAAGGCAGGGGCTCCCCGTCGATCAGCAGCACGCGCGCATCGCCCTCGGTGGCGATCTCGGGTAGATAGCGCTGCACGATGGCGAAGCGCCGTCCATAGTCGGTGAGCGTCTCGAACACCACGCCCATGTTCTTGTCGTGCCGCTCGAGCACGAAGATCGACCGTCCGCCCATGCCGTCCAGCGGCTTGCAGACGATTGTGCCGTGCTCGCGCAGGAATGCGGCCATGTCGGCCATGTCGCGCGTGATCAGGGTCGGCGCGCAGCACTCGGGAAACCACGCAGTGTAGACCTTTTCGTTCATGTCCCGCAGCCCGCGAGGACGATTGACCACCCGAGCGCCCGCCAGCTCCGCCCGCTCCAGGATGTACGTCGTATAGATGTACTCGGTGTCGAAGGGGGGGTCTTTGCGCATCAGGATGCAATCGAGCTGTCCTAATGGGGTTGCCACCGGCTCGCCAAGCTCGAACCAGCCGGCGGGATCGGCCTTGACCCGCAGCGGCCGCGGCCGGCCCCAGGCGACGCCGTCCCGCAGCCACAAATCCCGCTGCTCGAGATAAACGAGCGACCAGCCGCGCGTCTGGGCGGCAAGCAGCATGGCCAGCGTCGAGTCCTTGGCGTAGTGGATGGCGTGAATCGGGTCCATGATCACGCCCAGACGAACGGTCGACATGGGAGGATGATGCCAGGAGCGCTCGCGCCTGTCTGGGGGGCGGTCCGCGCGCGATCGACCTGCGAAAACCGTGACGTAGACGGCATGGCGAGGGTTCTTCCGATATGTTAAAAGAAAATCTGCTTGAGTTCTCGGGGTCTGCGGCCCCAATGGCGCCGGCTCGGGCATTGCGTGTACGCTCGGGCCCCCGGGGCGGAGACCGTCATCGTGGCGGCCATCCGAGCCTCCGTCGACTGCAATGAGGAGTTGCGTGGCCGTGAACGCCAGCAACACGAAGCTCCAGGGCCTTAAGGTCCTGGTGATCGATGACAGCAAAACGATACGCCGTACGGCCGAGACGCTTCTCGCCAAGGAGGGTTGCGAGGTGTACACGGCCATCGACGGCTTCGATGCGCTCTCGAAGATCGCCGATCACCAGCCGGATATCGTCTTCGTCGACATCATGATGCCGCGGCTCGACGGGTATCAGACCTGCTCGCTGATCAAGCACAATAAAGTGTTCCGCTCCATACCCGTCATCATGCTGTCGTCCAAGGACGGCCTGTTCGACCGTGCGCGGGGCCGAATCGTCGGTTCCGAGCACTACCTGACCAAGCCCTTCACCAAGGACGAGCTGCTCGGCGCGATTGAAACGCATATCGGGAGATGATGGTCATGGCACTGATCCTCATCGTCGATGATTCGCCCACGGAGGTGCATGTGATGCAGACGGCGCTCCAGAAGCACGGCTATCGCACCGCCGCCGCGGCGGATGGGGCCGAAGGCGTGCGGCTCGCGCGCGAGATGAGTCCCGACCTCATCTTCATGGACATCGTCATGCCAGGGATGAACGGCTATCAGGCGACACGGGCGCTGGTCAATGATCCACGCACGCGCCAGATCCCGATCATCATGGTGACCTCCAAGGGACAGGAGACCGATCGAATCTGGGGGCTGCGCCAGGGCGCGATCGACTACATGATCAAGCCGGTCTCTCCGGACCAGCTGGTTGCCAAAGCCCGCTCGACGCTCGCGAGCTGAGCCCGTCCCGATGAGCACCCAGATCTGGCGACTGACCGGCAACACCCAGGCGCACGCGCGGCATGAGTGATACGCGACCGCTCAACGTGCTTCGCGACCGGCCTTTCGAGCTGCTGTGTGAGCTCGAGCGGCGAGCCCGGGCGGTCTGCGCGCAATCGAGTCAGGAAGGCGCGCCGCAGCGCGAGTGGGTCGGGGTCGCATTGCGCATGGCCGGCGATCTGTATCTGGTGGCGCGCGAGGAGACGCGCGAGGTTCTCGGCGTCCCGGCGGGCATGACCCGGGTTCCGGGCGCCAAACCGTGGATCAAGGGGCTCGCCAACGTGCGCGGACAGCTTCTGCCGATCATCGATCTGCGCCAGTTCCTCGGCAGCGGCGCCACGCCGATGGGCCGCACGACGCGCGTGGTGGCGGTGAACCATCGGGAGATTCCCGCCGGGCTGCTCCTCGACGAGGTGCTCGGCTTCCGCCGTTTCGCCGAGAGCGAGTTCTGCGCCGAGGCGCCTCCGACCATGGCCCGCTGCGAGCACTACCTGGCCGGATCGTTCCGGCGCTCGGGCGAGCAATGGCCCGTGCTCAGCCTGCGCGCGCTGCTGGAAAGCGCGGCCTTCGCGGACGCGGCGGCATGAGCGACCGCTCGGGGCCCGCCGGACACTCGCGCGCCCTCACCGGGCTGCTGGCCGGCAGCGCGGTGTTGATTCTCGCGGGCGCCGCGTTGGCGTATTTCGCCGCCGCCGCGGGCTCGGCGCTGGCGCGCTTCGGGCCGCTGGCGTTGGCCGTCGCGGCGGCAGCGCTGCTGGCGGCGGCCATCGTGCTCGCCGGCCGCATCGACCGGAAGGTTCGGGACCAGCGCATGGCCGCCGAGACCCAGCGCAAGGAGAACGACCGCAATCAACAGGCCATCCTGCGGCTGCTCGATGAGCTCTCGAGCCTCGCCGACGGCGATCTGACCGTCCAGGCGACGGTGACCGAGGAGATCACCGGCGCGATCGCCGACTCGATCAATTACGCGGTCGATGCGCTGCGCGGCCTGGTCACGACCATCAACCAGTCGGCGATCCAGCTCGACAGTGCCGCGCGCCAGACCCAGGCGCTCGCGCAGCATTTGGCCAAGGCGAGCAGCGCCCAGTCGAAGCAGATCGCCTCGGCGACCGAGTCGGCCTCCGGAATGGCGAACTCGGTGGCCGAAGTCTCGGGCAATGCGGAACGGGCCGCCGATGTGGCCCGCCACTCGGTCGAGATCGCCCACAAGGGGGGCGATGCGGTGCGGCGGACCATCGACGGCATGAACGCGATCCGCGAGACGATCCAGGAGACCTCCAAGCGCATCAAGCGCCTGGGGGAGAGCTCGCAGGAGATCGGCAACATCGTCGAGCTGATCAACGACATCGCCGAGCAGACGAACATCCTGGCGCTGAATGCCTCGATCCAGGCCTCCATGGCCGGGGAGGCGGGTCGCGGCTTCGCGGTAGTCGCCGACGAGGTGCAGCGGCTTGCCGAGCGCGCGGCCAATGCCACCAAGCAGATCGAGGTTCTGGTCCGGACCATTCAGACGGATACCAACGAGGCGGTGGTGTCGATGGAGCGCAGCACCACCGACGTGGTCGGCGGCGCTCTGCTGGCGGAGAATGCCGGCGCGGCCCTCGATGAGATCGAGCAGGTGTCGAATCAGATCGCCAGTCTCGTGCAGAACATCTCCGGCAGCGCGCGCGCCCAGGCAAGCGGCGCGCAGAACATCGCGCGCAACATGCAGGTCCTGAGGGAGATCAGCGTCCAGACCGCGGAATCAACCAGCGCCACCTCGGCCGCGATCGCGCAGTTGGCCGAGCTGTCGGCGGGCTTGCGGCGCGCGGCGGCGGGGTTCCGCTTGCCCGGCGGCCCGTCCCCGGGCGCAACCGGCGCATACCGGCGCCCGCAAGTCGCCGCGTCCGGCACGCCCACCACGCCCATTACCGCCGCCGGTGGCAGTTGAGTCCGTCCCCCGGAGCCTGTTGATGTCCGAAGTCGCTTCCCAGACGCTCGAGGTGGTCGGGCACGAGCTTGCGCAGACGCTGAGCGAGGCTCGCGCGGCCATCGAGAGCTATGTCGAGCAGCCGGACAACGTGACGCTGCTCGAGCGCTGCAAGCACGAGCTGCATCAGGCCCAAGGTGTATTGCGGGTCCTGGAGATCTACGGCGCGGCGCTGCTCGCCGAGGAAATGGAGCTCGTGGCGGACTACTTGCTCGCCACCGTCACCGAGCGCAAGGGTCAGGCCGAGAGTCTCGACGCGCTGCTGCGCGCGTTGGTGCAGTTGCCGGGATATCTCGAGCGCGTGCTCGGCGGTGGGCGCGACATTGCGCTGGTGCTGCTGCCGTTGCTGAACGACCTGCGGGCCGTGCGCGGCAGCGCACTGCTCTCGGAAGGCACGCTGCTGCTGCTGAACCTCAAATCGGACAAACAGGCGCAGCCGCGTCCCGCCTCGCCCGGAGAGCCGCAGATCGGTGTGGAGCAGTGGTGCCGCCGGCTGCGTGCGCAGTTGCAGACGGGCCTGATCGGCTGGATCCGCGGCGAGCGGGTCGATCAGAATCTCGCGGCGATCGCCGCTGTGGCCGAGAAACTCGAGCAGTCGGCCACGCGCCAACCCGTTTTTCAGCTGTGGTGGGTGATCGGTGCGTTGATCGAGGCGCTGCGCGAGGGCGGCCTCGAGAGCGGGGTGTCGGTCAAGCGGCTGCTGGGACTGGCCGACCGCGAGATGCGGCGGCTCTATCAGTTGGGCGAGACGCGCTACTGCCAGAGCCCACCGGTCGATCTGCTGAACAACCTGCTGTACTACGTCGGCCGCTCCACCAGCAACGGCGTGCGCGTCGCGGCGGTGCGCACCTCGTTCCGGCTCGCCGAGTTGCTGCCGGTCGACGAGAGCATCGAGCAGGAGCGCGAAAGCCTCTCGGCGCCGAACGTCAAGCTCATGCAAACCGTTGCCGCGGCCATTCGCGAGGACCTGGCCAAGGTCAAGGAGGTGCTCGAGCAGTTCGTGCGCCGCGGCGTGCGCCAGGGCGAGGAGTTGCGGGCGCAGGTGGCGCTGCTGCGCAAGATCGGCGATACCCTCGGCGTGTTGGGGCTCGGGGCGCAGCGCGCCGTGGTGCAGGCGCAGACCGACAGGCTCGAGCACATCCTGGCCGGCACCGAGCCTGCCGACGAAGCGGTGCTCGTGGAGATCGCCGCCGCGCTGATCGCGGTCGAGGACCGGCTCGACGACAGCCTGGTCGGAATGATCAGGCCCGCCGTCGGGGGCGAGGCGGACGCGCAGGACGAGGACCGCGAATTCCAGCAGGTGCAGGCCGCGGTTCTGCGCGAGTGCATTCATAACCTGGCGTGGATCAAGGAGGCGGTCACTCAGAGCCTCGGCGGCAAGCCGGACGGGGCCGCCCTCGACAGCTGGCGAGGCTTGGTGACCGGACTGAAGGCGGCGCTGCTGATGCTCGGCAAGACGCGGGCGGTGGAGGTCGTCGAAGGGATTGCCGCCCAGCTGCGCCGGATCATGCGTCCCGATGCGCCGCCGTCACCGCCTGGCTGGCTCGACCGGCTCGCCGATGCCATCGTCAGCCTCGAGTATTACATGGAGACGTTGCAGGCCGGTCGGAGCGATCCCTGGTACATGCTGGACAATGCCCACTCGTGCCTGCAAGTGCTCGAGCGCGCCCCGACGGAATTGCCGCTCGCGCCGATCGAGCCGTCGGCTTTCGCCAAAACTGTGCTGATGACCCCGGGCGGCGACGGGCACTCCTCGGCCACCTACCCGGATCTGGCGGTCTCGTCCGCGCCGGCGTCACTGTCCACGACCGGCAAGCTGGCCGTGCTCGCCGAGAACGCCAACTCGGAGCTGATCGGGCTGTTCGTCGAAGAGGCGCGCGAAGAACTCGCCCGGATCCGCCGGCACTTTCCGCTCTGGGATCAGAATCCGCTGGACCGCGATGCGCTCGAGATCGTGCGCCGCGCGTTCCATACCCTCAAGGGCAGCGGCCGCATGGTCGGCGCGCGCGAGCTCGGCGAACTGGCCTGGTCGGTCGAGAGTCTGCTCAACCGGCTGCTCGACAACACCCTGACGCGCAGCCCGGCGATTCTCGAGGAGCTCCGCCAGGCAATCGCGGCGCTGCCGCAGCTGATCGAGCAGTTGGAGTCCGGTCGGCCGGCGGTCACCGATGTCGCGGGAATCACGGCCACGGCGCACGCGATAGCCGCCGGCCGCGAGCCGCACCCGGCGGCGGCGCCGCAGGATGAGCCGCGCAGCGAGGCGCCACCCGCCGCGGGGGGCGCTGCTGCGGGGGAGGTCGCCGCGCAGGTCTCGGGCGCCGCGCCGCCGGGGCGCACGCTACCGGCTCTGGACGAAGGTTTGCGCGATATATACGTGCGCGAGACGGAAACGCACGTCGCCGCGATTCGCGGCTACCTCAGGGGCGAGGCCAGCGCACCGGAGCCGCACGCGCTGCCGGAGGAGGTGTATCGCGCCTGCCATACACTGGTCGGCAGCTCGAAGGCGGCGCAAGCGCGCCACGGCGTGCGCCTCGCCGAGCCGCTCGACCACTGGATCCGGCGAGTCTACGCGCACGGCGCCGGCCTGAGCACGGCGGATCTGACGCTGCTCGCCGACTGCATGACGGCGATGGAGGCGGTCGCGGAGCACATGGAAGAGCCCACCGGCTACTTCGCCAGTCATCAGATGCTGATCCAGCGGCTTGCAGAGGCGGAAGAGGCACTCGGCCGGCGCATCGCCGCAGCCGAGCAGGCGGCCGCTCGTGCCGCCGTTGCGGAGGCGGCCGAAAGCGCGCGGGAAGACGCACCGGAAACCGTGCCGCCCGGTGCGGGCGCCGACACGGCGAAGGGCGGGGACGTTGCGCAAGAAGGGGCTGCGGCGAGCCCGATTGCTTCGGACGCCAACGCGTCTGCGGCTGACTACGATCCGGAGGTGGCCGCGGTCTTCTCCGAAGAGGCCCTCGAGTTGATCGAGGGGTCCGAGCGTACCCTCGAGCAGTGGCGGGCGAGTCCGAGCAGTGCCGAGCGCGCCTTCGAGCTCAAGCGCGCCCTGCATACGCTCAAGGGCGGCGCGCGCATGGCCGGCATTGTGGCGATGGGCGACCTGTCGCACGAGCTCGAGACACTGGTGGGCCAGGCCGAGGACGGCTCGCTGCTCGCCGGTGAAGGCGTGTTTGATGTCATTCAGGCCAGTCTCGACCGGCTGGCGGGCATGCGCGAGGCGGTGGTCAACGGGCAGGGCGTCTCGCCGGCGCACGCGATGATCGCTCGCATTCGTGAGCTGACGCAGCGGGGTGGGAGTCCGGCTCATCCGGCTGCAGCCGCCGAGAGTGCGCCCAATCTCGACGTCGAGTCCGTGGAGGCGCCCGAGTCCGTGCAGTCCGAGCCGCTCGAGTCCGTGGTGCCCGAGCCGGCCGAGCCAGTGGCGGCCGAGCCGCTCGAGCCGCCCGTGCTGGCTCCGGCCGCGGTGCCGCCGCCTCAGCTCATGCCGCACGAGTCGACGGTGACGGAGCAGTCCGCGCCGCTCGAGCCGGACACGTTCCCGGTGCTGCGAGCGGCCGAGGCCGGTGCCGCGACCCAGGCGGCGAGCGAACCGCTTCCGCAGAGCGCGCTCTCCGAGCCGCTCGCGGCGCCTTCGCCGGTGCCGCCGGGGCGTGAGCCGGTTGCGCCGGCAGAGCGGCAGGAGATGGCGCGCGTCGACGCCGAACTGCTCGACAAGCTGCTCAACGTCGCCGGCGAGGCGAGCATCGCCCGCTCGCGCCTGGAGCAGCAGATCAGCTCCATCGACTTCAATCTCGGGGAGCTGTCACGCACCGTGACGCGCCTGAAGGAGCAGTTGCGCAGCCTCGAGATCGAAACCGAGGCTCAGATTCTGCACCGCCACGACCCTGAAGCCGCGCACCGCACCGACTTCGATCCGCTCGAGCTCGACCGCTATTCCTCCATTCAACAGTTTTCCCGCGCGCTCGCCGAAACCGCCAACGACGTGGCCAGCCTGCAGCAGCTGCTCGAGAACCTGACCAAGGACGCGCAGACGCTCCTGCAGCAACAGGCGCGCACCATGACCGAGCTGCAGAACGGCCTCATGCGCACCCGCATGGTTCCGTTCCAACAGCACGTACAGCGGCTCTCGCGCATCGTGCGCCAGGCGGCCGCCGATACCGGCAAGCGCGCCGAGCTCATCGTCGAGGGAGCCGCCGGCGAGCTCGACCGGCAGGTGCTCGAGCACATGCTGCCGCCCTTCGAGCACATGCTGCGCAATGCGGTGGTGCACGGCATCGAGTTGCCCGAGGAGCGCGCCCGTGCGGGCAAACCGCCCGCCGGACGGATCAGTCTGCAACTGCGGCGCGAAGGCGCCCAGGTGGTGGTGCGCTTGAGTGACGACGGCGCGGGCATGAATCTCGAGGCGATCCGCGCCAAGGGTCGCGCGCTGGGGCTGATTCCGCCCGGACCGGTCAGTGACGAGGAGGCCATGCAGCTGATCCTCGAGCCGGGTTTCTCCACCGCCGGCAGTCTTACCCAGCAAGCCGGCCGCGGCGTCGGCATGGACGTGGTGGCCACCGAGATCAAGCGGCTCGGCGGCGCGCTGCACATGGAGACGCAGCCGGGTCAGGGCACCGCGTTCACGATCAGATTGCCGTTCACGCTGGCGATCAGCCATGCGCTCATCGTGCGCACCGGCGAGGAGTTCTACGCGCTGCCGCTGCCGACCGTCGAGGGCGTGCTGCGGCTGCCGCAGGAGCAGGTGAGCCTGCATCTGGGCACGGAATCGGCGACCTTCGAGTATGGCGGCCAGCGCTACCGGTTCCAGCATCTGGCGGTGTTCGTCGGGCTGCCGCCCTCGCCCCTGCCCGAGCAGGACGTCACGCTTCCGGTGGTGTTGGTTCGTGCCGGGGAGCACTCGACCGCGCTGGTCGCCGACGAGCTGCTCGGCAATCGCGAGATCGTCGTCAAATCGGTCGGCCCGCAGATCGCGAGCATCCGTGGCGTGTCCGGCGCGACGATCTTGGGGGACGGACGGATCGTCATCATTCTGGACATCGGAGCGCTCGTGCGCGCGGAGTGGCGCGGCCGCGGCAGCGCGCCGCTCGTTTCCGAGTCGAGCGATCGACGCACCTTCGCGCTGGTGGTCGATGACTCCATCACGGTGCGCCGCGTCACTCAGCGGCTGCTCGAGCGCAACGGCATGCGCGTGCTCACCGCCCGCGACGGGATGGACGCGGTGACGCTGCTGCAGGATCACGTGCCGGACATCATCCTGCTCGACATCGAGATGCCGCGCATGGATGGCTATGAAGTCGCCGCGCACGTACGCAACGATCCGCGCTTGCGCGACGTGCCCATCATCATGATCACCTCGCGCGTCGGGGACAAGCATCGCGCGCGAGCCATAGAATTCGGAGTCGACGACTACCTCGGCAAGCCCTACCAGGAAACCGAGCTGCTCGAGGCGATCGCACCGCTGGTCGAGCGCGCGCGCGGCGCGCGGGCGCGCGAATTCGCCGGCGGTTCGGCCGCGGCGCAGGGCGAGTGAGAGCGGCGCCATGACCGAGCGCGTCCAGGAGATCTACAGCCTCTTGATCCCCCTTTCCGAGGGGCGGCTGATCGTGCCGCGCGCCTGTGTCGCGGAGGTGTCGGGCCTGCCCGCGCACTCGGAGATGACGGGCGCGCCGCCGTGGTACCTCGGCACGGTGCCCTGGAACGCCAAACCGATACCCCTGGTGTCGTTCGAGGGGGTCTGCGGAAAGCCCATCCCGCCGGGCTCCGGGCGCGCACGCATGGTGGTGTTCGTCGGGCTGGGCACACGCCTGAGCCATTTCGCGATCGTCTCGCAGGGCTTCCCGCAGCTGGTCCGCCTGAGCTCGGATGTGATCCGGCCCGGCGCGGCCACGTTTCCCGAGCGCACCCCCGTGCTCTGCCAGCTGCGCATGGCCAACGAGGCGCCGCTGGTGCCGGACCTGGAGCGACTGGAGCAGATGATCGCGGACGAGACCCGCGTGGCCGCCTGAAGCGGTCCAGAGCAGCGTGAGCGCGAGCGAGGCCGAATGATGACTCAAGTTTCGGACTTCGCGGCCGATCGACAGGAAAAGGGAATCGCTCGATTGCGTTCGCTTGGCGCGGCGGGGCATGGTCGGTCATCGGCAGGGATGCCCCGTGGTCCTTGCTCCACCCCCAAACGAGGCGGGAATCCGGCGTCGATGTGAATTATTCCGTCGTACCAGACTTTGTCGCGATCGGCGGCCTGATTGCCGTCTTCTGGACGCTGTTGCGGCGCACCGGCGAGAGCCGTTTGAATTTCTGGCTGGTCGGCTGGGTGCTGCTGCTGATTCACATAATCGCGGAATTCGTGGCGCTCAATACCCCCGGTCCGGCCTACGGCGCCTGGTCCGTCGCCGTGGCGATGCTGATCCTGACCGCCAACGCCTTTCTCTGGGCGAGCAACGACCAGCTCGACATCGGGTGGCGCAACCTCTCGATCGTGGTGCTCAGTGCCGTGCCCGACGTCGCCTTCCTGACATTGGATACGTACGGCAGCCACTCGATCTGGGCGTACGCGTTGCTGAGCGCCGCGGGCATGGGTTCGATGCTGTGGATGCTGCGCGTGTGGCACAGCGCGGCCGATCGGCCCACGCGGCGCCGGCGCACCTCGCTCGTGCTGGCCGTGTATGCGGTGCAAGGGGCGCTGGTGGCCTGGCGCCATCCGGGCGAGGCCGTCACCTGGATGCTGGTCTGGCATTATCTGGCCGTCGCGGAGTTCTATCGGGTGACCGCGCCGCGGCCCACGGCCAGTGTGCGCTTCACGATGATCAACTTCATCGCATGGGCTTTCGTCTTTCCGGTCGCCAACTTGATGTACGTGTTGTGGCCGCACGTCCATGTGGACGGCGAGGTGTGGAACCTGCCCAAGTTCCTGGTCGCCACCGGCATGACCTTCACGCTGCTGGAAGAGCAGCTGTCGAAAGCGGAGTACGCCTCGCTGCACGATGCGCTGACGGGCTTGCCAAACCGGCGCATGCTCGTGCGCCAGTTGCAGCAGACCATGGTGCGGGCGAGAGCCGCGAGCGGCCAGATGGCGTTGGTGGTGATCGACCTCGACGGATTCAAGGAGATCAACGATACGCTGGGCCACGCCGTGGGTGACGAAGTGCTGCAGTGGGCCGCCCGCCAATTTCGCGCGCACCTCGGTCAGCAGGATGTTCTCGCCCGCCTCGGCGGCGATGAGTTCGCCGTCGTGCTCGCCGACGTTCCCGATCGCGAGGCCGCCGACCGCATTGCGCAGAATCTGCGGCTCGCGCTCGCCGCGGGCATGCTCACCCGGGGGCGCCAGTTGGCGATTCGCGCCAGTGTCGGCTTCTCGATGTATCCGGCCGATGGCGAGGATGTGGATCGGCTCTATGCCGTCGCCGACCGTGCTATGTACGAGCGCAAGCCCTACCGGCAGGAGCGCAATTCGTCGCCCGACGCCAATGCGGGCCGGGCGATCTCCAGCGCCTGAGCGGCGCGGCCGCTCAGGTCAGCCCCGCGAGGAGCTGCGGATGCAGCCGGCCGTTGCTCGCAAGCACGGAAGTCGTGCTCAGCGTCAGTTCCGCGCCCTCGAGGTCCGTGAACGTGCCCCCGGCCTCGCGCACGATGACTGACAACGCGGCGACGTCGAGGATGTTGACGTCGGATTCGATGACCGCCTCGAGCGCGCCGCGCGCGAGCAGGTGGTAGTGCAGGAAATCTCCGTAGCCGCGGATCCGGCCGACGCGTCCGACCAGCTCTCCGAGCCGGCTCCAGCGCGCCGAGCGGGCGAGCGTCTTGAGGTTGCCTGTCGAGATGACGCTGGCGTCGAGCGCCGCGACGGTGCTGACCCTGATCGCCTCGCCGTTCAAATACGCCCCCGCCGCGGCCTCGGCCCAGGCGAACTCGCCGTACACCGTCGCGCTCGAGACGCCGAGCACGAACCGTCCGGCGCGCATCAGCGCGATCTGTGTCGAGAAGAACGGACATTCGCGCACGAAGGACTTGGTGCCGTCGATCGGGTCGACCAGCCAGACGCTCTCGGCCCCGAGTTCGTGCTGTCCGGTCTCCTCGCCGTAGAAACCGAAGCTCGGAAAGCGCTTGGTGAGGATCTCCCGGATGACCTCCTCGGCGCGTATGTCCGCCTCGGTGACGGGGGTCTGATCCGCCTTGGTGCGAACCGCAAGATTGCGCTGATACAGGCCGCGGATGACGTCGGCGGCCGCTTGGGCCGCCTCGCGGGCGGCTTGAAGTTCCGGTGAAGGCATGAGGATCTTCTGGCTGGGACGGGAGCCAAAGTGCCGCTCATGCGAGCCGCTGTCAATCGCGGCAGCGCTTGGGGGTGAGCGGCCCCGGTGGTCGAAATCACCGCGCAGCGGGTTCTCGCCCGCCCGTACGCTCGATCCGAGGACTTGTATCGGGCCTCTGGGCTGTAAAATGCCAAGCCTGTGAACGCCTCGACCGCCGAGCAGTGGCAAGGTGAAGCGCGTTGAGCGCAACCGAGAGGCCGCTCGGCCCGGCCCGAGCGAGGCAAAGTCCCACTGCCGAGCAGCGCGAACCGGACGGAAGGTCCCGAGGGACCGAGACTGTGCGGGCGCTCTCGGGAACAGCCGGGCGCAGGGTCAGGTGTGGGTGCTCACGTCATCTGGAGATTCGGGAATCATGGGCAACCGGCTGAGCAAGATTTACACGCGTACCGGGGACGATGGCACGACCGGCCTCGGAGACGGCTCGCGGGTGCGCAAGGACACTGCGCGGGTCGAGGCATTCGGCACTGTCGATGAACTCAACAGCGCCATCGGCATGCTGCTGGCCGTAGCGGATCTTCCGGACCCCATCGCGGCTTGTTTGACCGCCGTCCAGCACGAGCTGTTCGATCTCGGCGGCGAGCTGTGCATTCCAGGAAGCACGGTCGTGTCCTCGGCCCGGGTCGCTCGGCTGGAAGGCGCACTCGAGGGGTTCAACGCGGAGCTGCCGCCGTTGAAAGAGTTCATCCTGCCGGGCGGCGGACCGGCCGCCGCGGCCTGCCATCTGGCACGAACCGTCGCCCGCCGCGCCGAGCGGCGCGCCTGGACCCTGGCTGCCGAGGAGCCGGTCAATCCCGAGGCGCTGCGCTACCTGAACCGGCTGTCCGATCTGCTGTTCGTCCTGGCACGCGTTCTGGCGCGCCACGAGCGCGGCGGCGAAGTATTGTGGCGCCGCGAGCGCGGTCCGGGCGATTGAGCCGCGCGCATGGCCGTGCAACTTGTTCGGACCGGGCGTGTTCTGTTCATTATCCGCACGGGGAGATTGGGATGAACCGTTCGCACAGGGTCGGCGTTGCCAGCCTTGCATTGTGCGCAGCCATCGGCCTGGCTGCGTTGGCGCTGGCGGTGCCGTCGCTGACGAGCGCCGACTCGTCGCGGATTGCCTCCCGGGTCTACCCCTGGCGCTCCGACCGGCTGACCTTGGAGATCCCGGCGGACGTGCACTTCCAGCCGGGGCCGCACTGGCATCTGACCGTGCGCGCTCCAGAGCGCACCCTGAAATACGTGATCGTCGAGCATGGCCGGATCAGTGCCAAGCCGCACGCATGCTTCTCCCTCATTCCGTTGTGCATCGGCTATGGGACGCACATTGATCACTCCGTGCACGTCGAACTCACCGGACCGGCGCTGCGTGAGATCAGGATCGAGGGCGCCGCCAAGATCGATCTCGACGGCATTCATCAGGACCGGCTGGCCCTGAAAATCAACGGTAGCGCGCAGGTGAGCGGCACGGGCTCGGTCGGCGAGCTGTCGGTAGTCATCGACGGGGCCGGCCGCATTCACTTGGCGCGCATGACCGAGACCGACGCGAACGTGCGCATCTCGGGCGCGGGCACGGTGGATATCGCGCCCACCAAGAGCGTCATGGTGCACATCGACGGAGCCGGCGAGGTGCGGCTGCACTCCAATCCGCCGCAGGTGATCAGGCATATCAACGGGGCCGGCGAGGTGGTCCGCGTCGCGCCCCGGTGAGCCTGGCGGGCGGGATGATGATTCCCTGGGGGTGGCCCGTGGTGCCGGTGGCGCGGCCCGGTCCTTTTCAGGGCGGCGGCAGGCGTGACATAAAGCAAGGCCGCGTGATCGCTCACGCGGCCTTGCCCCCCCTCGACCCGTGCCTGACCGGTTGGCCGGCGCAATCCCCGTCGAAATCTGTTCTTGTTCCGTGCTTGTTGCTCGGATGGTATCCGGCTTCTAGCGGCAGTCAAGCCATTTCGATGCATCGTTGCGCAGTAGCAACGTAAGTTCCATTCCCGGCGGCTTCAGGGGCACGTGGACGATGCCAATCGAGCCGCGAGCAGGGTCTGCCATCTTTCCCAGTCGAAGGCCACTCCCGGATCGGTCTTGCGGCCGGGCGCGATATCGCTGTGCCGGGCGAGATGCGTGCTGGAGAGTGTGGGATACGTTCTGATCAGCGCCGCTGCGAGGGTTGTCAAATGCTCGTACTGGGCCTGCGTGTACGGTACGGAGTCGGTGCCCTCGAGCTCGATGCCGATCGAGAAATCATTGCACGCGGGGCGTCCCCGATAGGCGGAGTGCCCCGCGTGCCACGCCCGCATGCCAAATGACACGTACTGGGTCAGCGCACCGTCCCGGCGCACCAGCACGTGGGCCGAGACCCGCAGCCCGATGAGCTCGCGCAGGCTTGCCGGCGCGTCGGCCGGTACGTTGGCCGTGAACAGCCGGTCGATCCACGGGCCGCCGAACTCCCCGGGCGGCAAGCTGATGCCATGAATCACGATCAGTTCGAGCGTCGCGCCCGGGGGACGCGCATCGCAATGGGGCGAGAGCACCTGGCGCGCCCCGGCCAGCAGGCCGGTGGCGGCGTCGATCACGAGCGGCGGATTGGGCGGGCTCAAGGGATTCGCGGCTGCTTGCCCGGGCACATGCTGATGTGGGAGTGACCGGCGCGCCGATCATGCCACAATTGCGGCATGAGAGCCGACAACACCACTTACGTCGAGCGTGACCTCGCGCACGTCTGGCATCCCTGCACACAGATGAAGGACCACGAGCAGGTGCCGCTCATTCCGATCCGCCGCGGCCAGGGGGCTTGGCTCGAGGACTTCGAGGGCAAACGCTACCTCGACGCCATCAGCTCGTGGTGGGTCAATCTGTTCGGTCACGCCAATGCGCGAATCAACGCGGCCGTGCGCGCGCAGCTCGAACAGCTCGAGCAGGTGATCCTGGCCGGTTTCACGCATGAGCCGGTGATTCGCCTGTCCGAGGCGCTGACGAGCCTGGCGCCCGCGGGCCTGACCCGGTGCTTTTACGCCGACAACGGCTCCTCGGCGGTGGAAGTCGCGGTGAAAATGAGCTTCCACTACTGGCGCAACGTCGGGCGCGGCGCGAAGCGGCGTTTCATCACGCTCTCGAACAGCTATCACGGCGAGACGCTCGGCGCGCTGGCCGTGGGCAACGTCGAGCTGTACAAGGACATCTACAAGCCTCTGCTGATGGAGGTCATCACCGTGCCCTCGCCGGATTGTTTCGAACGCGAGCCGGGAGAGACCTGGGCGGAGCATTCGCGACGCAAGTTCGCGCACATGGAGGCCGCGCTCGAGCGCCACGCGGATCAGACCGCGGCGGTGATCCTCGAGCCGCTGGTTCAGTGCGCCGGCGGCATGCGCATGTATGACCCGATCTATCTGTCGCTGCTGCGGGCGGCATGCGACCGGCATCAGGTGCACCTGATCGCCGATGAGATCGCGGTCGGTTTCGGGCGCACCGGCACGATGTTCGCGTGCGAGCAGGCCGGCATCCGGCCGGATCTGATGTGTCTGTCGAAGGGTTTGACGGCCGGCTACCTGCCGCTCTCGGCGGTGCTGACCACCGAGGCGGTGTACGCGGCGTTCTACGACGAGTACAACAAGCTCAACGCGTTCCTGCATTCACACAGCTTCACGGGCAATCCGCTGGCGTGCACCGCGGCGCTGGCGTGCCTGGACATCTTCCGTGCCGGCGCGGTGCTCGAGCGCAACCGCGTCCTGAGTGCGCGCCTGGGTGAGCGGGCCCGCTCGCTCGAGGCGCACTCGCACGTGGCGGAAGTCCGCCAGCACGGGATGATCGTCGCGGCCGAGCTGGTCAAGGACAAGGCGGCGCGCGAGCCCTATCCGTGGCAGGAGCGGCGTGGGCTGAGGATCTACCGGCACGCGCTCAGTCGCGGCGTCCTGCTGCGCCCGGTCGGGAATGTCGTCTACTTCATGCCGCCCTACGTCGTCACCCCCGAGGAAATCGACCTGATGGTGGAGGTGGCGCGGGAGGGCATCGAGCTTGCCACGTGCGACTGACGCGAGTCCATGCGCCAGGCCCGCTCGTGCCCGGCGAGCCTTGCACACTGCGCGGTGAAGCGGCGAACCACGTGGCGCGCGTGCTGCGTCTCGAGGTCGGAGACGCCCTCACGGTATTCGACGGGGAAGGCGCAGAGTATTTCGCGCGCGTCGCGGCGGTTGCCCGCGGTGAGGTGCGCATCGTGCCGGGCCAGCGACGCGCCAATGAGCGCGAGTCATCTCTGCGGCTGACGCTCGTACAAGGCGTCTCGCGCGGCGAGCGCATGGATTGGGTCGTGCAGAAGGCGGTCGAGCTCGGTGTGACGCGCATCGTGCCGGTCCTGA
>JAJZMI010000159.1 GCA_021798335.1 Pseudomonadota bacterium | reverse complement strand
CCGGCGCGACGGCGAACTTCATCCTGCGGACCGGCTCGAGGCAACAGAAGGGCTCGGTGGCCTTCACCTACGGCTCCCAGGGCAGGGAGCGGGTCGATGCGTTCAACAGCGGCGAGCTCACCCACGGCTGGTACTACAGCATCGGCGGCTTCTACCGCAAATCCAACGGCGTGCGCAACCCACAGTATCCGGCCAACATCGGCGGACAGCTGACGGCCACCTTGAAGCATACCTTCTCCAACGGGTCGGTCACGTTCTGGGCGAGAACCCTGCATGATCACAATCAGTGGGTCGCGGACTTTCCCTATGTGGTCCACAACGGAAACGTTGCTCCGTATCCCGGGTTCAATCAGCTCAACTCAACGTACAACAGCTATCAGCTCGAGAATTTCCAGGTCCCGGACCCCGCCTGCAAGTGCTTCGAAAACGACAATATCAGCAATGGTCGCGGCGCCGACCTCAGCTATTTCGGCTCGGCATTCCACGAGCATTTCCACGGCGGCTGGACCATCAACAATCATTTCATATTCGACGGCGGCCAGGTTCCGACGCACGCGCTGGTCAACAACGGCAATCCCCAGACGCTGTCGTCCTTCATCTCCGGCCTGACCTTGCCCAGTCCGCTGACGACCGGCGACGTCCAGGCCACCATGCCGAACGGCAGTATCGCAAATCCCGCCCAGAGCGTGATCACCCAGCAGGTCTGGTACGTGCAGAAGAAGATCATGAACCTGGAGGATGAATTCCGCGTCGACAAGAACCTCGGCGACGGCAACATCCTCACCGCCGGCGTGTATGCCGCCTACTACACGGACAACGACAACTGGTCGTTGGGCTCAAACGTGCTGATCACCAATCGCCCGAACGCGGCGCCGATCATCCTGTCGGCCGCCTCGGGTGGCAACATCTACCAGGTGAGCAGCCCGCAGGGCATCGTCAATGCCAACGGCGGCTACTACATTCTCGAGAAGGGCAGCGCGACGAACATCGCCGGCTATCTTTCGGATTCATGGAAGATCGACAAATGGCTGCTGCAGGCCGGCGTGCGCCTCGAGCACATCAATCTGTCCCAGCAGACCACCAATCTCTCGCCGGTGCAGATGGGGACGCAGTACGACCTGTGGGACAACGCGGTCGAATTGCCCAACGGCACCTGGTCGCACGGTCATGCGAACAACACCATGCCGACCTTTTCCGTGGGCGCGAACTATCAGTTCAACCATCACATGAGCGCCTATGTGCGCGTCAACAATGGCGTGCTCTTCGACAACTTCGACGCCGTCCGCTGCAACGTCTACAACGGCTCGAACGGCTGTCCGAACAGAACGCCGCTGCAGACCGTGCAGAACCAGGAGTTCGGCTTCAAGGTCCAGACCCGCTGGGTATATCTCAGCACGTCGTTTTATCACAAGACCTTCAACGGCATCGGGTACACGCCCACGAATGTCGACGGCGTACCCATCGGCCCGGCGTCCGTCTATGGCTCGACTTCCATAGGCGTGAATTTCGTCGGCAGCGTGAGTCCGTTCGCGGACAGCGACATCCAAGTCCTGAGGACCTTCCAAATCGGGTTCAACGGCAACTGGGAGCACGCGTACTACAAGAACTTCAAGGGCTGCTTCCTGTACACGAACATCCTCAATCAGACGGTCTGCGGCACGGTCAACGGGAATCAGCTCGCGCGTCTGCCGGCATTTCAGTTTCGACTGACGCCGAGCGACACGCAGTCGTTCAACTGGGGCACGTTGACCGAGCAACTGACCTACCAGAATGTCGGCATACGCTATCAGGACTACACGAACCTGACGCCGTTGCCCCAGTATTACAGCCTGGACGCGGGCGTCAATGCCGTGGTCGGAGCGCATTGGGAGTTCACCCTGCTCGGCAGGAACCTCACCAATCAGATGGGGTTGACCGAGGGCAATGCGCGGTTCGGCGGCAACACGGTGCAGAACAATGTCGGTTTCGGCCGGTCGATCGTCGGCCGCGAAGTGAGCGTAATGGCCAAGTACTATTGGTAACGCCTCGGAGTCTCTCCCCTCACGGCAACGTGAGGGGAGATTCCGCCCTTGATGTTCACTGTTTGTTCAGAAAGCGCCTCGGCCGACGTTCAGGACAAGATCGAAGGCAACCGTAGAACACAGGCGCACGCGGCACACAGCGCGTGTGACTGCCGTCACGGCGCAGACTTCCCGACCCGGCTCCTCGAAGCCGGGCCGACTGCGAGCGCGCTCACCGGAGGACCTCGTCCTCGCGGACCGAGGTGCTCACCCCGACGCGCGTTCGGTACCGCGGCAACCCGAGGACGGACCGGAATGAGCCGGCCCATGCGTGCGCGGCGGCCGGCGGGCGGCGCCGGCTTGCGGACCGCGGCGATGGCGCCGGGAGGCACGCTCCGGGGTCCCGCTGCGCGGCCGGGCCGTCCCGTGCGAGAATCGCAGCCCAGTCTTGCGGTTTCCCGGGGTTGATCTCAGGTGTCCGTTCCGGCTTCCCTCCTTGAAGCCCTGCGCGCTATCAGCGCGCAGCTGCAGAGCGGCGAGTTCCGCGCCGCCCACGATCATCTCGAGTCCCTCGTCGCAGCCAACCCGTCTTTTGCCGAGGCGCAGCGGCTTCTTGCCGGGGCCAAACTCGCACTCGGCGATCCCGCCGGGGCCGAGCGGTTGCTGCGGCACGCGCTCGAGGTCGACCCCGCCTGGGCCCCCACGCACACCACGCTCGGGGAGCTGCTGCTGGCGAGCGGTCGGGAGGTCGAGGCCGAAGCCGTGCTGCGGCGCGCCATCGAGGCAAGCCGGGCCGACCCGCGCGCGGCTCTGGTGCTGGCCCGCTACTACAACAACACGGCCCGCCCCGCGCGGGCGCTGGCGGTGGCGGCGCCCTTCTGCGCGCAGGGCCGGCTGGACCCGGAGCTCGCCACACAGCACGTCAACGCGCTCATCGCGCTCGGCCGCCAGCCGGAGGCGATTTCCGTCTACGGCTCGTTTGCCGCGGCGGCGCCCGAGGACCCCGCGGCCGCCCAGGCGCTCGCGGTCGCGCTGCATGCGGCGGGACGCCACCCCGAGGCCAGACAGATCGCTCACCGAGCGCTCGCGCGCGGCTCCCGCAGCGCGACACTGTGCCTGACATACGCCAAGAGCCTGATGGCGGAAGGCGCCAACGAGGCCGCCGAGTCGGCGCTTCGCGATTGCCTGAGGCTCGAGCCGCGCCTGGCGGAGGCGCATTCCAGCCTCGCCCAGCTCATCTGGGTCCGCACGGGTGACCTCGGGCAGGCCACCGAGGCGCTCGATCAGGCGTTGCGCAGATTCGCCGACGACGATGCGCTGTGGGCCACCAAGGCGGCCATCCTGCAGGGCGCGGGCGATGCCCGGGCCGCCTACGAGTGCCTCGCCCCTCGGGCCGGGCAACCGCATGCGCCGCCGGTGCTGCTCGTACGCACCGGGCTCGCGGCACTCGATTTCGATCCCGCCGGCGCCCTGGCGCTCGCCGAGCGGGCAATGCGCCTGCTGCCCGACAGCACTCCCGCCCGCAATCTCCTCGCGGCCGCTCAGCTCGGTGTGGGGGACGCCATGGGCGCGTTGCACAACTGCGAGGCACTGCTCGCGCAGGCGCCGGATAATCAGTATCTCATCGCGCTGCGGACGACCGCGCTGCGCTTGCTCGGCGATGCGCGCTATGCGCAGCTCTGCGACTATGGGAACCTCGTCCTGCCGCTGGCGCTCGAGCCGCCGGCGCCCTGGACGGATCTGCCGAGCTTCCTCGCGGACCTCACGGAAAGTCTCGACCGCCTGCATGACCCGGAGGGTCACGCGCTCCTGTTCCAGTCGCTGCGACAGGGCACAGAGACCACCCGCGACCTGACACTGAGCACCGATGCGCCGATCCGCGCGCTCTTCCAGGCGTTCGCCGCACCCATCGACCGCTATCTCGAGCACATCGGCCGTGGCGATGATCCGCTCAGGCGGCGCAACAGCGGCCGTTGGCGATTCCATGGCAGCTGGTCGGTGCGACTGCGCAATCGCGGCTTCCACATGAGTCACGTCCACCCCCGTGGGTGGATCTCCTCGGCGTTCTACGTGCAGCTGCCCGACATCATGGCCGCTGGAGGCACCGACGAGGGCGTGCTCACGTTCGGCAAGCCCGGCATCATCACGACACCGGCGCTCGACTCCGAATACACCGCGCGCCCCGCCGCCGGCATGCTCGTGCTATTTCCGTCGTATTTCTGGCACGGCACCGTGCCGTTCGAAAGCCCTCAGCCGCGCATGACCGTCGCGTTCGACGCCGTGCCCGAGCGATAGCCCTCTACGCCGCATCGGCGTGGGGAGCAGGTCGTACGATTCGATCGCGCCTGCATCGTCTGCGGAGTCAGTGCCACGTGACGGTCACCCGGCCGCGGATGCTGTGGCTCGGTAACCGCACGCGCGCAGTACCGGTCGCCCGCCTCCAGCTCCACGTCGCGACATCGTGACCGTCGAACGTAAGGGACTCGGGCCGGCGGGTCGCATGGATGTCGAGCACATAACCCCGCGACCGCAGCTGCCCGCGATACCTGCCGCGCGTCGGGCCGATCACCAGACGGTGCACGCCGGCACGGGTGCTGTAGACGATCGGTGTCAACGCATAGTCGCCTTTGAGGTAATCG
>JAJZMI010000185.1 GCA_021798335.1 Pseudomonadota bacterium | reverse complement strand
AACAGGAATACGAATATCTTCAACCCCAGCCAGAAGAAGCTCGGGTCAGCGAGAAAGGTGTGGCCGATGAGCGGATAGCCGGCGACCGGCGAGAGCCAACCGCCGAAGAACAGCACCGCCGTGAGCGCCGAGATCAGGATCATGTTGGCGTACTCGGCGAGGAAGAACAGCGCGAACGCGATGCCCGAATACTCGACGTGAAACCCGGCCACGATTTCCGATTCGCCCTCCGCGACGTCGAACGGAGCCCGGTTCGTCTCGGCGACGCCCGAGATGAAATACACCAACAGCATCGGGAACAGCCACAGCC
This sequence comes from Pseudomonadota bacterium, assembly GCA_021798335.1. GTDB lineage: Bacteria > Pseudomonadota > Gammaproteobacteria > Steroidobacterales > Steroidobacteraceae > 13-2-20CM-66-19. The sequence goes on along the minus strand of JAJZMI010000185.1, from coordinate 4,404 downwards.
AGTTCCAGGCGAACAGCCCGCCCTCCTGATGACGCACGATCGCTCCGAGATTCATGCTGCCGGAGGCCATCAACACGCCGACCAGCGCGAAGCCCATCGCGATCTCGTAGGCAACCATCTGTGCCGCCGAGCGCATGGCGCCGAGGAAGGCATACTTGGAGTTGGCCGCCCAGCCGGCCAGGATGATGCCGTAGACGCCCATCGAGGACAGCGCCAGCAGATACAGCAGTCCCGCGTTGGCCTTGGATACCACCAGGGCCGGAGACAGCGGGATCACCGCCCACGCGGCCAGCGCCGGGATCAGCGCCAGCGCCGGCGCGAGGCCGAACAGGAACTTGTTCGAGCCGCTCGGCACGATCACTTCCTTGCTCAGCAGCTTGAACACGTCGGCGAACGGCTGGCCGAGGCCGGGCATCATCCCGAGGATGCGCACCCGATTCGGGCCGCGCCGCAGTTGCATCCAGCCGATGACCTTGCGCTCCCAGAGCGTGAGGAAGGCCACGCACAGAATGACCCCAATCGTGATGATCAGGATCCAAATCAATGTGCGCAGCAGCTCCGGCAGCTGGCCCCACAGTGCCAGCAGATGATTGATTTGCGTGTGCATCGTCAGTAAGTCACCGCAGGTGTACGCCCCTCGCGCGTGTTCTGCAGCGAGGCGGCCCGGCGCACGAGCGCATCGATCCGATACATCGGCACGTCCACGACCTCGGCCGCTGCGGTGTCGGCGAGCACTCTATGACGTCCCGCGTACCGAGGCGCCGTATATGCCGTGTCCGCACCGCACAGGCCGGCGAGCTCCTCGCGCACCTGCTCGCTCGAGAGGTACTCGAAACCCGCAAGGTCGAGCAGATTGCCGAGCACGCGCAGGATCTTCCAGGCCGGCCGCGCCTCCCCCACGGGGTTCGCCGCACCACTCTGGCTCTGCCAGAGGCCTTCGAGGTTCACATAGGTTCCGGAAGTCTCGGCGAATGTACCGGCCGGCAACAGCACGTGCGCCACGGAGCACAGCGTGTCGGAGACAAATGGCGTAATGGCCACCACGCACTGTGCCTGCGCGAGCGTGCGCTCGGCACCGCTGTCGGGCGCATCGAGCCACGGCTCGCTGCCGAGCAGCACGTATGCCCCGAGAGGCCGCGCGAGCATCTGTGCGGTGGTGAGACCCGGCTCGGCCGCGCCGATCCCTCCAGCCTCGCGATGCGGCACCGCGCCGGCCAGATAAGCCCCGGCGCCATTGGCCCCCTCGGCAAGGATCCCGAGCGAGGCGCCGGTCACTTCGGCGAGCACCGCCGCGAGCGCCCGCAGATCCGCGAAACGCGGATGGCGCAGCGCCAGTGCACCCAACCACAGCGCTCGCCGCTCCCCGTGCGCCAGCGCGGCCGCGAGCGCTCGATGTGTATCTGCGACCTGCACGCCGGCAAGCGCCGGCGCCACGTGTTCCGCAGCGGATTTACCGGCAATCTCCAGTGCCGCGGCCAGCACCGCGGCAAGATCGCCGACCAGGCTGGCGGGCGCGGATTGCAGCGCCGCGGCGATCGGGAAGTGATAGCGGAATGCGGCCGGATTCAGCAGCCCGACCGTGGCCCCGTGCAGCGCGGCCTTGCGCACGCGGTGCGCCAGGATCGGCACTTCACGCCGCAGGTTCGCGCCGACCACCAGCAATCCCTCCAGGGCATCGATGTCCGCGATCCGCATCCCCAGGCCCGGAAAGAGCGGATCGGCCTGCTGATCACGAAAATCGCGCTGCCGCTGCCGGCAGTCGATGTTGCCGGCGCCGAGCCCGCGCGCGACGCGTCCCGCCAGATACAACTCCTCGAGCGTGCTCGAGGCGCTGGCGAGCACGCCAAAGGAGTCCGAATGCGCGCGCAGGCCCGCCGCGGCCTTCGCCAGCGCGCTCTCCCAGTCGGTCTCGACCCACTGCTCGCCCTGGCGGATCATGGGGCGCAGCAGCCGCTCGGGGCTGTAGACGCCCTCGTAGCTGAAGCGGTCCCGGTCGGCGATCCAGATCTCGTTGATCGCCTCGTTCTGCCGCGGCACTACGCGCATCAGCTTGCCGCGCAGCACGTGGCCGTAGAGGTTGCTCCCCACCCCATCGTGCGGCGAGACCAGCGGCACCTCGACCATCTCCCACGCCCGCGCGCTGAAGCGGTAGGGCTTCGAGACCAGCGCCCCGACCGGGCAGAGGTCGATGACGTTCCCGGACAGCTCATGATCGACCGTGCTCTCGATGTAGCGGCGCACCTTCATCTGCTCGCCCCGACCGATCATGCCGAGCTCCTGCACACCGGCGATCTCCTCGGTGAAGCGGATGCAACGCGTACAGTGGATGCAGCGCGTCATGTCCGTGGCGATCAGCGGCCCGAGGTTCTCATCGGGCACCGAGCGCTTGCGCTCGGTGAAGCGGGAAAAATCCCGCCCGAAGCCCATGGAGAGGTCCTGCAGCTCGCACTCCCCGCCTTGATCGCAGATCGGACAGTCGAGCGGGTGATTGATGAGCAGGAACTCCATCACCGCGCGCTGCGCGGCGATCGCCTTCGGCGAGCGGGTGAAGACCTTCATGCCCTCGGCCACCGGGGTGGCACAGGCCGGCAGCGGCTTCGGCGCCTTCTCCACCTCCACCAGACACATGCGGCAGTTGGCCGCCACGGCCAGCTTGTCGTGATAGCAGAAACGCGGCACGTAATCGCCGTTGGCGTCGGTGACGCGGATCAGCATCTCGCCCTTGCGGGCCTTGACGGGTTTGCCGTTGATCTCGATGTTGACGAATTCTTCAGCCATGTCATGCCGCCCGCTCTGCGAGCCGATCCGCGACGATGCTGCGCCCGCCGTGATCGATCATGTACTCGAACTCGTGGCGAAAGTGCTTCAGGAAGCTCTGCACCGGCCACGCCGCCGCATCGCCCAGGGCGCAGATGGTGTGTCCCTCGATGCGGTTGGCGACATCGACGAGCAGGTTGAGTTCCTCGTGGCGCCCCTGGCCGGCGAGGATGCGCTTGATCAGCCGATTCATCCAACCCGTGCCCTCGCGGCAGGGCGTGCACTGGCCGCAGGACTCGGCCATGTAGAAGCGCGAGATCCGCTCGAGCACGCGCACCATGCAGGTCGTCTCATCCATCACGATCACCGCCGCCGACCCGAGCGCCGATCCGGCGGTGCGCAGCGAATCGTAGTCCATGTTGGTCTTGAGCATCACGTCCCCGGGCACCACGGGCACCGACGAGCCGCCCGGGATCACCGCCTTCAGCTTGCGCCCCGCGCGCACGCCGCCGGCGAGCTCGAGCAGGTCCGCGAACGATACGCCGAGGGGCAGCTCGAAATTACCGGGACGCTCGACGTGTCCGGAAACGGAGAAGATCACCGTGCCCCCGGAGTTGGCCGGCCCGAGCTGCGCGAACCATTCCGGGCCCTTGCGCAGTATGGTCGGTACGGAGGCGAAGCTCTGGGTGTTGTTGATCGTGGTCGGCTGGCCGTACAGGCCGAAGTTGGCCGGAAACGGCGGCTTGAAGCGCGGCTTGCCCGGCTTGCCCTCCAGAGACTCGAGCAGGCCCGTTTCCTCGCCGCAGATGTAGGCGCCCGCGCCGACGAAGGTGTGCAGATCGAAGTCGACGCCGCTCCCCCTGATGTCGCGCCCGAGCAGACCCGCGGCATACGCCTCGCGCAGCGCCGCTTCGAACCGCGGCACCGGCTCGCCGAGAAACTCGCCGCGGATGTAGTTGTATGCCACGGTGGAATTGGTGGCATAGCCGGCGATCGCCAGACCCTCGATCAGCGCATGCGGGTTGTAACGCAGGATGTCGCGATCGTGACAGGTGCCCGGCTCGCTCTCGTCGGAATTGCACACCAGGTACTTCTGTACCGGGGAGTTGCGCGGCATGAAGCTCCACTTGACGCCGGTCGGGAAGCCCGCGCCACCGCGGCCGCGCAGCCCCGAGGCCTTGACCGCCTCGATGATCTGCTCGCGCGGGGGCTTCTCGGCGAGGATCTTCTCCCACACCTGGTAGCCGCCGATCGTGCGATAGGTCGCGAGCGTCCACGGGCGCTCGAGCCGCAGCGGCTCGAACACCACCAGGTTCATCTTGTCCGGGCTCACGGGCATGGTTATTTCAGCTCATCGAGGATCTGATCGAGCTTCTCGGGAGTGAGATGCTCGTGGAAGACGTGGTCGACCATCATCATCGGCGCGCCGGTGCAGGCCGCCAGGCACTCGTGCTCCTCCTTCAGGAAGATCCGGCCGTCGGGCGTGCTCTCATCGAGTTTGATCCCGAGCTTGCGCTCGGCATGCTCGAGCAGCGCTTCGGCGCCGTTCAGCATGCACGAGACGTTCGTGCAGATGCTGACATGATGCCGGCCGCAGGGATGGATCTCGAACATCGAGTAGAAGCTGGCCACCTCGTAGACCTGGAT
>JAJZMI010000082.1 GCA_021798335.1 Pseudomonadota bacterium | reverse complement strand
CGGCGGAGTTGCCGGCGCCCGAGCGTGTGGAGTTGGCGCGGGCGTTTTCACGCGAGATCGCCGATCGCTACAACGTGGCGGTGGATCTGGCCGTGCACGCGCCGCGCCCCTTCGCCGACCCGCGCAATTTCCACGCGCATCTGTTGACGACCACGCGCGAAGTGCGCCCCGAGGGTCTCGGTCCGAAGACAGGGCTGGACATGAACGGAACGGCGCGGGCGGAACTCGGCTTGCCGAGCGCGCGATCGGAGTTCTCGGCCCTGCGCATGCGGTGGGCCGAGCTGGTCAATGAGCGGTTGCGCGCCGCCAGTCTCGAGGCGCGTGTGGATGCCCGCAGCCTTGCGGCTCAGGGCATCGAGCGCGAGCCGCAGCCGCGCCTGCCGTGGGGCGCCTTGCGGGCCGAGCGGCGCGGGGAGCGCAGCGAGATCGCCGAGCGCATTCGCGCGCGCTACCGCGCCCGGGTTGCCGCGCGGGCCGGGAGCATCGAGCGCGGCGCGAGTGCCGCTCGTACCCGGGACACAACCGCCGGCGCGCCAAATCCTGCAGCGGCGAGCGCCTCCGAGCAGCGCCGCCGCCAGGCCGTGCGGGAGTGGTTGGCGTACCGTGAGGCGCAGGCGCGTGGCGCGGAGCCGGCGCCGGGAAGCGTCCCGATCGATGCCGAGCGCGTGCGCCAGGAAGCACTCGAGGCGTGGCGCAACCGCCAGGCCAGGGAGGGGGAAAGACGCGAGCGTGTCGGTGGCCGAGAGGGGGTGCGTGAGAGCGGGCCAGCCGCGGACGGCCCGGCGGCGCGCCCCGGGCGGTCCCGGGACTTCTCATTGTGAGGCGGCGTGGGCGCCGCCGGCATCCTGGCTCGCGCCGCTGGCATTTGCGGCCTGTTATGCCTATGCGCCCGCGGGCGGCACGCCGGGCTGCCGGCGCAGCCGCGCACTCGGTGTGCAGCTGAAGCGCGCCGATCCGCGCGCGCTCGCGGAGCTGTCGGTGCAGGTGTGGCGCCAGGTCAAAGGCTATGGGCGATTTGCCGCGTTCTTCGGCCCCGATGTGCTGCTCGTGCCGGTTCCGGGCAGCGCCGCGCAGCCCGGCGGGCGCTGGGTGGGTGAGCGGGTGGCCGGGTGTTTGCGGGAGTTGGGACTCGGCCGGTCCGTTGAGAGCGTGCTGTGCCGGCGGCATGCGGTTCGAAAGTCCGCGACCTCACCGGCCGGTTTGCGGCCCACCGTCATGGATCATTACGCATCGTTCGCGGTCGCGGTCGCGGCCGCGCGCGCGGGGCGCGATTCGCCCGCGCGGCTGGTGTTGGTTGATGATGTGATCACACGCGGGCGTACGCTGCTGGCGGGTGCGGCGCGACTGCGCGAGGCGTTTCCGCAGGCCGAGATTCGCGGCTTTGCCCTGCTGCGCACCTTGGCGGCCGGCGAGGCGGTCCGCGCCACCCCCGATCCCCGCGAAGGCAGCGTGTGGTGGGGCCGCGGGGATGCGCGCCGCAGCCCTTGAGCGCACGCGCGGCTCAGTCGAACTGCACCGCGGCGGCCAGCATGACACCGCCGCGCACCGGTACCACCGAGACCGTCGAGTTGCGCATCTCGCCTTTGGCCCGGCGGTCCATGACGAAGTGCGCCGTGGCCATGCCGAGCGCGGCGCCGGCGACGGTATCCGAGAGCCAGTGAGCGTTGGCTTTCACGCGCAGGTAGGCGGTGTACGCGGCTATTCCGTAGCCGATCGTGCGCCGAATCCACCGGTAACGGGGGTTGCCTGATTCGGCGAACACCGTGCCGATGGCGAAGGCCGCGGTGGCATGCTCGGACGGGAAGGAGTCCCCGCCGCTGAACCAGGCGTTGGGGTTGCGGGTCTGGTAGGGCCGCTGCCGGCCGACGGTGTACTTGATTGCATAGGCGCTGACGAAGGAGAGTCCGCCGGCCTCGAGCATGTTCCAGGCCTCGTTGTCCCCGCTGCGGCTTCCAACCAGGTGCGCATAGCCCCAGGTGCCGAGGAACTCGGCGAACGCAGGCAGCGCGTCGGTCAGATCGGTCGAGGTGCCGGGGTGAGGTCCGTCGGGTAGAGGCGAGCCGCTATCGAAATGGTTGCGCACTTGCGTGTCGTAGTGATGCGCCACCGCGATCGCGGCCACCGCGCCGCCGAAGTACTCCCAGTCCCGCTTGTTCCAGTGCAACGGCGCGGTGTAGTACGCCTTGGCGTCCCCGAGCGTGCGGTAGAAGAGCGCCTTGAGCTTGGAGCGCTTCGCCGGGTAGCGGATCGCCGCCGGCGAGGGCAGCGGCGCGGGCAGCGCCATGCTCGGCGGGCGCGTAGCCGCGGGTTGTCCCGCCCGGGCGGTGGGCGCTGCCCGAACCGCGCAGCACGCGACGCACAGCAGCCAGGCGAGGGCGAGGTGGGTCTTGGTTTGCATCGTGGGATTGTAGAGGAATACGTGTTACATGGGATGGACCAATGCGGCGGCCGCGAGCGCCGCGAGGAGCGCCGGCGGCATGACCAGCACACCGATCTTCAGGAACGCGAGGGAGTCGATGTGCACCTTCTCGCGGCGCAGCGCGACCAGCCACAGGAGCGTGGCGAGCGAGCCGGTGACCGAGAGGTTCGGTCCGAGATCGACGCCGATCAACATACTGGTGCGCACCGAGGCAATGCCGTGGGCCGTGCCGAGGGAGGCGGCGAGCAGGGCCATCGGCAGATTGTTCATGACATTGCTCGCGGCGGCGATCCCCGCGCCGACCGCCAAGCCCGCAAGCACACCGGCGCGCAGCGCCAGAGCGCCGATCAGGGTCCGCAGCACGCGCAACGCTCCGGTGCGCGCCAGGCCCGAGACCAGCACGAACAGACCGGCCACCAGCGGCAGGATGCTCCAGGCAACCCCCTTGACCAGCGGCCACGGGTTGCGCCGGGCGCGCGCCAGGGCCGCCGCGACCGTCAGCACCGCCGCCACGAAAGTCGGCGCGCCGAGCGGCCGCCCGGCCGCCGAGGCCCACAGCAACACGATGACCGTCAGTGCGATGCCGGTGGCCGCGAGGCGCGCGCTGGCGGTGAGCGCCGGCACACCGGGGGTGTCATGTACCGTGCCGGCGAGCGCCTCGCGCTGGGTCGCTCGCAACACCAGGAACGTCACGCCGATCGCCAGCGCCGAGGGCAGCAGGAATTGCCCGAGCCACGGGCCGAGTCGCGGCAGGCGGCTGCCGTAGACCACCAGGTTGGCGGGGTTGGCGATCGGCAGCAGGAAGCTCGCCGCGTTGGCGACGAATGCGCAGATCAGCAGATAGGGAAGCGGCTCGGCGCGGGCGTGGCGCGCGGCGGCATAGACCGCCGGAGTCAGCACGACCGCCGTGGCGTCGTTCGAGAGCAGCGCCGTCACGAGGATCCCGACCAGATAGATGAGCGCGAACAGACGGCGCGGCGCGCCGCGCGCGGCGCGCACCGCGTGCGCGGCGAGCCAGTCGAATAGGCCCTCGGCGCGCGCCAGCTCCGAGAGCAACATCATGCCGGCGAGGAACAGGTAGACGTTGATTCCGCGCTCGACGGCCGTCCAGGCCTGATGCCACGACAGCAGCGACCCGGCGACCAACAGCGCCGCGCCCACGACCGCCCAGAGCGCCTCCGAGAGCCCCCAGGGACGGAAGAGGATGCCGAAGATCACCCCCGCGGCGATCAGCCAGGTGATTTCGTGGGCAAGATCGGCACGGATGATGGGCAAGCGCGATCCCTGTCTGGTGCGCGGGCATTGGACCTGGACGTACGCGTCCCGTCAAGGCGATCGCCCGCGAGGCCGCCCGCAGTGGCGTGCGCCGGGGCGTCTTGCGTGGCGGGGATTGCGGACCTAGACTCAGCCCGTGACACGCTACCGACTGCCGGCCGATGATCTCGAATACACCGTGCTCGCCAAGCTGTGGCAGCTCGGGAGCGCCTCGGTGCGCGAGCTGCACGAGCGGATCGGCGCGCCGCAGGATCTGGTGTACACGACCACCGCGAAGGTGATCGACCGCCTGCGCGAGAAGGGCCTGGTTCAACGTCAGCGCAGAGGTGCTGCGTTCGTGTACCGGCCGCGGGTGGCGCGTGCGGAGGTCGAGCGCGCCAGAGCGCGCAATGCCCTCACCCGCCTGCTCGGTCCGGCGCCGCGGGCGGCGGTGGCGGCGCTGGTGGAGGCCGTCGATGACCTCGATCCGGCGCTGCTCGGCGAGCTCGAGCAGGCGGTGGCGGCGCGCAAAAGGACCAAAGATGGAGCGTGAGACGCTGGTCACGCTGTTGATCATGATCTGCGGCGGGATGATGCTGCAGCTGCTGGCGCTCTGGCCGCAGCGCCGGCCGGGCGGCGCCGATCCGGTAGCCCGCGAGCGGCGGGCGTGGCTCGCGCTGTGCCGGCCGGCCGCCCCGATTCTGGTGTGGGCGGCCTGGTTCATCGGCTGGGCGCTGCTCGAGCCCGATCCGGTGCGCGACCCGCTCGATCCATACGTCATCGTCTCGCTGTGGCTGCCCTTCGGAATGTTGTTCGGACGAGCGATCATCCGGGCCGTGTGGTCGCTGCTGCGGGAGCTGCCCGAGTGCGGCGTGTCGACCTTCGGGCTCCTGCAGCCGCAGGTGGCGTTCTCCCCGTTTCTCGCCCGGCAGCTCGATGAGCCGGTGATCCGCGCCGCGCTGGCGCACGAGCGCGCGCATGCGCGCCATCGGGATCCGCTGCGTATCTGGCTCGGGCAGTTGATCACGGATCTGCAGTGGCC
>JAJZMI010000145.1 GCA_021798335.1 Pseudomonadota bacterium | reverse complement strand
GTCGCTGCCGCGAGCACGCGGTACTCGAAAAGCCTGAGGCGTATTGCGCGGTACCGGGAAGCGCCTGCTCGTCGCTACCGCGAAGGACGGTGGTCCTTTAGCGCTCTATTGGATGCTGCCGCAAGTGTGGCAGGTTGTATTGAAAGTGGTAGCGGGGGCAGGATTTGAACCTGCGACCTTCGGGTTATGAGCCCGACGAGCTGCCAGACTGCTCCACCCCGCACCAGGAGGGGGCGCATTGTACGGAGCGAATGGCATTCCGGCAAGTGATTTGCGAGTCCTTAACTCTGCTCCATGCGCGTGTCGATCTGCTGCGAACATGCTCCGATCTGATCGCAGAGCGGATTACTTGAGGGCTGCCTGTATCCGTTCTGCCACGCTTGCGGCATCGGCTGGGTCGAGAGGGTGCATTGGCCATCCGATTCCGAGGCCCTCGGAGCGGTTGGGCTTGGGAATGATGTGGAAATGCACGTGCTCGATCGCTTGGTGCGCGCCGGCTCCGTTGTTCTCCAGGATGTTGTATTCTTCGACTCCGGTTGCCTGGATCACTGCGCGGCACAGGCGCGGAAGGGCGCGGCCAATCGCCGCCGCCGATTCGTCCGAAAGCGCATCCAGGGTGCGGGCGGCTTCCTTGGGAACCACCAGCGTGTGTCCGGCGCTGAGCGGGTTGATGTCAAGGAAGGCTAGAACCCGTTCGTCCTCGTATACCTTGTGGCACGGAATTTCGCCGCGGATGATCTTGCTGAAGATGGTCTCGGACATAGCGCCTCTTCGGTGTTGAACTGCTCGAGCGCTTGCTCGTGTGCGGCCGCCTGACTGGGCGCACTGCGCGGGCTTTGCGCGTGCGGTCGCGCGCTTCAGGCAAGAGCCGCATGATCGCGGCACCCTCCGGCCGGCGCGAACGCCGCCGGAGGGCGCGCGCCTCATCCGGTGACCAGGTCGATGCGCTGCGTATAGAACGTGTTGCTCGCCGAGTCGTACGTTCCGATGGCCACCAGCTCGGTGATGCCCGTCGAGCCGTTGAGTGTGCTCGTGAGGCCCGAGAGGAAGCTCGAGGACGAATCGTATACGGAAATTCCCTTCGCGCCGTTACCGATTCCGAATTCCGCGTTGCCGCAGTTGCCGCTGGAACATCCGAACGCGATGGTCGGGCTGGCGGAGAGGCTGGAAAGCTGCACGATTTGCGGTCCGGTCTGCATGACGGCCGACTGGATGCTCGAGTTCCCGAGGTTGACGACCAGACCCGAGCTGCCCGAGGACGTGAACGGCGCCGTCGTGCCCCCATTCCACTGCACGATCAGGTCGGTCGGTCCGGCACTTGCGGGCGTTACGCTCGAGGCCGAGAAATCCGGCGGCGCCGAGCCGAAGGGCGTCATGAAGCCCACGGCCGACAGCAACGTCCCCGCGGTGGTGCCGCTCTCATCCGTCGTTCCGGTATTGACCGAGTAGCTCGCCGGATTGGCGTCCTCGCTGCCCGTCACGCCTGTGCCCGTGAAGTCAAACGTGGTGGGCGAGTCGAGGTCGATCTGCTGCAGATCGAGCGTGGCGCTGCCGCTGGCTCCGGAGACCAGGGTGCCCCAGATCGTCGTGGGCTGCATTCGAACCTCTCCGGTGGTCGCATCCAGGGAGTTCGGCATGACGCTGGTGCCTTTCGTTCCCGTCCCGGAGACGCTGACCCGCTGGCCGACCGATATGGATTGGACGCCAAGCCCACTGGCCGCCGCGCCGTCTTCGGTGACGACCGTCGAGGGGCCGACCGTGACGGTGGCCGTGGGGTAGTAGGTGAGGGTCGCGTTGGCCAGGCAGTAGTTCTCCGGGCACACGGATTCCGCCCGCGCCAATGTGAGCGTGTCGCCGCTGCGTGCCGCGACGGTGCCGCGAATCACCGCGGTGCCCTGGGTGCTTACGCTGGTGCCCGCATAGACCTGCGTTGCGTTGAATTCCGGGATGATCGTCGCGAGGCTGCCCAGAGTGCCGTACGCCGTCATCACCGTGCCGGATTGGGCGTTGGCGAGCGCCGTGAGGCCCGCCGAACCCACGTAAACGTGCCCGCTGATATTGAAATACGTGCTGGAGCTGGTGTCGACGGTCAAGGCGCCCACGCCCGGGTCGGTGTAGTAGGTATCATCGAACGGACGGATGTTCTCGACCACGTTGCTCTTGCCGGGTTGTGACAAGACCAGCTGGCCACGGGCCCGTAATGGGTTCGTGTCGACCGGCTCGACAGTAGCGACGGCGTAAGGGCTGACCGTGACGGTATTGGTCGCAGCATCGATCGCGGTCGAGGCCGCCAGATCAATGTCGACGGCAAAGGGCGTCGACTTGTTCAGGCCGATGACCAGGGGGTGATTCGGGGCGAACTTTACCGTCACCGGGATGATCTTTGATGAGGAAGGGAATTTGACGGTCGCCGGCTTCGTCGCGCCCCGCAGGTAGATCGTCGGACTCGAGTAGTCGAAGTAGATCGTCATGCTGGTATAGGTGCCGATCGGAACACCCGGGGCACCGAACAGCTCGGTGAGATTGACGCGGCGCGTCAGATCGACCTGCTCGTCGTTCGACTGCGCAGGGTAGACATAGCCGCCCTTCTGGGTCAGCTCGATGGTATCGATGCCGATGACATAGGCGCCGAAGGCCCCAGCCGCGTCGGCCGTCAAGGTGAGCACCGGAGTACCGTTGTAGACGGGCGTCCTGGCACTGCAGCCGGCCAGCCCGATCGCGAGCGCTCCGGCCAGTACCAATAGTGCGGTGCGCACGGTGGCCAAAGCGCCCGGTTTTGCGCGAGCGCAATCGAATCTCATCAATATCCCCCTTCACTCGGGATGGCGTGGAAGTCGGCGGGCGGCTCAGCGTGAGCGACCGGCGGGCTGGCAGTGTATCGTTTTGAGCGTGCCGCGTCGCCAGGGTTCCTGATCCCGGCTTGCGAGTCACCGCAGGCGCGGGCCGTCCCGGGCGGGGTACGGCCGCCCGCGGTGCGGGCCCCCGCGGATGGTGGCGCCGCCGCCTCCGTCATGGTACCGGGTCGTCCTGGAACAGCTCTCCGCTGGGCGCCGAGGTGCTGCCGAACATGAACATGGTGTACACGTCACCCGAGGCGAGCGTCGCGTAATTCGTATCGGTGGCATTGGGCTTCGAGTAAAGCGTCTGCCCGGTGACGTCATCGGTCACGATCACGGTTCCGGTCGATGTGGACGTAACCTGGGTATCGTAGGGCGAGGTGCCGCTGGCACTGCCGCTGGGTACGTCGCTTCCCAGTGGAATATTGGTCGCCACCGGCAGGAAGTCGACGGACAGGGAGATCGGATCGGTGGTCCCGGACATGGCATTGACCAGCCGAACGCTGGAGTAGCCGCTGAGCGGCGGGATGTTGCTGTCGGCGAGCAGACTTTCCTTCACCGCGGCGGCGGTGCCGTAGACGAGTAACGTGTAATCCTGGCCGGGGCTCATCGTCTGGCTGGGCACGGAGACCGAGACGCCATTCACCGTCAGCGTCACCGGATCGCTGCCGGCCGGCACGAGTTCATAGGGACCGATCACGCCTTGGGGCGCGGCGCTCACCAGCGCGGTGGAGCCCACCGACGCCGACACACTGCCGTTCAAGCCGATCACCGCCCGCACGCGCGCATCGGGATTGGTGTAGGTCGTGAGCGCGCCTTTCTCGGGCAAGGCCATGACATTGACCAGGTAGCCGCCAGGGGTCTCGGTGATGATCAGCGAGAGCGTCTTCAAGTTGCCGAGCGTGATGCTCGGGAGATCGAAGCGCAGGTCGGTATTCTTGCCCGCGCCCGTGATGCGCAGCTCGTAGGTCCCGGCCTTGATCTCGGTGAAACCAGTCGAGTGACCGCCTTTGACCGCGCTGAAGTTCGGCGAGGCATCGTTCAGAGGCAGCCCGGGGCTCGTCAGGTATACATCGAGGCTGCCGGCGTCCGGGTCGGCGTTGAGCACCTCTACGTTGGTATAGCCGCCGTTCGGGCCGGGTTGGTCCTCGCTGATGGCCATGTCTGCGAACTCGCCGCTGTCGCCGTAGGCGACGTAAGTCATCGTCTGGTTGGTGGAAAATGACTGGCTGGCGCTCGAGAGCGCATTCGCCGGCGCCACGCCGTGGCTGGTGAAGTAGACGGTATAGGCATTCGGTGTGATCTGCGCGTAGCTGCTGACCGTACCGGAGGCGACATCGCTGATCTGCGGTTTGCCAAACGTGCCGCCCAGCTCGAAATACACATCGAGCGCGGAATAGCCGGCGCTCGCGTTGAGCAACCGGATGCTGGCATCCTGGCTCGTGCCGCAACCGGCTAGCGCCAGGGACAGCAGCACGGCCAGGACCGCGCCGCACCGTGCCTTGGACATGGATACGTATCCTTCAAAGAAGCCTGAGCGGATCGACCGCAGCGCACGCATTCGGCGCACCGTCCCTAGGATAGCGAATCGCCCGGCGGATTGCCCCTGCCGGTGCCCGTTTCCCCCTTATGGGTCGGACGGCTGACCGTCGATCCAGGTCTTCAGGACGTTGATCCGCTCGTCGGCGAGCACAAGATTCGCGCGGTAGCCGGGCTCGATACGGCCCAGCTCATGAGCGAGGCCCAGGAATTCCGCTGGATACAGGCTCGCCATGTGCACCGCCTCGTGCAACGGCAGACCGAGCATTTCGATCACGTTGCGCACGCACGTGGCGAGGTCCGTATTCGACCCGGCGAGGCGTCCCTCCTCGTCGTAACAGACCAGGCCATTGACCGTGATGCGCCGGCCCTGCAACTCGAACGAGCG
>JAJZMI010000183.1 GCA_021798335.1 Pseudomonadota bacterium | reverse complement strand
ACCACGTGCAGCAGCAGGATCTCGGCGCCTTGGTCGCGCGCCACGCTGATCGCCTCGCGCAGGCCGCGCTCGGAGGCCGAGCCGCTGTCGATCGGGACGAGGATTTTCTTGTACATTCTCGGCCTCGCGATGCTTGGGGCGGCTACAGACTACCCTCGATCGATCCGCGCGGCACGCCCCTGCTCGTGGATCCGGGTGCGCCAGCGCCGTAGCGCCACGACGACCCAGATCGCCTCCACCACGCCGAACGGCCATGCGCCTTGTAGAAAGCCGTAGACCGATGCCAGAGCGCAGCCGGCGGCGAACCCCAGCACGTAAATCGGGCGGCGCGCCTCGAGCGCGTAGAACACGAGCATGGCCGCTACCGCGAACAGTCCGAACAGGGTCAGGGGCCGCATCGAGTCATTGTAGAGGGCGATGGCATCGCGCGCGCGACGCCGTGGGTTATGTAAACAAAGGCGCAGCGCCGGCAAGTCCGGGGGGAAACGCCCTGCGGACCCGCGGCTTTGGCGAGTGTGACCGCCGTCGTCGTCCGGAGCGGACGGTTCGTATATGAACTGGGTCAAGTCCGGCCATTGCGTGACTACGGTGTCGAGCGTGCGTGCCTTGAACAGAGCGAGCCTCTGCGGCCTGAGCGCTGCCTGCGGCGCAGCGTCCCGGCGGCTTGCGCCCGCAACCGGATTGCCCGGGCCATGATCGTCGCGACGATCGGAGCCGGCGTCGTGCTGCTGGGGGCAATGGCCGCGGCGGCGGTCGTGAGGCGCGCGCATCCGGCGCTCGAGCGGCAGCGGGGGAGCGAGCCGGCTGCCCCGGTCGAGCAGATCCTGTTTTTGAACCGCATGTACTCGACGCTCGCGCAGACGAATCAGCTCATTGCGCGCTGCGAGTCCGAGGCGGTTCTGTTCGACCGGCTCTGTCACGTCGCCGTGCATTATGGGGAGCTGCGCCTCGCCTGGGTCGGGCGGGCCGACCCGGACTCCGGGCAGATCAAGCCGCTCGCCCGCTGCAGCGCCTCGCCGGAATTCGAGCGCTACCTCGATGGCCTGACCGTGCATACCAGCGCCGCTCGGGCCGAAGGCCAAGGTCCGGGGGGCGAGGCGTGGCGGGAAGGCCATCCGGTGTTCGTCCAGGATTTTCGCGCGGATCCGCGCATGGCGCCGTGGCGCAAAGGCGGCGAGCGCGTTCCGTGGGGCTCTTCTGCGGCGCTGCCGCTGCGCCGCGGCGGTGTGGTGTCCGCCGTGTTGTCGCTTTACGACACTCGGCCCCAGGCGTTCACTCAGGCCGTCCGCGACCTGCTCGAGCGGATGGTGGCGGACATTGAATTCGCCCTCGACCGCTTCGATCTGGTGGCCGAGAAGGAGCGGGCGGCGGTGAAACTGCGCATCGCGGCGCTCGCCTTCGAGGCGAGCGGGGCGATGCTGGTGACGGACCCGCAGGGCAGGATATTGCGCGCCAACCGGGCGGCGTGCGCCGCGTGCGGGTACGCGCAGCAGGAGCTGATCGGTCAGGAACTGACTTTGCTGCTGGCATCCGACCGCCCCTCGCCGGCGCTCGCGCAGTTGCTCGCCCAGGTGGGCGAGGGCGGGCGCTGGCAGGGCGAGTTGTGGGGCCGGCGCCGAAGCGGGGAGGAGTTTCCGCTGTGGATCTGCCTGACCGGCGTCAGCGACGGCGAGCGTTGGACGCATTACATCGCGAGCCTGACGGATCTGTCGGACCGCAAGGACACCGAGGAGCGTATCTCGCGGCTGCTGAACTTCGATGCCCTCACCGGATTGCCGAACCGGCGCCTGATGCTCGATCGGCTGCGCTCCGCCGTGCACTGGGCCGAGCACGCCGGCGGCCATGGCGCGGCGCTGTTGATCGGTCTGGACAAGTTCCAGGCCGTCAATGACATTCTCGGGCATCAGGCGGGCGACCTGCTGCTGCAGCAGACCGCCGAGCGGCTGCGGGGCGCGGTGCCCGGAGACAACCGGGTCGGGCGCGTCGGCGGCGACGAGTTCCTGGTGGTACTGGAGGATCTGGGGGCGCGCGGCGCTCTCGCCGAGGAGGCCGCCCGGCGGGAGGCCGAGCATCTGCTCGCGGTGATCCTGCAGCCGCACCTGATCGGCGGCCAGATTGTTTCCTGCTCGGCCAGCATCGGCGTCGCGCCCTGGGGCGGCGCCGCCGGCGCCGGTTTCAACGAGCTGCTCAAGCAGGCCGACGTGGCGTTGCACGCGGCCAAGGACGGTGGCCGCAACGCTGTGCGGGTCTTCTGCCCGGGGATGCAGCTCGCGCTCGAACGCCGCTCGCGGCTCGAGTCGCGCCTGCGGCACGAATTCAGTACCGAGCAACTGCAGCTGTATTTCCAGCGCCGGGTCGATGCGCACGGCAAGACCCTCGGGGCGGAGGCATTGCTGCGCTGGCACGATCCGCAGCGCGGCATCGTCTCGCCGCTCGAGCTGGTTCCGGTGGCCGAGGAAATCGGCCTGATTCATCAGATCGGCCGCTGGGTGCTCGAGGAGGCCTGCCGGCAGTTGCAGCAGTGGTCGCGCACCGGCGGCCGGCGCGCTCTGAAACTCGCGGTGAACATCAGTCCCAAACAGCTCGCCGCCGCGGATTTCGTCACCCTGGTGTCGGACATCGTCGGCCGTGCGTCCATCGATCCGTGCCTGCTCGAGCTCGAGATCACCGAGGCGCTGCCGATTCATGATTTCAACGAGGTGATCCCGAAGCTCCAGGCGCTGCGGCGGCTGGGGATCTCCTTCGCGATCGATGACTTCGGCATCGGCTACTCCTCGCTGTCCTACCTGCGGCGATTGCCCGTGACGGTACTGAAGATCGACCGCAGTTTCGTCACCGGCATGTCGCACCCGGGCGGGGAGACTCTGGTGCACACCATCGTGCAGATGGCCCGCAGTCTGGAGTTGGAAGTCATCGCCGAGGGTGTCGAGACGCAGTGGCAATGGGACACGCTGATCCCGCACGGCTGCGATCAGTATCAGGGCTATCTGTTCGGCCGGCCGGTGCCGATCGAGGTGTTTGAGCGCGAGTCGGCCGCGAGCGCCGCATGAGCGGCGCGGGATTCTGTGATCCGCGTCACGCGCGGCCGGCCGTGCCGGCGCGCTGCCTTGGCGCGGACGCGACCGGATCGACAATTCCGTGGACACCGCTTCGCTAGGATGGCGGGCGGATGCACAGCACATCTTCAGATCCGCAGGTCGAGCCGGACTTGGGTGCCGGGCCGAGTGGCGCCCAGGGTCCGCCGGAGCCGCCCGCGCCGGGCGATCGAGGCTGTCCGGGATCGCAGCCGGAGCTCGGCGCGCCCGCCGAGCAATCGGACGACCTGCAATGGCTGGCCGCGCTCGCCGCAGACACGCAGCACCCTCCCGTCGGACACTCGGGCGTGCACCTGCTGCTGGCGCGGGCGAGCGCACGCCTGTGCAGTGCGCTCGGGGCGCTCTATGTACCGGAGCGGCACCTGTGCCTGGTGCATCGGGGCGAGTCTCCCGATGCCGGGGCGCTGGCCGCGTTGTGGGTGCGGGCGCGGGACAGGCTGAGCGTCTGGGCGTTGCAGAAGCGCGCGCCGCTGGTGCTCAACAATGCCGGAAAGTCCGGCGATGCGGCGCCGCGCTGCAAGATTCTGGTCGTTCCCCTGTGCGCCGCAAGCGGTCCGTTGATCGGCGTGTTGGCATTCTTCAGGACTGCGGGTTCGGGGGACTACGGCCGCCGGGATAGCGCTCTCGGGGCGCACCTCGGCCGCCTGGCACTGGCGACGATCGAGGCGCAGTTCGATGCCCTGACGGGGCTGTTGACGCGCGATGCCCTGGCGCAGCGCCAAGCGTGTGTCAAGAGCGAGCGGGCGGACCTCGATCAGAGCGTGCTCTATTTCGACGTCGACCAGACGCATGTCGTCAACGATCTCTACGGCTTCGAAATCGGCAACGAGATGCTGGTGAAAGTGGCCAATGTGCTCGCCCCGCCGCGCTTGCCGGAGGGCGCGCTGGCGGCGCGCATCGCGGCGGACCGCTTCGCGGTCGTGCTGCCGGATGCCGACACGAGCGGCGCCGCGGCGCTTGCCGAGCGTCTGCAGGCCTCGATTCGCGGCCTGACCATCGGACCGCTCGATGATCCGATCGGAGTGTCCGCCAGCTGTGGCGTCGCGCCGCTGCTGGCGATGCCGCAGGGGCTGTCGCGGGCGCTCGCGGCGGCGGAATTCGCCTGCAAGACGGCCAAGCACGGCGGCCGCGACCGGTTGAAGATCGACAGTTGTGACGATGGAACCATGCTGCGCGGACACGTCGATGCGGTCACCGTGGGACAGTTGCGCACGGCGTTGAAGTCCGATCAGTTGCTGCTGTACGCCCAGCCGATCGTGCCGCTGCGCAATGCGGCGCTGCCGGGTGGCTACGAGGTGCTGCTGCGCCTGAACGATCCGTCCCAGGGTGTCGTGCTGCCGGGCATGCTGGTGCAGGTGGCGCACCGCTACCAGCTGCTGCCCATGATCGATCAGTGGGTGGTGCGCAAGGCGCTGCAGCTGCTCGGGGCGCACCGGGAGATGCTCGCGGCGCGCCGCCTCGGCATCTCGATCAATCTTTCGGGACAGTCGATCGGCGATGAGGAATTCACGCGCGAACTCGGTGAGATGTTGCGGGCCGCGCATCTGCCGGCCGGCTGCGTCACCTTCGAGATCACCGAGCAGGCCGCCGTGAGCAGCTTGGCGCGGGCCGAAGAGATGATCCGGCGTCTGGCGCCCTTGAACTGCCGCTTCGCCCTCGATGACTTCGGCACCGGCT
>JAJZMI010000054.1 GCA_021798335.1 Pseudomonadota bacterium | reverse complement strand
CGGACCTTCAGGGACACCGAGCCGCCGGCGCGGGGATGCGGGTGCGCGTTCCGTTCGGACCGCACCGGATGATCGGGATCGTCATGGACTGCGCTGAGCGCTCGGATGTGCCCGAGGAGAAGCTCAAGAGCGTCCTCGATGTGCTCGACGATCGGCCGATCGTCGATTCCGGCCTGCTGCAGCTGCTGCAATGGGCGGCAGGTTACTACCATCACCCCATCGGAGAGGTCGTGGCGAGCGCGCTGCCCACGGCGCTGCGCACCGGGGCCAGCGCTCAGGCGAGCGAGGAATGCTGGCGCATCACATCCGCCGGCGAGCAAGCCTGCGCGCGGGGCGAGCCGGCGCGGGCGCCGAAGCAGCGCCAGCTGCTGCAGGAGTTGCGGACCGCGCCCCGCGCCGCGCACGAACTGCGCGGGCGGCTGGGCGAGTCCTGGCGCGCCGCAGCCCGACCGTTGAGTGTGCGGGGCTGGATCGAGTCGGCGCTCGTGAGCGCGCGGGACGTGCCGGATATCCCGTCGGCGCCCCAACCCGGTCCCCCGCTGAATGATGAGCAGCAGGCCGCCGCCGGCGCCATCGAGTCGGGGCTTGGCCGATTCGGCGCCTTCGTCCTGCAGGGCGTCACCGGCAGCGGCAAGACCGAGGTGTACTTGCGGGCGGCGCAACGCACTTTGGCCGCGGGCCGCACTGCCCTCGTGCTGGTACCCGAGATCGGCCTGACGCCGCAGCTCGTAGGGCGGTTCCGCGAGCGCCTCGCAGCGCCGATGGCGGTGCTGCACTCTGGACTGACCGAGCGGGAGCGGCTGGTGGCGTGGCGAGAGGCGTTCTCGGGTCGCGCACGCGTGGTGCTCGGCACCCGTTCGGCCGTGTTCGCACCGGTGAGCAACCTCGGGCTCATCATCGTCGACGAGGAGCACGATGCCTCGTACAAGCAGCATGACGGCGGTTTTCGCTACTCGGCCCGCGACTTGGCCGTGATGCGTGCACGGGGCGCGAACGTTCCGGTCGTGCTCGGCTCGGCCACGCCCGCCATCGAGACGCTGCACAATCTCGAGAGCGGCCGCTACAGCCGGCTGCGGCTGACGCGGCGCGCAACGCGGGCTGCGCCGCCGCGCCTCTCACTGATCGACTTGCGCGCGCACGCCCAGTCGGGTGGCGTTTCCACGCCCGCCGTACAGGCGATGGCGGAGCACCTCGCCGCCGGGGCCCAGGTGCTGGTGTTCCTCAATCGCCGCGGCTATGCGCCGACGCTGCTGTGCACCGCGTGCGGCTGGATTGCCCCGTGCGCCGAATGCGATGCTCGTCTGACGGTGCATCTGGCCGAGCGAGCGCTGCGCTGTCATCACTGCGGCGCGGATGCGCCGCTGCCGCAGCGCTGCCCGCAGTGCGGATTTGCCGTCAAACCGGTGGGTCAGGGCACCGAGCGCGTCGAAGAGACGCTCACGCGCATCTTTCCGGGCGTACCGGTGGTACG
Organism: Pseudomonadota bacterium; assembly: GCA_021798335.1. Taxonomy (GTDB): domain Bacteria; phylum Pseudomonadota; class Gammaproteobacteria; order Steroidobacterales; family Steroidobacteraceae; genus 13-2-20CM-66-19. The sequence goes on along the minus strand of JAJZMI010000054.1, from coordinate 3,312 downwards.
GCTCGACCGCGACGTCATCCGAGGTCCCGGAGCGCTGGAGCGAGCCATGCACCGCATCGCCTCGGGCGAGGGCCGGATCGTGATCGGCACCCAGATGGTCACCAAAGGCCACGACTTTCCGAACGTGACGCTGGTGGTCGTGCTGAACGCGGATCAGGGATTATTCAGCGCGGACTTTCGCGCCCCGGAACGTCTGGCGCAAATGATCGTACAGGTCGCGGGACGTTCCGGACGCGGCGAGCGCCCGGGCGAGGTGCTGGTTCAGACCGAATTCCCCGAGCATCCTCTGCTCACCGGCCTGCTCACCGAGGGTTACGAGGGTTTTGCGCGGACCGCGCTGGCGGAGCGCCGCGCAGCGGCCTGGCCCCCGTTCAGCCGCCTCGCGGCGGTGCGCGACTCAGCCCACACCGCGGCCGCTGCGCTTGCCTTTCTCACCGAAGCCCGCGCGCTGGCCGAGAACGCGCGCGGGGTGCATCTGCTCGGCCCTGTGCCGGCCGCGATGGCCAAACGCGCCGGGCGCCATCACGCCCAGCTGCTGATCGAGAGCCGTGAGCGTGGCGGGCTGCATCGCTTTCTCGAGACGTGGCTGCCGCGGGTACAGTCGTTGCCGAGCGCGCGCCAAGTGCGCTGGGCGCTCGATGTCGATCCGATCGAGCTCTTTTGACCGTCCGCAAGCGCTGCAGGCGGCAAACCGCTTGCGGAGCAGGCGTTTCGGGTAAAATTTGCTGCCTCTCCCTGCCATCTTCCGGATTCCGATTTCCTTGAAGCAGCAACTCGAGCAACTACTCGCGGCCGCACTCGCGGCCCTCGACAGCACGTTGGCGGCAACCGCCGAGGCGCGCGCGCCAACGGTGGAGCGCAGCCGCGATCCGCGCCACGGTGACTTCGCAACCAACATCGCGCTGCGCCTGGCGAAGGCGGCGCACAGCAACCCGCGCGCGCTGGCGCAGCGCATCGCCGCGGCACTGCCGCCGAACCCACTGGTGCTGCGCACCGAAATCGCCGGCGCCGGGTTCATCAATTTCTTCCTTGCCCCCGCGGCATACGCGCACGAACTCGCCGAGATCCACGCGCGTGCCGAGCGCTACGGGCACACCTCGCTCGGCCGCGCCGAGCGCGTGCTCGTGGAATTCGTGTCGGCCAACCCGACAGGTCCGTTGCACGTCGGCCACGGGCGCCAGGCCGCCTACGGTGCCACGCTGGCCAACATCCTCGCGGCCGTCGGCTTCGACGTCACGCGCGAGTACTACATCAACGACGCGGGACGGCAGGTAGACATCCTCGCCGTCAGCGCCTGGATGCGTTATCTCCAATCGTGCGGCGAGGCGGTGCCGTTCCCGGAGAACGGCTACCGCGGCGATTACGTTCAGGACCTCGCCGCGGTCATCCGCGCGGCCGAGGGCGAGGGTCTGCGACGTCCGGCGGCCAGCGTGCTCGCGGGGCTGCCCGCCGACGCGCCGGCGGGCGACAAGGAGGTCTACATCGACGCGCTGATCGGGCGGGCCTGGGATCTGATCGGCCGCGAGGCGTTCCGGCGCGTGCTGCACCTCGCGCTCGAGGCGATGCTTGCCGACATACGCGAGGATCTGGAGCAGTTCGGCGTGCGCTTCGATCGCTGGTACTCGGAGCACGCGTTGGAGCGCAGCGGCGCAATCGAGCGCGCGCTGGCGCGCCTGGAGCGGGACGGCCGGCTCTACCGCGCGGAGGGCGCGGTGTGGTTCCGGGCCACCACATTCGGCGACGAAAAGGACCGCGTTGTCGTGCGCGAAAACGGCCAGAAGACCTATTTCGCGTCCGACATCGCGTATCACCTCGAGAAGCGCGAGCGCGGGTTTGCGCGCCTGATCGACGTGCTCGGCGCCGACCATCACGGCTACGTGGCGCGTGTGCGCGCGGGACTCACCGCGATGGGCGAGCCGGGCGAGAGCCTCGAGGTCATCCTCATCCAATTCGTCAGCCTCTTCCGCGGCGATCAGAAGATTCCCATGGGCAAGCGCGAAGCCCAGTTCGTGACCCTGCGCCAGCTGCGCGCGGAGGTCGGCAACGATGCCTGCCGGCTGTTCTACCTGATGCGCAGCCACGACCAGCCGCTCGATTTCGATCTGGAGCTGGCCAAGTCGCGGACCAACGAGAATCCCGTGTATTACATCCAGTACGCGCATGCCCGCGTGGCCAGCGTGCTGAAGCAGCTCGCCGCCCGAGGACTGGCTTTCGAGCGCGCCGAGGGCCTGGCGCACACGGCGCTGCTGACGGGCGCGCACGAGCAGGCGGCGCTCGCGTGCGTGACGCGTTTTCCGGAGGTGCTCGAGCAGGCGGCGATGAATCGCGCCCCCCACATGTTGGTGCACTATCTGCGCGATCTGGCCAACGCGCTGCACACCTATTACAACGCCGAGACGTTCATCGTCACGGACTCGAGGGTGCGCAACGCCCGCCTCGCGCTGGTGATCGGCGTGCAGCAGGTGTTGCGCAATGGGCTCACCCTGCTCGGTGTGAGCGCTCCCGAGAGCATGTGAGCGCATGTCCCAGCTGACCACTCGCGACTACAAGGGCGCAGCACCCCGCCCACGCGGCGCGGGCGGCCTGAGTCAGTTCCTGTGGGGGACGCTGGCCGGGGCGCTGCTCGCCGGCCTGGGCGCTGCGCTCATCGTGCGTCACGCGGGCCAAGCCGCGCGAGTGTGCGCCGGAACCGGCATCGCCGCGACACCGACCGCGCCCGCAGGCCGCGGGCAGGGCGCCGCGAAGCCCCCCGGGCCGGTGCCGGCCGGCGCAGTGCCCGGAGCATCCTCGGGTAGCGGCGTCCGCTCCCCTGCCTCTCCTTCGTCGTCCATACGCGGATCAGGCGGCCGGCAGTCCGGCCGCTCGGCGCGGGACGCCTCACCGGTGCCGGCCCCGCAAGACACGCTCGCTCGAGGCACCAGCCAGGGACCGAGCGTCGCGGCGCACAGCGCGGTGGCATCCACGCCTCAATATGACTTCTACCAGATGCTGCCCAACCTGCGGGTAACCGTGCCGCCACCGAGCGCTCCCGGGGCCCGCAGCGTCGGCCCCGGAGGCCGCCGCCGGTTCGCCGGCTACGTGCTGCAGGTCGGCGCCTACAACAGCGAAGCGCATGCCCGCAAGGTGGTCGCCTATCTGGACAGCCTGGGAACGCTGGCCCATATCGATCCGATGCGCGACGGCGAAAAAACCCTGTACCGCGTGCGCATCGGCCCGGTGATCGAGCGATGGGAGCTCGATCGCTTCCGCCACCAGCTCAAGCTCGTCGGCCTGCCGGCGATGCTGGTCCCGGGCGCCACCCACTGAGCGCCG
>JAJZMI010000107.1 GCA_021798335.1 Pseudomonadota bacterium | reverse complement strand
CGTAGAACAGGTGCTTGCCGCCGTCCTTGCTCTCCATCAATTTCATGGACAGCAGGAACAGGCGCCGCGGGTTGTTGGGCATTACGGCAAGTTGCGTGAAATAAAACGGCCGCACGTCGCCGTTGTGGTTGTCGCTGACCAGGCGCCAGCGGCTGCCGAGATCGTGCGAGACCCACAGCACGCCGCCCTTGGCCTGCAATACCGCGTACACGGTGCGCGGTTGGCTCGGTGCAAAGGCGACGGCGCTGCGGCCCATGTCGCCCTTGGGAAGGCCCCGGGTCAACTTGCGCCAGTGCAGGCCGCCGTCGGTCGAGCGATACAGGCCGCCGCTCTTGCCCCCGCTGGTCAGCAGCCATGCGCGCCGCTGCAGCGGCCACATGCCGGCGATCAGCACCTTGGGATTGCCGGGCTCGAAGGCGAGGGTGCTGCAGCCGGTACGATCGTTCAGGTACAGTACCCGGCGCCAATGGGCGCCGTCGTCGGTGCTCATGAACACACCGCGCTCGGGGCCGCGCTTCCACAGATCGCCCTCGGCGCAGGCGAATACGATATTGGTGTTGCTGGGGTCGACCGCGATGGCGGCGATTTGACCGGCGTGATGCAACCCCTTGTCGACCCAGGTCGCCCCGCCGTCGGGGCTGAAATACACCCCATCGCCGTTGAGCACGTCGTTGCGCGGATTGGGCTCCCCGGTACCGGCCCACAGCCAGTTCGGATTGCCGCCCGCAAGCGCCAGAGCGCCGATGGACTGGGTGGGCTCATGAGTGAAGATCGCCTTCCAGGTCATGCCGCCGTCCTGGGTTTTCCACACGCCGCCCCCGGCGGCGCCGACGTAGTAGAGCGCCGGGTTACCCGCCACGCCGAGCACGGCGGTTACCCTGCCGCCGGCCACGGCCGGACCCAGATCGCGGAACTTCAAGTCATGAAACGGCCCGGGATGCTTCGGCATGACTGCCGAGGCCGCCGGGGCGATCACGCTGCCGGACAGGAGTGCGGCGGTCGCCAGGGCCAAGATGGGGCGCATTGCAGATCTCCACTGGAGGCGTATCTCAGGATGGCACGCAAGGTACCGCTTTGCCGGTACAATCGGTCGCTGATTTCGCTCGGTTTGTCGCCAATTCCCGCCCGCTTGGCGCCCGCGGGCGAGCCGCTCGCTGCGGCATCGGGCGCATGCGCGCAGGCTGCAGGCGCGGGGGCTATCCAGAGCAGCTTGGGTCGCCTCTTGCGCAAATCCATGCGGCCGGCCGTTAAGCTGTGGTGGTCATGGCGCGCTCTCCCGGCACACTCGCTTCTCTGTTCGGATCATGCGGCAGGTCACAGCCGCCTGCGCGTGGGCAGCTTACTCTTGCATAAAATCATGATGATTCGGCCATGACCGTGCAGTTGAACCTGGGTGCGTTGCCCGATTCGAAGTATGCGGCGCAGCTGCAGAAGAGTCCGTCGCCGGCGCGTTTGCCTGCCGCTCTGGAGCGCGAATTTATCCGCGATAGCTTGGGCGCGCAGCGTCTGATCGTGCGCTTCGCCTGCACGCTGGCGCTGCTGCTGTTGCTGCTGCGGACCGCGGAGCTGGCGGCCGCGGGCGCGCTGCTTGCGGACCCGCTGCGCGCCGCGGCGCTCGGGGCCGTAGCGCTCGGCAGTGTTGCGCTCGCATGGCTTGCCTTCAGCCGCGCGTACCTGCGGCTGTATCTGCCGATCGCACACTGGCTGGTCCCGCTGCGCAGCGCGCTGCTCGCCGCGGAGGTGGTGATGCTGGCGTGCGGTGGCCAGCCTCTGATGATGATGCTGCTGCCGCTGTTGCTGGTGGGGCCGCTGTTTTTTCTCGGCCTGCCGTTTCGCGCAGGCCTGCTGAGCGCGGCGCTCGCATTCCTGCTCGCGCTCGCCACGGCGATCGCGCTGCACCTGCCCCCGGCGATGCTGCTCGGCGGCAGCGGTTTGCTGTTTGCCACGCTGCTGATCAGCGTGCTGGCGGCGCGCGTGAACGAGCGGCGCGCGCGGCGCGAGTTTCTCGAGCGGCGGCTGCTCGGCGAGCTTGCGCAGCAGGACGCGTTGACCTGGACGAAGAACCGGCTCGTGTTCGACGAGACTCTGGGGCGGTTGTGGTCGCAGGCGGCGAGCGCCGCGCGGTCGCTGGCGATCGGGCTGATCGACATCGACGACTTCAAGGCCTACAACGACCGCTACGGACACCAGGCCGGCGATGCCGCGTTGCGTCGTGCGGCGCAGGCCATTGAGCGCTGCGCGCGCCGGCCGCTCGATCTGGTGGCGCGCTACGGCGGGGAGGAATTCGGCGTGATCCTCTTCGATACCGATCGCGCCGGCGCGGCTGCCATGGCCGAGGCGATGCGCTGCGCCGTTGAGTCCCTCGCGATCGAGCACGACACCTCGCGCTGCGGCGAGGTTCTCACGATCAGCGTCGGCGTCGCGGTGCTCCAGCCGAGCGCCGGGCGCAATGCCTATGGCGCGCTGCAGCTGGCCGATGAGACGCTCTATCAAGCCAAATCCAAGGGGCGCAATCGAATCGAGGTCAGGGACGAGACCGAGCATGGCCTGTTGGTGACCGCGGAGTTCTCCTGAGACATCATCGCAATGGTGCAGCAGGCCGCGCCGGCTGGCTGAGGCGCTGATCGCATCGGCCGGCGGCTAGCGCCGCGGGCGTCACCGGCGGGCGCTTGCGGGTGCTCGGGACGGGCACGGGCGGCGGCTCGATTCGCTGCCGCTGGAACCATGGGCGCCGGCTGAGCCAGCTCGCAGGGACGGTTGTCGCGCGGAGAAATTCAGCCGAGCGTCAGGTTGCGTGCATCGGTAAACTGCCGCACTGCGGTGCCCCGGTAGCTCAGTTGGATAGAGCGCACCCCTCCTAAGGGTGAGGTCACAGGTTCAACTCCTGTCCGGGGCGCCATCGGCGCCTGCGCCGGGGCGCGCGGGCAGATCGGCGCGCGTACCCGTCTCGCCGGTGTCTGGCCATGCCGAGAATGTGGCCCATGCGATGCAGATCACCCAGTCGGGAAAGAAAAGCACCGCATTGATGTGCAAGCCCATCAGCAGCGGCACCAGGATGATGACGGACACCGCCAGCATGACCGCGCCGCCGAGGAGGCTGGCGTAGAGCAGTCCGAAGGGGCCGAGGAACAAGGCGAGCACGACGGCGGTGCCGAGGGATTTGGTGGGTCTCTCTCGAACGAGGTTGTCGGCGCTCTGACGCATGAGGGGTTCGCGCGGCTGGACAGCTGGCTGCACTATACTCCATGGGCTCGGGAAATCCCGACTCCGTGTCTTCGGCGGGCATCGGCCGGGGGTGTATCCGGCGCGGGGGCTGGCGCACGGGGTGCAGGGTGCGATGGCGATCACACTTCGGGCCGTCGCGGTCGGTGAGCGCGGGAGCCGACCCTACAATCGCACGAGCCCTGGTCAAGAATGTCGCAACGTGTCCAAACCGCTTTCACGCCGTGCCGGCGGCTCGCAACCGGGCCTCGAGCGCCGCGGCGAGCCCGATCGCCGCAGCAACGTCGTGCGGGCCCTCTGGCTCGGCAGCGTGCGGCCGCGCCGGCATGGCCCGCGGCGCGAGGGCGAGAACCGCCTCGGGGCGGTAGACTGGCATCATCCCTGGTGGCTCGCCGTGGCCGTGCTGATCATGGCGCTCTCGTGCGCCGATGCGGCCCTGACCCTGATGCTGATCAACCGCGGCGCCCGCGAAGCCAATCCGTTCCTGATATCCCTTGTGCGCGGCTCGGCCGCGACCTTCGTCCTGGTGAAGGTGGCGCTCACCGGCGGCGGAATCGTCTGCCTGACGTTGCTGTCGCGGCTGCGGGTCTTCGGCTGGTTGCCCGTGAAGCTCATCCTTTATGGGGTGCTGCTGGCATACATCGTACTAATTCTCTACGAGCTCGCGCTGCTCGGCATGCTTTAGAGACGGGCGGGCGCATGCGGCGCAGATTCCTGAATCAGCGTTCAGCTTCACCGTCTCGCGCACGAATCGGGTTCCTCGGGTATATCCTTTCCGTTACACTAGCCTCTCGCGGTTGCCCCTCCCAGCATGCTTGAACCTACACCTCTTTTCGGCGGTAACGCCGATTTCCTCGATACGCTCTACGAGCAGTATCTGCGCGACCCGGCGAGCTGTGATGTCCGCTGGCGTCAATACTTCGATGCCCTGCCGGGCGCCCCCGGCGGCGAGCAGCCCCGGGCGAGGATCGAGGAGCGCCTGGTCGCGCGCGCGCGGCAAGGGCACTCGCTCGCGCCCCCCGGCCTCGCGCGCAGCGCCGATGCGCGTCAGGCGGCCGTCTCCCGCCTGATCCAGGTGTGGATGAACCGCGGGCATCTGGTGGCGAACATCGACCCGCTGGCTCTGGTGGAGCGGCCCCGGCCGCACGTGCTCGAGCTCGAGTACTTCAAGCTCTCGCCGGCGGATCTCGATGCGGAGTTCTACACCGGCAGTCGCACCGAGGCGGTTCGCAAGCGCATGCCGCTGCGCGAGATCCTGCGCGAGCTGAAGATCATCTACGGTGGCACCGTGGGCGCGGAGTTTGCGCACATTTCTGAATCGACCGAGCGGCTGTGGCTGCAGGATCGGTTTCAGGCCGGCCGCCTGCAGCATCGCTTCACGGCCGAGGAGAAGCACAACATTCTCTGGCAGCTGACGGCCGCCGAGGGGCACGAGCGCTATCTGCATACCAAGTACGTCGGTCAGAAGCGATTCTCGCTCGAGGGCGGCGAGACGCTGATCCCGATGCTCGATGATCTGATCCAGCAATGCGGCAGCGCGGCGGTGGAGGAGGTCGTGATCGGCATGGCGCATCGCGG
>JAJZMI010000025.1 GCA_021798335.1 Pseudomonadota bacterium | reverse complement strand
GAGGGCATCCGCTGCAGCAGCCGATCGAGCCGCACCGCCTCGGTCCTGATCGCCCCGCCCGAGGCGCCCGTCAGGGAAATCACCAGCGGCGCGGTGTAGCCCGGCAGCGTCCGGCGCATCCTGTCATCCATGAACGTGCTCACCGCGCACTCGAGGGCCGGCGGACATGCGAGCGCGCGCATGATCGCCGCTTCCATCGACTGGGTCGCATGCGGCGCGTTGCTGTCCGTCGTGATATCGACCGTCGCGCGATTGACGTCTGTCGAGCGGTCGCTCGGCCTGCTGCGACCGACTCGCGCGAGGACCCGCTGCACTCCGGGCAGGCCCCGCAGCCTCGCGACATAGGCGCCGACGAGCCGGTCCGTCTCACCGAGGGACGTTCCAGGCGCCGTTCGCAAGTGCACTACCAGCGCCCGCTGACTGAAGGTCGGCAGCAACACCACGCGCAGGAACGGGATACTTCCGGCGATGACGGCGAACAACACCGCCGCGATCCCCCCCTCCACGAACATCACGATCCTCGAGGGCCGGATCAGCCACTGATAGAGCCGCCCGACCGCGCGCGCAGGCGCGGGCGGCGCCCGGCCCGGACCAAGGTCGGCGAGGAGAATACCGGCCAGAGCGGGGCTGAATACCAGACTGACCACAACGGAGGTCACGATCGCGATGATGTAGGTGATCGCCACAGGCCCGAACAGCTCGCCGGGAAATCCCGGCAGCAGAACGATCGGCAGGAACAGAATCGAGGTCACGAGCGCGCAGATCACGGCCTTGGAGCGAATCGCCACGGCCGCATCCAGGATGACCTGCAGTCTGCGCGCCGTGCCGTCCGCGCCGGACCCCTGCAGGAGTCTGCGCTGTATGGTGATACCGTCGGCCACCGAATCATGGACGATCTCCGCCAGCGCGATCGCAAGACCCGACAGACCGAGCGTATTGAGCGGGATGCCAGCCATATGCAGCACCGCGAGCGTCCCCAGAACGGAGACGATGATCGGCATGTAGGCCAGGGTGATCATCCGCAAGTCGCGCAGCGCCAACACGAGAATCACCAGAATCCCGACCGCCCCGAGCAGCACCAGGCGCAGCACGTTCGCCACCGCCACGCGACTGAACGCCGCCGGATCGAAGGCACGGGACTGAATGCGAATGTGCCGCCCGCGCAGCTGCCGGCGCAGCTGCCGTACCGTGCGCTGCACGCGCGCGCCGACCGCCGATGTCGCCGCACCGTGCTGCGCCCAGACCACCAGAATCACGCCCGGTCTATTGCCGATCAGCGCGGCGCCGACCCGCGGCGCGGCGGTGGTGAGCACTCGCGCCACCATGCCCATCGTGAGCGGCCGGCCGTCGCGCTGGCCGACCACGCTGTGGGCGAGCGCCGCACTCGTGAGGGTCTGCCCATGACCTTCGACCAGGATCCGCTGATTGGGTGAGATCACGGCCCCCAGGCCGAGAACGGCGCTCGCTTGATGGGCCGCCGCGGCGAGCTTTCCCCAACCGATTCCGCTCGCCAGCATCGCCGACACGTGCGGCTCGATGGCGATGACCGGCGTCGCCGCGCCATACACCTCGACCTTCGCAACCCCCGCGGTGGCTTCCAGCTCCGGCACGATCCGTGTCTCGACGAGCCGACCGACCGTCAACGGCGTGACGCCCTTGCCGAGCACAGCGACTTGCGCAGCAACGCCCACCATGGAAGTGAGCCTCTCGATGTGCGCAACGGCGCCCGGGGGCAGCGTCGCGCTCACTTCGGACAGACGCGCGGCCACCGCTTTGCGATCGAGCGCGAGCCGGGTATGGCTGCGGAAGATCAGGGTGATGATCGACACCCCCGGCTCCGAGCGCGACCGCACGGTCCGCAGGCCGGTCAGGCCGCTGAGCCCCTGCTCCAGCATGTCGGTGACGGACAGCTCGATGCCGCGCGGCGAGAGACCCGCAACGCGCGTGATGACCTTGACGACCGGCGGCTCGAACGACGGGAACACCCGGACCGAGCTGTTCCTGACAGCGAAGAACGCCAGAACGCACAATCCGGCGACGACCAGCACGAGCGCGTGGCGATAGCGCAGGCAGAAGCGAACCAGCGCCCTCAACGCGCTCACTCACCGCTTCCCGGTGGCGCCGTCGAGCAGCGACCACAACAGGCCCGCCCCCTCGACCACGATCGGCACGCGCGCGCTCCCGCGCCACACGCTCTGGTAGCCGGCAATGTGCCCGTCGCTGTAGAAGGGCCGCGCTTGCGACACCGCAAAGCTGCGGAACCTGTGCGGCTCGATCCTGCGGAAGGCGATGGCCTTGCGGCCGGCGAAAATCAGCGCCGAGACGGGCAGTCTCAATATGCGGCTCGGGCGCGTGCCGAGCCGCAGGCCGATGCGCAGCATCGTGCCCGCCTGCAACGCCGGGCCGAGATAATAGAGTGCCTGGCCGATCATGCCGGATGGCACCCGCCCCCCGACCCCGAGAAACTGCAACCGCACCGTGCGGCCCCGGATATTCGCGCCGCCCTCGATGCGCGCCGTCGCACTCGCGGGCGGGTGCTCCAACACCGGATAGGGCACCATCGCCTCGACAACGGACGCCCCGCCGGCGCCGATGCGCCCGACCAGGCGCGGCTCGCTCAGCAACGTGCCCGCAAACCGCGCGCCGTAGCGCGCGCGCAGCACACCAACGGCGCTCGCGAGTTTGGCTTGCGCCTCGCTCGCGCTCGCCCTCGCCTGCGCCAGTTTCTGCGCTGATATGCGATACGGCGCCCGATACAAAGCCCTCGTCTCCTTGAGCATCACGGCATCGAGCCGGGCGAGCGCCCGGGCGCTGCGGATCGCGCCGACCGCCCCGAGGAGCGGACCGAGCCCGATGGCGCGGCCGTAGACATACCGAACGGGGCGCTCCCGATGCGCCGTGATGTCGCGGACGAGGACATCGCGCTGCAGAAGATCCCGAGCGCGCAGCGTCACCGTTCCCGCGTGCGCGCGGCCGGCAATGAGCCCGACCGCCAAGACCACCGCGCCCATGAGCGTTCTATCAAGTCTCATTGCGGATTTTCCATAGCTTTCTGTGCAAGGCCGTCATGAGATCCCCGCTCGCCGCGTAATGCTCCCGCTCGGCGCTGAGCAGCCGTATGCGCGCGCTCAGCGCCAGCAGCCGCACGCCGAGGAGCCGAACGTCCCCGATGACGCCGGCCCGGTACGCCTCTCGCGAGGCTGCAAGCTCGCGCTCGGCGGACCGCAAGGCCCGCCGAGAGGCTTGCATGGCCGTCCCGCTTTCGCGCCAATAGACGACCGCGCGCTCGATCTGGCCGAAGACGCTTTCCTGGACGGACCTCAGTTGCGCCGCGGCCAGACGCCGCTCGGCGCGCGCCACGGCGATCTGACCCTGGTGCTGATTGAACAGCGGCGCATGCGTCTTCAGCGCGAGCGAATAATTGTCGGTCTGCTGGTTGAGGGCGTAGCCGGGGACGACCTTTACGCCGTTGATCAGGCCATCGACCGCCGCCTTCAGCCGGTACTGCGCCGCATTGTATTGCGCGAGCGCTTTTCTCACGGCGGGCCGCTCGCGCAGCGCCCGCCGCTCGTCCGCATCGAGCGCCTGCGGCGCGCGCAGCCGCCGGAATATCGCAAAGCTCAGCCTGACACCGGTCAACGCCTCGGGCGGCAGCCCGATGACGCCGGCCAGATGGGCCGTGGCCAGGCTTGCCCCGAGCTGCGCCTGATGCCAGCGGAACGCGGCCCGCTCGGCATTGAGATTGGCGCTGGTCAAGGCGGTGGCCGAGGCCGTACCGGCGCGATAGCGCTCCCCCACCGCCCGCACGATCGAGCGGTCCAGTGAGGCTTGCCGCCGGTACAACGTCGCGGTTCGCCGCTGCGCCCACAGCGTCAGGAGCGCATCGTACACGGCCTTGCGCTCGACCCAGGCAACGCTCTCGATCGCCTCGCGGGCGGCCAGGACATTCTGGCGCGCCGCGCCGATCAAGGCGTCCTTGCTGAAGAAGTTCTGAATGAGAACGCTGAAGATGGACCCCACCGACCACGGCGTCGGCAGCGGCACCGATGCGTCATACGCGCTGCTGATGCCGATCTTGGGATTGTCGATCTGCTCGGCGATCCGCAGTCTTCCGAGGGCGGCCCGGTACCGGGCGTTGGCGATGGTCAGCTGCGGCCGCTCGAATACGGCAACATAGGTGAGGCGGCGAAACCCCCATCGATCCCGGGGCCGCACACCCATCGCCGTCAGATAGGCCCCGAGCCTTCGGTTGCGCAGGCTCCGGGCGGCGAAGCGCCGGGCACTGACGCGCAGATTGATCGGTTCCGGCCGGAACGATGCGCACGAGGTCAGAAGCACACACAGCGCGCAAGCGAGCGCGGACACCGCCCTGGCGGGACCTGCGGCCGCACCGCGCTCAGACTCCGGGGTCGAATTATGCGCCACCCTGCGGTCGCGCCCCCGCCGCCGGCGGGACGCCCGGCAACTACGTCCATCCGTCAACTCGATCCGCTCCCGCCGGGCTCCGCTGCAGTCTCGGGGGACACCGGGAGCGCCGTGCCGATCGGCCGATCGCCACAGGGATTTCCATTTCTCGGCTCGACGCTCTCAGTCACGACGCGGGACGCACGGCAAGCTTCTCCTGATGGGCCAGCATAATGAATTATCGCAGCCATAAAAGGTCTTCCTCACGCGACGGCGGCGCGTTCGATTGCATGCCTGCGCCGAGCTGCGCCCGGCCCGCGGGCAACTCCAACACGCCGGCCCCTCAGCCGAATCGACCCGTGATGTAGTCCTCGGTGAGGCGGTGGCGCGGGTTGGTGAAGACCCGATCGGTCTCGCCCACCTCGATCA
>JAJZMI010000029.1 GCA_021798335.1 Pseudomonadota bacterium | reverse complement strand
TCGTCACGGGAAAGACGGCGGGCCAGCAGCTCGCATTCGGCGGCCGGCAATTCGTCGTCGAACATCGCGGAGAGCTGACTGTCGAGTTCCTCGTTCATCCGAGTTCCTCCGTACGGCCAAGTCCTCCCTCGAACACCTCGCGCAGGCGACGGTCAATCGCCTCTCGCGCCCTGAAAATGCGTGAGCGGACCGTGCCTACCGGGCAGCCCATGGCGCCCGCGATCTGCTCGTAGGAGAGCCCCTCGAGCTCGCGCAGCACGATTGCGGTGCGCAAGTCCTCGGGCAACTGCTCGATCGCCGCGTTGACGGTGCGGCGGATCTCATCGGTAAGCACCAGTCCCTCGGGTGTTTCTGCGTCCTTCAATCGGCCTTGCATATCGTAGGACTCGTCGATGCTGTCACGGTCGAAGTTGTAATCGACTGGGCTGCGGTCACGCGACACTACCGCGTTCTTGGCGGTGTTGATCGCGATGCGGTACAGCCAGGTATAAAAAGCGCTGTCGCCGCGGAACTGCGGCAACGCCCGATACGCCTTGATGAAGGCTTCCTGGGCGATATCCTCGGCTTCAGCGGGGTTCCGGACATAGCGCGTCACCAGCTTGACCAATTTGTGCTGGTACTTCAGCACCAGCACATCAAAAGCGCCTTTATCGCCTCTCTGCACCCGGCGAACCAGGCTCAAGTCACTGACATCGGCGCCCATTCGTGCGCCCCGCTCCTGAGTAAGGAAGGTCGCACGCGCCGCGACCTGAATAGACCCTGAACCTTTGCAAAAGTTCAGAAGCCCTCGTATTTTGAACAGAGTCCAGACATCCTCATATTCGGCCAACCGCCTGCCGGCAAGAACTTCCGCCCCGGATGCGAGCCGCCAACGCCGCCAGCTCGGGGTCCTCGGGTCGTTCCCCTGCGACAAGGTACCGCGCCAATTCAGGGTCAGGCAACTCCAGCAGCCGCGCCAGCGCGCTCCGCTCCACCGGTCCGGCCGAAGGCAGCAGCCTCCCGGCGAACGGTTCGAGCAGCACATCCAGCTCTTTCATGCCGCGCCGGCAGCGCCACAGCAATCGTCGTCCCTCGACATCGAGCGGCGCAGCCAAAGCGCTAGCTCTGCCGCTGAACGAGCATCTTCTTGATCTCGGCAATCGCCTTGGCGGGGTTGAGGTCTTTCGGACAGACGTCCGTGCAATTCATGATGGTGTGACACCGGTAGAGTCTGAACGGATCCTCGAGCGCATCCAACCGCTCGCCCGTCGCTTCGTCACGGCTGTCAATGATCCAGCGGTACGCCGCCAGGAGCGCCGCGGGTCCCAGATAACGGTCGCTGTTCCACCAGTAGCTCGGACAGGCCGTCGAGCAGCACGCGCACAAGATACAGGCGGCGGGCCGGTCGATCTGCTCCTGCTCGGCCTTCGACTGCAGACGTTCCCCGTCCGGCGGCGCGGGCGTCTGGGCCATCAACCAGGGCTTGACTGAGGCATATTGCGCGTAGAACGTGGTCAGGTCGGGCACCAGATCCTTCACCACCGGCATGTGCGGCAGCGGATAGATGCGGATCTGCGGACCGAGGTCGCGCAACGAGGTGATGCAGGCCAGTCGGTTGACGCCGTTGATGTTCATGGCGCACGAGCCGCAGATGCCCTCGCGGCACGAGCGACGAAACGTCAGTGAGGCGTCGCGGCTGTCTTTGATGCGGATCAGCACATCGAGGACCATCTGGCCGCATTCGGCCGCATCGAGCTCGAAGGTGTCGACGCGCGGGTTCTCGCCGGAGTCCGGATCGAAGCGATAGATGTGCACGGTACGCACGTCGCGCGCGCCCTGCGGGGCCTTGTGGGTCACTCCGCCGACGATTCGTGAGTTGGCGGGGAGTCGGAATTCAGCCATGGATCGCCTTGCTCAATAGACCCGCGCCTTCGGCGGGATGGTCTCGACCTCCGCCGTGAGCGTCTCGAGGTGCACGGGCCGGTAGTCGAAACGCACGTTGCCCGCGCCCTGCACCCACGCCAGCGAGTGCTTCATCCAGTTCCGATCGTCGCGGTCGGGGTAATCCTCGCGCGCGTGCGCGCCGCGGCTCTCGGTGCGGTTGAGGGCCGAGTGGACGGTGGCGGTGGCCTGCATGAGCAGGTTCTCGAGCTCCATCGTCTCGATCAGATCGGTATTCCACACCAGCGAGCGGTCGGTCACACGCACGTCCGCGAACGACTCGTAGGTCCGCGCGAGCTTGCGCGCCCCCTCCTCGAGCGACTCCTGGGTGCGGAACACCGCGGCATCGCGCTGCATGGTCTTTTGCATCTCCAGGCGGATCTCGGCGGTCGGGCGCGAGCCGTGCGCGTTGCGCAGCCGCTCCAGCCGCTCCAGCGCGGGATCGGCGGCATCCTTCGCCAGCGGCGCGTGGCGCGTGCCGGGAGCGATCAACTCGGCGCAGCGGCGCGCGGCCTGACGGCCGAACACCACCAGATCGAGCAACGAGTTGGAGCCGAGGCGGTTGGCGCCATGAACCGAAACGCACGCCGTCTCCCCCACGGCCATCAATCCCGGCACCACGCTGTCGGGATTTCCGTTGCGCGGCGCGATGGCTTCGCCGTGATAGTTGCAGGGTATGCCCCCCATGTTGTAATGCACGGTGGGCTGTACCGGAATCGGCTGGCGCGTCACATCGACGCCGGCGAAGATGCGCGAGGTCTCGGCGATGCCCGGCAGACGCTCCTGGATCACCGCCGACCCCAGGTGCTCCAGGTGCAGGTGGATGTGATCGTGCTCGGAGCCGACGCCGCGGCCCTCGCGGATCTCGATGGTCATGGCGCGGCTGACGACGTCGCGCGAGGCGAGATCCTTGGCATTCGGCGCATAGCGCTCCATGAAGCGCTCACCGCCGGAGTTGGTGAGATACCCGCCCTCGCCGCGCACCCCCTCGGTGATCAGACAGCCGGCCCCGTAGATGCCGGTGGGATGGAACTGCACGAACTCCATGTCCTGCAGCGGCAGCCCGGCGCGCAGCACCATCGCGTTGCCGTCGCCGGTGCACGAATGCGCCGAGGTGCACGAGAAGTACGCCCGGCCGTAGCCGCCGGTGGCGAGGATGGTCATGTGGGAGCGGAAGCGGTGCAGCTTGCCCTCGGTCATGTCCAGCGCGATGACGCCGCGGCACGCGCCATCCTGCATGATCAAGTCGATCGCGAAGAACTCGACGAAGAACGTGGCCGAACGGCGGATCGACTGTTGATACAAGGTGTGCAGCAGCGCGTGTCCGGTGCGGTCCGCCGCCGCGCAGGTGCGCTGCGCGACGCCTTTGCCGAATTGCGTGGTCATCCCGCCGAAGGGGCGCTGGTAAATGCGCCCCTGCTCGGTGCGCGAGAATGGCACGCCGTAGTGCTCGAGCTCGATCACGGCGTGCGGCGCCTCCTTGCACATCAGCTCGATCGCGTCCTGGTCACCGAGCCAGTCCGAGCCCTTGACCGTGTCGTACATGTGCCAGCGCCAGTCGTCCTCGCCCATGTTGCCGAGGGCGGCGCTGATGCCTCCCTGGGCGGCCACGGTGTGGCTGCGGGTCGGAAACAGCTTGCTGATGCAGGCCGTGGACAGCCCGGCCTCGGCGAGACCGAGGGTGGCGCGCAATCCCGCGCCGCCGGCGCCGACCACCAAGACGTCGTACGTATGATCTATGATTTCGTAATCGCTCACGGCGCGCCTCCCAACGCGACTCTGAGCACCGCGAACACGCCGGCCGCCGCGGCGATCACGTGCAGGTAGGTCACCACGGCCAGCACCGCGGTCTTCGGGCCGGCGCTGTGCACATAGTCTTCCACCACCACCCGCACGCCGAGCTGCGAGTGCCGCGCGGCCGTGAGCAC
Organism: Pseudomonadota bacterium; assembly: GCA_021798335.1. GTDB lineage: Bacteria > Pseudomonadota > Gammaproteobacteria > Steroidobacterales > Steroidobacteraceae > 13-2-20CM-66-19. Next base: position 23,856 of record JAJZMI010000029.1, on the reverse strand, counting down.
GAACAGGATCAGCAGCACCGCCGTCCATCCTTGGCTCATCCATGCGGTCACGGCGGAGTAGCCGAGCGAGGGCAGCGACAACAACGAGACGACGAACCAGATACCGAGCGGCACCAGGGCGACGGCCGTCATGCGCTGCACCCACCAATGATGCACGCCCTCCTTGGCGGCGCCCCGGCCAAGCACGCTCGCGAGCGGCGTGCGCAGGCTCATGCGAGCACCCGGATGAGCAGCCAGCAGGCAAGCCCCACGAACAGCACCGCGCTCGCCCCGAGCACGAGGTAGGCGCTGGCGCGCGACTGCGCGCGCTCCAGGCCGCTACCGGTGTCCCACACCAGATGGCGCACGCCGGCGCACAGGTGATAGGAGAACACCGCCAGCAGCACCAGGAAGATGGCCTTGAAAATCCACAACGCGAAGACGGACTCGGCCTGCGCATAGGCGCCGGGCCCCGAGGCGGCCGCCATCAGCCAGTAGATCAGCAGAATCAGGCCCGCGGCGAGCGCCAATCCCGTGACGCGGTTGAGTATCGACGTGAGCAGCGTGTAGCGGTGCATCCGGTACACGGAAAGGTGCGGCGAGAGGGGTCGTTCAGCCATGGTTGTTCGAGGATCAGAAATCGATACAGCGGCCCTTGCGCTCCCAATCGCCGTAGCGTGTGGGCTCGGGCCCCTGAGGCCCGCCGATCTCTCGTGGCGTGTCCCGCGCTGGTCGCTGCGCTTCAGCCGCCGCGGTCGTGGCGCGCGCGCCGGCTTCGACCGGAGCTGGCGCCGGAGCGTTCTTCGAATCACTTTGCATGCGCGGCAAGTCTGCCAGAAACCGGCCGCGGCCGCCATAACCGCCAAGGATCACAGCAGGATAGAATGCGCCATGGCCACGCATTGCGAGCTCGGGCGGTTCGCCCTGGAAGATTTCGGCGCCGTGCGCATCGCGGGCGCCGACGCGGTGCGTTTTCTGCAAGGACAGCTGTCGAACGACGTGACGCGGCTTGGTCCCGAGCAGGCGCTGCTCGCCGGATATCACAATCCCCAGGGCCGCACCATCGCGCTGCTGCGGTTGGCTTGGCTCGCGGACGGGGAATTGCTGGCACTGCTGCCCCGCGAGCTCGCCGGCGCCGTTGCGCAGCGGCTCTCGAAGTACGTGCTGCGCGCCAAGGTGACCGTCACCGACGTCTCGCAGGAATGGCGTGTCAGCGGTCTTGCCGACGCAGACGCGCTCGAGCAAGCCGAGCTCGTGGTGCTGTCCCGCGAGCAGCTTCCGGGCGCGCACCCCTACGCGCAGCGCCGTCTCGGCGAGCGCCTCGTGCTCACTGCCGGCGGTCCGAGCGGGCGCTGGCTGGAGGTCATCCCGCGCACGGCGGCCGCACCGCCGGCCGCCCCACGCGAATCCTGGCGGCTGCTCGACGTGCGCGCCGGGATGCCGCAGGTTTACGCCGCGACGTCCGAGCAGTTCGTGGCGCAGATGTTGAATCTCGACGTGCTCGGCGCCATCGCCTTCGACAAGGGCTGTTACACCGGACAGGAAGTGATCGCGCGCGCGCATTATCGCGGCCGGGTCAAGCGGCGCGCGCAGCGCTTCTGTACGGACGGCGCGCTGGCGCTCGCGCCCGGCGCGCTCGGCCGCCTGCCCGACGGTCGCGCGTTCACGGTCGTGGACGCCGCGCGCCGGCCCGACGGCCGCTGTGAATTCCTGGCGGTGACGGCGCTGCCGGGCGAGCCGCCCGGCGCCGACGTCGAGACGAGTCCCGCGAGCGTGCAGGCCGAGCCGCTCGATCTGCCGTACGTCCTGCCGGCGTAGCCGCCTCTAGAGATCGATCAATTCCACTTCATCCGGTGCGATGGGCCGGGCGAGAAAGCGCGCGCCGATCCGCGCGAAGCGCTGCGGAGCATCCGTGGCGAGCAGCCGCACCGCGCCGGCGCCCGCGGACGCGGCGATGCCGGAGCGCTCCAGCGCGCGGCGCACGTGGCCGGCCGTGGTCTGCGCCGAGTCGACGATGTCGATTCCCGGCCCGACGGCGCCGCGGATCGCGCGCCCGAGCATCGGGAAATGCGTGCACCCCAACACCAGCGTATCGATGCGCCCCGCCGCGGCGAACAGAGGATCGAGATAATGATGCGCCACGGCCTCGGCGATCGGGCCCTCGCACACGCCCTCCTCGGCCAGCGCGACGAACAGCGGCGCCGGCACGGCGGTGACTTGCGCCTCGGGCCTGCGCCGGCGGATGGCCTGTTGATAAGCACCGCCGCGCACCGTTCCCTCGGTGGCGATCACCGCGATGTGACCGCAGTTCGATGCCGCGCAGGCCGCCTCGGCGCCCGGCTCGATGACACCGATCACCGGTACGCTCGCGATGCGCGCACGGACCGCCGGCAGAGCAACCGCCGAGGCGGTATTGCAGGCGATCACCAGACACTTGAGCGGGAATGCCGCGAGCGCGGCGGTTGCCTGCAAAGCATAGCGCACGACCGTCTCGGCGCTCTTCGTACCGTAGGGCAAACGCGCGGTATCGCCGAGATAAACGAACTGCTCGGCGGGCAGCTCCGCGGCGAGCGCCCGCAGGACCGTAAGGCCTCCCACGCCGGAATCGAAGACGCCGATCATCCGCGCGGAGACGCCCATGATCCTGAGCGACTCACGCAGCGAGGACAGCCGGGCCGCGGCCCGACCCAACCCAGGGCGCGCGGACGCGCATGCTCACGGCCCATCCGCCCCCGCCAGATCACCGCGGCGGCGGCTTCGTCGACGCCGTATCGACCGCGCCACCGGCCGGCGGAGAATCCAGGCGCGCGGCCACAGCCCCCTCCGGCCGCAGATGCGGAAAGAGGATCACGTCGCGGATCGAGGGCGAATCCGTGAAAAACATCACCAGCCGATCGATGCCGACGCCGAGCCCGGCGGTCGGCGGCATGCCGTACTCCAGCGCGCGCACGTAATCGGCGTCATAGAACATGGCCTCCTCGTCGCCTCGATCCTTGCGCGCCACCTGGGCGCGGAAGCGCGCCGCCTGGTCCTCCGGGTCATTCAGCTCGGAGAAGCCGTTGGCGAGCTCGCGTCCGGCGATGAACAGCTCGAACCGGTCGGTGATGAACGGGTCCTGATCGTTGGCGCGGGAGAGCGGCGAGACCTCCGCGGGGTAGGCACACACGAAGGTTGGATCGAGCAGCGTGGACTCGGCGGTCTTCTCGAAGATCTCGATCTGCAGCTTCCCCGCTCCGTCATGCGGCTGCACCGCGATGCCGAGCCGCGCGCAGACGCCGCGCAAATAGCCCACTTCGCGCAGCGAGCCGCGCTCGAGCTGCGGATTGCGCTCGAGAATCGCCTCCTCGACCGTCACCCGGCGGAACGGCCGGGAGAGATCGTAGCGGCGCCCCTGATAGGTCAGCTGTTGGCTGCCGTGGACCGTCTCGGCCATGCCGCGGATCGCCTTCTCGATCCAGTCCATCAGATCGCGGTAATCGGCGAACGCGAGATACAGCTCCAGCATGGTGAATTCCGGGTTGTGCTGGGTCGAGAGTCCCTCGTTGCGGAAATTGCGGTTGATCTCGTACACGCGCTCGAACCCGCCGACCACCAGGCGCTTCAGGTACAGCTCCGGGGCGATGCGCAGATACATCTGCTGATCGAGCGCGTTGTGGTGCGTGACGAAGGGGCGCGCGCTCGCCCCGCCGGGAATCGGCTGCATCATCGGGGTCTCCACCTCGATGAAATCGAGCGCGTCGAGAAACTCGCGCAGATAGCGCACGACGCGCGCGCGTGTCCGGAACACGTTGCGGCTGGACTCGTTGACGATCAGATCCACGTACCGCTGCCGGTAGCGCGTCTCCACGTCGGCCAGGCCGTGCCATTTGTCCGGCAGCGGCCGCAGCGACTTGACGATCAGGCGCAGCCGCTCCACGCGCACCGAGAGCTCCCCGGTCTTGGTGCGGAACAGCACACCGGTGGCCCCGACGATATCGCCGATATCCCAGCCCTTGAACGCCTCGTAGAGCTCGGCGCCGAGCGCGTCCTTCTGCACGAACAGCTGGATCTGCCCGGTACGGTCGGCGATATTGGCGAAGCTCGCCTTGCCCATCACCCGCTTCAACAACATCCGGCCGCCGACCGTCACGCGCGTCGCGTGGCTGTCGAGCCATTCACCGCTGCGCTCGCCGAAGGCCTCCTGCAGCTGCCCCGCCAGCGCATCACGGCGGAAGTCGTTTGGATACGCCGCGCCGCGCGCGCGCAGCGCGCCGAGCTTGGCGCGCCGCTCGGCGATCAGCTTGTTCTCGTCGGTTGGGCCGCCGAGGCGGGTCGACTCCGGGTTGCTGTCTGTCATGAGCGCTCTACAACCCCGCCTTGAGCGAGGCCTCCAGGAATTGATCGAGATCCCCATCCAGCACCGCGACGGTGTTGCCCACCTCCACGCCGGTGCGCAGATCCTTGATGCGCGATTGATCGAGGACGTAGGAGCGGATCTGATTGCCCCAACTGACATCCGACTTGGTGTCCTCGAGCACCTTCGCGGCGGCGTTGCGCTTGTTGACCTCCAGCTCGTAGAGCTTGGCCTTGAGCATCTTCATGGCCGTCGCCCGATTCTTGTGCTGGCTGCGCTCGTTCTGGCAGGCCACCACGATCCCCGAGGGAATGTGCGTGATGCGCACCGCCGACTCGGTCTTGTTGACGTGCTGGCCGCCGGCGCCCGAAGAGCGGTAAACATCGGTCTTCAGGTCCGCGGGATTGATGTCGACCTGGATGTCATCGTCGATCTCGGCGGAGACGAACACCGAGGCGAACGAGGTATGGCGCCGGTTGCCCGCGTCGAACGGCGACTTGCGCACGAGGCGATGCACGCCGGTCTCGGTCCGCAGCCACCCATAGGCGAACTCGCCGCGCACTTCGATGGTCGCGCTCTTGATGCCGGCGACCTCGCCCGGGCTCGAATCGATCACCTCGCAGGGGAACCCGCGCGCCGCGCCCCATCTGAGGTACATCCGCAGCAGCATCTGCGCCCAATCCTGCGCCTCGGTGCCGCCGGCGCCGGCCTGGATGTCGAGAAAGGCGTTGTGCGAGTCCATCTCGCCGCGGAACATGCGCTTCAATTCCAGCCGCCGCACCGCCGTCTCGAGCTCGCCGGCCTCGCGGCCGATCTCGCCCGCGGCCGCCGCGTCGTCCTCGGCTTCGGCCAGCTCCAGCAGCTCCACGGCGTCGCGGAGACCCGCGTCGACCCGCTCGATCTGCTGCAGGTCCGCGCTCAGGCGGGCGCGCTCGCGCCCCAATTGCTGCGCCCGCTCCGGCTGGGACCACACGCCGGGGTCCTCCAGCTCGCGCGCGACTTCCTCGAAGCGTTCCTTCTTGTTGTCGTACTCAAAGAAACCCCCGTAGGGAACTCATGCGCTCCTTGAGGTCTTTGAGCTGGCGCTTCAGAGGGTTGAGTTCCATTGTGCGTGCCGTTTCGCCGGTGATTGATCGTGAAATTTTACCGGCCGACGACCGCGATTGCCAGCGCCGGTCCAGCCTCGCCCGTTCGCCTCACGCATCGTTCTCGACGCGCAAGAGCCGCCCGAGCTGCGCCCGGCTCTTGATGCCGAGCTTGCGATAGGATTTGTGCACGATGCTGCGCACCGTCGCCGGGGCCAGCTCGCAGCGGCGCGCGATATCGGGGTAGTCGCTGCCCGCGGCCAGCAGCCGCACCACCTGGCACTCCCGCCGGGTCAGCCGCTCGCTGAGCGATACGCTCTTGACGCTGAGCACGAGGGAATCGGAGAACTTGCGCGCGGCGATCGTCTCGCCGCGGCCCGTCAGAGGCACCTCGGCCTCGCTCAACAGTCGCGCCAGCAGCCCCGCCGGCAGGCGCAATCCGCTCCAGTGCGGCCAGATCGCGCCGATCGCCTCGCGCACCCCACCGCCGCAGTGCAACACCGTGCCGTCGAGCAGCGTCACGGCGCGGCGCGGCCCCGGACTGAGCAGCGTCTCGCTGGAGGCGCGGCGCAGGCACAGCGCGCGATTCACTGAGCGGGACTCTATGAGATGCGGCATCAGCAGCCGCAGCGTGTCCTGATTCCCCGCGTCGAACGGAGCGTCACCGTGCGGGCGGTGCAACGACAACCACTGACCGCTGGCCGCGCTCGATCCGGCGCTGGCGATCAGCAGTTGCCGCGCGATGCCCCAGCGCTGCACCTGCGCGAGCGCCTCCCGGCTCGCCGGTTGCGCGTAGACCTCCGCGGCGTCCAGGATCTGCGCGCACCCCGGCGTGGTTGCCGCCATCGCCAGGGCCTGCGGGTGCTGACGCATCAGCGCGATGACCTCCTCGAGCGAAGCGCGCGGTACGCGATAGGCGTGCAAGCGATGGACGTGCAGCTGGCTTCCCGTGATCCGCCCGGTGAGCCACAGGGCCGCCTCGAAGCGAATGTGCTCGGCGAGGGCCTCCAGCACGCGGTCCTGAAAACCGTCCGTCGATGTGTCCTGCGCCGCCCGATACAACTGCTGCGTGAATTCGAAAATGGCTTCCATGATCCACATCCCCACCGTGAAGACCTGTGTGGCGCCGGCGCGCCCCAGCCGAATCCGACGCGACGCCGGGTCCGACAGGCGCTTCGGTTATTACGATATTCCCGTACGGAATATCCCGCCCCATTCCGCGGATGACCAAAACGACAGTACGCAGCAGTATAGAACGCGCCACGCGGGCGCGCGGGCATCACGATGTGATCGACCTGTGCTCGAAACCGCGGCCGATGCCGCCTAGGCGTCCTGCGCAGGCAGAACGTGATCGACCAGAAGCTGCAGCCGGCGCTCACCCTGGTACTCGTTGACGTCCAGACGGTACACGAGCCGGCATGCGCCGCTCGGCAGCGCGGCCGCCGCACCGGCATCGAGAAAGTTGAACGCTATCGCATCGAAGGCGCGGTTGCGCGGCCCCTGCACCCACATCTTCACGTGCCGCTCGCCGACCACGCGCGCGGTGCGCACCGTGAACACTCCATCAAAACACGGCTCCGGAAATGACTGCCCCCACGGACCGGCGGCGCGCAGCGCTTCGGCCGTCTCGAGTGCGATTTCCTCCAGCGCGAGCTCGCCATCGGTCTCGATCGCATCGCGCGGCGCGCCCTGGTCCGGCCACGCGGCCACCTCCGCATCGAACAGCCGGGCGAACTCGTCGAGCTTCTCGCGCGCCAGCGTCAGGCCGGCGGCCATGGCATGCCCGCCGAAGCGGCCGATCAGCTGCGGATGGCGCGCATCGAGGTGCGCCAGCACGTCGCGAATATGCACGCCCGGCACCGAACGGGCCGAGCCGCGCAGGGCGCCATCCGCGCCGAGCGCGAAGGCGATGACCGGCCGGCGCACGCGATCCTTGACGCGGCTGGCGACCAGACCCACCACGCCCTGATGCCAGCCCGCATCGAAAAGACACACCCCGCTGCGATCGCGCGCGCGTCCCTCGCCGTACTCCAGCCCGCGCACCGCCGCCAACGCCTCGGCCTGCATGCGCGCCTCGATCTCCCGGCGCTCTCGATTGAGCGCATCGAGCTGCGCGGCGAGCGGTTCGGCCGCGTTCGCCTCGGCGAGCAGACACTGGATGCCGATCGTCATGTCGTCGAGCCGACCGGCGGCGTTGAGCCGCGGCGCGAGCGCAAAGCCGAGGTCCGCGCTCGTCGCGCGCTCGGGGACCCGCCCGGCCGCGGCCAGCAGCGCCCGCAGCCCGGGGACGCAGCGTCCGGCGCGGATGCGCTTGAGGCCCTGGGCCACGAGCACCCGATTGTTGTGATCGAGCGGCACCAGATCGGCCACCGTGCCGAGCGCCACCAGGTCGAGGAACTCGGCCGCGCCCGGGGCGCCCGCCGGCGTCAGCCCCGCCTCATCGAGGCGCCGCTTCAGTGCCGCCATCACATAGAACGCCACGCCCACGCCGGCAAGCGAGCGGCACGCGAAGCGGCTGTCCGGCAGGTTGGGATTGACGATCACGCGGGCGGCGGGCAATTGCTCGCCGGGCAGATGATGATCGGTGATCAACACCTCGATGCCGAGCCGGTGGGCTTCGGCCACTCCGGCGATGCTCGCAATGCCGTTGTCGACGGTCACGATCAGGGTCGGAGTCTGCCCGGCCGCGACGCGCACGATCTCCGGGGTGAGGCCATAGCCGAACGCGAAGCGGTTGGGAACCAGGAAATGCGCCGCGAAGCCCCAGGCTCGCAGCGCGCGCACCATCAGCGCGGTGCTCGTGGCGCCGTCGGCATCGAAATCGCCGATCACCAGGATCCGCCCGGCCGCGCGCTGCGCGAGCAGAAGGTCGACGGCCGCCTCGATCGACTCCAGGGTACCCACCGGCGTCAGCCGATCGAGCGAGATGTCCAACTCGGCCGGGCTGCTGATGCCCCGTCCGCGATACACCCGGCGCAACACCGGGTGCAGATCGGCGCCGAGCGCCTCGCTCATGCCGCCGGCGCGGCGCACCACCCGCAGAGCGTTCATCCGAGCGCTCCGAGCCCGCCACGACGGGGCCGCCAGCGGCGCAGGCGGTCGGCGCGCGCAAGCCGCCACAGCCGATCGTTGGCGAGGAGCGTCAGCCGCTCGATCGATCCGGACCGAAGCGCCTCGAGCCCCGCGGCAATCCAACCTCGATCGAGCGCGGCGAGCGCTTCGGCGAGATCCCAACCCGGCTCGCGCCGCAGCGCCTCGGCGATCTCCAGCGCCAGCAGCGCCGGGGATTCGAGCGCCGCACGCGCGAGCGGCGGCGAAGGCGGCAGCGGCGCGCACGCGAGCCCGCCGAGACACGCCAGGCCCGCCAGATAGGGATCCGAGCCATACACGGCCGTGCGCATCGCCGCGTCGCCGGCCTCCCCCCGCGGCTGCGGCGTTGCGCTCGGAGGCTCGCCCGCGCCGGCCGCCGCCTGGCCGCCGCCCCAGATCCACAGCTGCGAGAGCCGCGGCTCGCCGTGCCGCGCGCGCATCTCGTTGAGCGGATGCGCATGCAGCCACATCTCGATCTCGGTGCCGAGCCGCCGCAGCGCCGCGGCGCCCTCCCCGAGCGGCAGCGCCTCCAGCAGCCCGGCCTGCGGCACGCGCGCCGGATCGCAGGTGCTCGCGCTCAATCCGGACGGCGCGCCGAGGAGAAACTCTCCCGAGGCGAGCGGCGCGAGCGCGAAGCCCGATCCCGCGAACGTGCTATTGAAATCCGCCGCGAGGCGCGCGAGTGTCTCGGGCGCCAGGCGCAGCCGGCCGCTGCGCTGCAAATGCAGTCGGCCGACACCCGCGATCAGATGCAGCGGGGAGGCGAACCAGACCGTCTCGCCCGGCGCCGGGCGGCCGGCGGCCGCGATACTCGCGGGCGGCAGGTCCGCGTAATGCGCCAGGCCGAGCCGGCGCGCCGCCCAGGCGCGCCAGTCGGCCTGCGGCACGCGCTGGTGCGCGAACCGCGCAATGTGCTCGAGCGCGGGCATCGCGGTCGAGGCGCCCGCCGGCGCTCCGGCGAGATATAAATCGGTGATGACGATGACGAGTTCGCGCACGAGCGGTATGGTAGCGTGATGGACATCACCTTAGAGAGCGGCGTGCAGCTCAACACGGTGCGCGCCTATTCGGCCGACGTGCTGCGGATCGGGCAGACCGAGGTGCGCGCCAGCTGTCTGGTCACCGCCGAGCGGTTGATCACGCCGTGGGTTTGCGCGCGCTTCGAGGCGCTCACCCTGGAGCATCTGGCCGAGATCTTCGTCCTCGAGCCGCAGGTCGTATTGATGGGCACCGGGTGGCGCCAGCGTTTCGCGCCGGCGCCGATCCGCGCGGCCTTCGCCGAACGCGGCGTCGGACTGGAGGTGATGGAGCTCGCAGCCGCCTGCCGCACCTTCAACGTTCTGGTCCACGAAGGCCGGCCGGTCGCCGCGGCGCTGTTCTTCGAGTAGCCGGCAGGACCGGAGGTCCGGCACAAGCCGCGCATCGAAGAAGACACAGGGGGAGGGGTCTTGACTCAACGATCCACCGCGCCGACGCCGCCGTGGCGCGCGACACTGTTGTTGCTTTTGCGGATCGTGATCTATTGCTTTTGTGTGGGCGTCCCCTCCTCCCTGTGCCCTCTGCGCGTATGGTAACCACGCGACTTTTGCCAAAGCAAGGAATTTCACGCCCCGGATCAAACGCCGGCCGGGACGCCGACCATCGCTCTGAGCCGCCCTGTATTTCGGACGATTGTGACGGGCGCAGGACTCCAGAGCATCCGCCGGGCGCCCGTACCGCCATTTGCATCGCGCAGTGGCCGAGTATAGCCTACGCTATCCATTACACCAACGTCGCCGGCCGACTCGGCACCCCCAGCGATTGCGGCGGGAGGGGCCGGCTGTATCCGTTTTCCCTCATCCTGACTCGTAAATCCTCGTGGAGGCCCGCCGGACCATGACGAAATCTTCCAGGATTGTGTCTTGGGCGCTGGCGATTGCCGCCGGCCTGGCGTCGGCCTTGCCCGCGAGCGCCGTCGCGCGCGTGAATCCCGATCTCTATGCCGGCCTGAAGTGGCGTAACGTCGGCCCATTTCACGGCGGCCGCGCGGCCGCGGTCACCGGGGTCATCGGCGAGCCCGGTGTGTATTACGTGGGCACGCCCGAGGGAGGCATCTGGAAAACCACGAGCGCCGGGGTCACCTGGTTTCCGATCTTCGACCACATCAAGCAGGTCGACAGTATCGGCGCGATCGCCGTGGCCCCCTCCGATCCGGATGTCGTGTACGCGGGCACGGGTGATCCGACCATCATCAACCCCTTCGTCGGCAGCCTGGGCGATGGCATGTGGAAATCCACCAACGCCGGCCGCACCTGGCGCCACATCGGCCTCGAGGCAACCGTGATGATCGACAGCATCGTGGTCGATCCTCACAACGCCAACATCGTAGTGGTATCGGCTCTTGGCGACGCCACACACCACGGGGGCGGTGTCTACCGGAGCACGAACGGCGGAAAAACATGGACCCGGGTGCTCAAGCCCGCGCACTATCTCGGAACGCGGGATGTCGTGTCCGACTGGGGCGATCCGCACATCCTGCTGGCCGTCGCCGCCGGCACGGGCGGCCCCTTCTTCAAATTCCGGCATGGCCCGAAAGCCAAGCCCAAACCGCCGCTGCTGTTCAAATCCACCAATGACGGCCGCACCTGGAGCGCGATCAAGATTCCGCCCTTCCCCGGCCGCGTGAGCGTGGCGATCGCCGATCATGGCCGGCGCATCTACATTGTCGGCAACACCATCGAGCACGGCTCCGGGCTGTTCCGTTCCGACGACGGCGGCGCCACCTGGAAGCACATGGCCGGCAAGGACAAGCGCATCAGCAACGGCCAGGGCAACTACAGCTGCGGCGTGTTCGTGGACCCACAGGATGCGAATGTTCTGTACACGGTCAGCACGGCCATGTACCGCTCCACCAATGGCGGCATCACTTTTCATGCCTTCAAGGGCGCCCCCGGCGGGGAGGATTACCACTCTCTGTGGATCGACCCCCAGAACGGCAAGCGCATGGAAGTCGCCTCCGACCAGGGCGCGAGCGTCACCCTCGACGGCGGTCGCACCTGGAGCCTGTGGTACACCGAGCCCTTCTCGCAGATCTACCATGTCGCCACCACGAGCCAATATCCCTATTGGATTGCCGGCGCGCAGCAGGATACGGGCGCGGTCATGATCCGCAGCCGCGGCAACTGGGGGCAGGTCGACTTCACCGACTGGAGCCCGGTGCCGTCTTCCGAATTCGGCTACATCGCCCCTGATCCTCTGCACCCGCACATCCTCTACGCGATCGGCTACGGTCCGGGCGGCGGCGGCGGCGGCCTGGTGAAGATCAACATGTTCACCGGCCAGTGGGAGAACATCGCGCCGAACTTCGGCGCGCGCGCCAAGGACTATCGGTCCATCGGCAGTCTGCCGATGAAATTCGACACGGCCTTCGACCCTGGCGCCCTTTACGTCGCCTATCAGTGTCTGCTGGTTACCCGCAACGGCGGCAATTCCTGGCAAGCCTTCAGCCCCGCCCTCACCACCGCCAAGGGCGCGGCGCAGGTGCCCTGCGGCACGCCCCTGCCCGCCGCGAAGAAAAAAACGCGCCGCCCCCGCAACCCCCTCAAACCCGCCGGACCCGTCATCGTCGACTTTTCACTCTCCAAGGTCAGGCCGGACGTGGTCTGGACCGTGAGCAGCAACAACCAGATCTACAACACCATGGATGGCGGCGAGCGCTGGAACAACGTGAGCAACATCACCGGCCTGCCGCCGCACGCCCACCTGCATACCATCGAAGCGGGCGATTCGGCCGATACCGCCTATGTCACCGCCCGCATCTCCCTCCCCCACCACCACAAGGCCGCCTCCGCGGTGCGCGGCACGGCGCACAAGGCCGCCCCGCCCGTCCGTGAGGACACCAACCTGCCGCTCATCTGGCGCACCACCGATGGCGGCAAAACGTGGGTGAACATCACCCGGGGATTGCCCCGCAACCAACGTAGCGGCAGCTGGGTGAATGTGCTGCGCGCCGACCCGAAGCAACCCGGGCTCCTGTTCGCCGCGACGGAGACGACCGTCTACGTCAGCTTCGACAATGGCAATCACTGGCAGTCGCTGCGGCAGAACCTGCCCAGCACCGCCGTCACCGATCTGGTCGTTCACACCGGATTCCACATGAACGACCTGGTCATCAGCACCTTCGGCCGTGGCTTCTGGGTGCTCGATGACTTCACACCGCTGCGCTCGATTGCCGCCCATGCCCGGGCCATCGCCGCCTCGCCGGCCTATCTGTTCCGACCCGAAACGGCCATTCGCGCCCGCCAGAACAGCAATTGGGATCAGCCCTTCGACATCGAAGTGCCGCATGCCCCCAACCCGCCCTATGGGGTGATCGTGGATTATTACCTCCGCCACGAGCCCCACGGACCGATCAAGCTGCAAATCCTCGATGCCCGCGGCAACCTGGTGCGCACCCTGACGAGCACGCTGCCGCCGCCCATCAAGGGCCAGCTCTATCCGCGCTACTGGCTGGCCTCGCCCCAGGCGCGCGCCCTGCCCATCCGGGTCGGTCTGAATCGCTTTGCATGGAATCTGCGCTATGGCCCGCCGCCCGCTTTCCGACACGACCTTGAAAACCAGATGAACACCGTGGCCGGCGCCACCACCCCGGGCCCGCATGGTCCCCAGGTGATGCCCGGTGTTTACACGCTCAAGCTCACCGTCGACGGTCACGTCTACACCCGCCACGTCACCGTCATGAACGATCCGCGCGTCGGAGAGAGCCGCGTACTGCTGGCCGCGCTGCGCGCCCAGAACCGCATGAACAGGCTCGCCTACCGGGGCATGCAGCGCAGCTACCGCGGCTATCAGGAGGTACACGCCGTCAAGGTTCAGTTGACGGCGCTCATGCACGCGCACCTGAGCAAGCCACTCGCCACACAGGCCAAGGCGCTCGAGGCCCGCCTGAGCAAGATTGGCGGGAAGAGATCATCGGGCGGCTTCCTCGCCAGGCTCCTGCATCCGCGGCCGAAACCGAAGCCCAACGCCCTGCGCTCCTTCGTCACGGTGAACAACGCCTACAACAGCCTGGTCAGCCTCATGCAGGTGGGCATGGACATGCGCCCGACACCGGCCCAGCTCACCACGCTGAGCGCCGACTGTCGTCACTACGACCGCACGGTCATCAGCTGGGATAGCCTGCGGACGGGCGAGCTCGCCACGTTCAATTCCGCGTTGGCCGCGAACCATCTGCGCAAGCTGCGGCTCGCGCCGGTCAGGCTCGCCATGCCGGCCTGCGGCTTCGTGGTTGACTCGCGCTGAGAGCGGCCCGGCCGGAACGCCGCGGCCGGCGCCCTGCGCCGGCAACCCCGGGGCATCCGCCGATTGATCGTCGCTAGCCCTTGCCGCCGAGCAGTGGCACGAAGGCCACGTGGCCGAGCGACTCACGCGTCACGCTCTCGTCGCGCCGCGTGAAGCGCATCAGCTCCTGCTCGCCCTCCGGTCCGACCGGCACCACCAGCCGACCGCCCGGGGCAAGCTGCTCCAGCAGCTCCCGCGGAACCGCCAGCGGCGCGGCCGCCACCAGGATGCCCTCGAACGGCGCCTGAGCGCTCCAACCCTGTGTGCCGTCGCCATGACGGAACTTGACGTTGCGGATGTCGAGCTCCCGCAGGCGCTCCTTGGCGCGCTCGAGCAATGCGCCGATGCGCTCGACCGTGAACAACTGCTCCACCAACGGGGCCAACACCGCCGACTGATAGCCGCAGCCGGTGCCCACTTCCAACACCTTGCCGAGCGGACCGCCCTGCAGCAGCGCTTCGCTCATGCGGGCCACGATGTAAGGCTGGGATATGGTCTGGCCGAAGCCGATCGGCAGCGCCGTATCCTCGTAGGCGCGGCTGCCGAGGGCCTCGTCGACGAAGATGTGCCGCGGCACGTTGCGAATGCGATCGAGCACCGCGAGGTTGGCGATGCCTTGCTCGCGCAGGCGCTGCACCAGGCGATCGCGGGTCCGCGCCGAGGTCATGCCGATCCCCGAGAAGCGCAGATCGCTCAATCGATTCCCTCCATCCAGTGCCGCAGCGGCTCGAGGGCGCCGTGGCGCGTCAGGTCGATCTGCAGGGGCGTGATCGAGACGCACCCTTGGGCGATGGCATGAAAATCCGTGCCCGGCCCCGCATCCTGCTCCGGGCCCGCCGGTCCGACCCAGTACACCGGCCGGCCGCGCGGATCGCGCGCCCGCACGACCGGCTCGGAGCGGTGCCGATAGCCCAGTCGGGTGACGCGATAACCGCGCAGCGCCTCGTACGGGACGTCCGGAACGTTGACGTTCAGAATGAGCGAGGCGTCCAGGGGGCGGCTGAGCAGCTCGGCGACCAGACGCCGGGCCACCGCCGCGCCGGTCTGGAAGTGCTGGGCGCCGGCCGCCGTGCCGCACAGCGACACCGCCAGCGTCGGCAGGCCGAGGAACCGGCCCTCGATCGCCGCGGCCACCGTGCCGGAATACAGCACGTCATCGCCGAGATTGGCGCCGTCGTTGATTCCGGAGACCACCATGTCGTGCTCGGTGTCGAACAGCCCCGTGATGGCCAGGTGCACGCAGTCGGTCGGCGTACCCTGCACGCAGTAGACTCCGGGCTCGACCTCCAGCACCCGCAGCGGCACGTCGAGGGTGAGCGAGTTGCTCGCGCCGCTGCGGTTGCGGTCGGGAGCGACGATGGTCACCTCGGCGAGCTCCGCGAGGCTCTGGCGGAGCATACGGATCCCCGGGGCGTGGTAGCCGTCGTCATTGCTGAGCAGGATCTTCACGGACGCGGTTCGATCTCGGCGAGGAACGCTCCTCGGGAAGGGCGCGACTATACTGGACTAAAACTCGGCGGAGGAAGCGTGTGCGTGTCGGATCCCGAGGATGACCGGCGGCTGTTTCGCGAGGCGGTTCGCGACGTCAAGCGGCTCGATCGCCCCGCTCGGGTGCCTGAGCGGCCCAAACCCCGTCCCGCGGCGCGCTTCGCGCGCGCCGAACGGCTGGCCGTGCTCGAGGAAAGCCTGCGCGACGTGCCGTTGGATCCGGCCCTCGAGGGCGGCGACACGCTGGTGTTTCGCCGCCCGGGCGTGCCGCCCGCGGTGCTGCGGCGCCTGCGCCGGGGTGAATTCCGCGTGCAGGGCGAGATCGACCTGCACGGCCTCACCGTGCGCCAGGCCAAAGAGGCGCTGCGGGAATTCCTGGCGGAAGCCCTGCGGCGCAACTGGCGTTGTGTGCGCATCGTGCACGGCAAGGGTCTGCGCTCCGGCCATCGCGGCCCGGTGTTGAAAGCCACCGTCGCGTCCGTCCTGCGCCGCCTCGGGCCCGTGCTCGCCTTCGTCTCGGCGCGCCCGGCGGACGGCGGCACCGGCGCCGTCTATGTACTGATCTCCTCCTGATCCTCGAACGCGCACACCTCACGCAGCACCGCCGTGGCAAACGCGCCGCGGGCCAGGTCGAACTCGAGCACCACGGCCCCGGGCTCGAGGTGTGCGCGAAGCTCGCGCACCGCCAAGCGCAGGCTGCGCCGCTGCGGGTCCATAGCGGCCGCCTCGATCAGCGCGCACGCCCGGGAATACCCGCCGGCCACGCGCGTCTCGAGCTCCAGCACCGCGCCGGCCGCGCCCGGCGTGCCACGCCCCCACAGCGGACCGGTCGGGTGGATCTCGAGGCGCGCGGCACGCTGGCGCAGCGTCTCATCGAGCGCCTCGACCGCGAAATGACTCCCGCGTCCATCGAGGATGGCGCGATCCCCCGGCTGCAATGCCTCCCAGCATCCCTGGCGCACACGCTCGGCGAGCACCGCGTTGAACACCAAACTGCGCGCGGCGGAGAGCACGAAGCCTCGCTCGCCCCCCCGCAACGCGCCCGGATCCTCCGGCAGGTCCCGTAGGTTCGATCCGTGGCGCCCGAAACGCTGCGGTCCGAAGTAGTTCGGGACACCGCGGGCGCGGATCGCGCGCAGGCGCGCATCGAGAGCTTCGGTCGGTGGCTCGAGACCGCGAACCCGGATGCGGAAGCGATTGCCCGCGAGCGCCCCGCGCGGGAGCTTGCGCGCGTGGGCATGGGCCTCGAGCACCTCGAAACCCTCTCCCCCGGCGCCCGGCCATTGCGCCACCGCTCGCCCGCGGCGCGGCACGGTGAACCATTGCACCGCCACGGCATGCCGGTCCTTCAGCCCCGCATAGCCGACGTCGACTGGACGGCAGCCGGCCAGACGTGCGAGCTCGCGCGCCACCCACAGAGTGTTGGCGGCACGCTTGCGCACCTTCAACAGCACGTGCTCGCCGGCACCCGCCGGCTCGAAGCCGAGCATCTCTTCGACGAGAAAGTCCTCCGGCTCGAGGCGCAGCCGCCCCTCCCCGAGGGGCTCCCCGAGCGCGCGCGGCGGCGCCAGCGCCGGCTCAACCTGCATCGAGCAGCAGCACCACCGCCTGCGCGGCGATACCCTCGCCGCGGCCCAGAAAGCCCAGCTTCTCGGTCGTGGTGGCCTTCACGTTGACCGCCTCGGGCGCCACCTCGAGCAACTCGGCCAGACGGGCGTGAATGCGCGCGCGCACCGGGCCGATCTTGGGCCACTCCGCGAGCACCGTCACATCGGCATTGCCGACGCGCAGGCCGCGCCCGACCAGCATTTGCATCACCGCACGCACGAATCCGCTGCTGTCGGCGCCCTTCCAGCGTGGGTCACTGTCCTTGAAGTGCTGGCCGATGTCGCCGAGGCCGGCGGCCCCGAGCAGCGCGTCGGTCAGCGCATGTAGCACCACGTCGCCGTCGGAGTGCGCGAGCACGCCGTGACTGTGCGGAACACGCACCCCGCCGAGCATCACGTGCTCGCCGGGACCAAAGGCGTGTACATCGAACCCCGAGCCGATTCTCATGCCCTGCACTCCAGCAATGCCGCGGCGATGGTCAGATCCGCGGCGCTCGTGATCTTCAGATTCGCCGCCGAGCCGGCCACCAGCTGCGGATGCGCGCCGCGCCATTCGATCGCCTGCGCCTCATCGGTCGGTCCGCGGCCGGCCTCGTGCGCCCGATCCAGCGCCTCGCGCAACGCGCCGTAACGGAACATCTGTGGCGTGAGCGCCCGCCACAGTGCGCGGCGATCGACCGTCTCGCACGCGCAGCCGGCGGCATCGGCGCGCTTGAGCGTGTCGGCCGCGGGGGTGGCCAGCAGCCCTCCCACCGGATGGTCCTCGAGCTCCCCGAGCAGCCGATCGAGATCCGCGCGCGCAAGGCAGGGCCGGGCGGCATCGTGCACCAGCACCCAATCGGCCTCGGTTGCCCGCGCCGCCAGGGCCGCCAGACCGTTGCGCACCGAGCGGCTGCGCTCCGCGCCCCCCTCGGTCGTCATGACCCCCTCAGGCGCGATACGGCTCCAGTATGGATCGCCCGCGGCCAGGGCCACCACGGCGCCGGCGCAGCGCACATCGTCCAGGAAGGGCGCGAGTGCCCACTCGATGACCGTACGCCCGCACAGCGGCGCATATTGCTTGGGCCGCTGCGCACCGAACCGGCGACCAATGCCGGCGGCGGGCATCACCAACCAGTAGCGCATGGATTCAGTGGCTCGGACGCGGCGGAAAGCGCGGCGGCTCGACCACCATGTAGAACGTTTCGTGCGGACCGATCATGCCGAGCTCGCTGCGCGCCCGCTCCTCGATGGCCCCGGTGCCGGACTTGAGGTTCGCCACTTCGGCCGCCAGGTGCGCATTGCGCCGGGCCAGGCGGTGATCGAGTTTCTCCTGCGCGGCCACGGTCCGCTCCAGCCGATATACCGAGCGCACGCCCTGACTCGAGACCCAGATGCGGTACTGCAGCAGCAGCAGTGCGGCAAACATGGCGGCGGCAAGTAGCTTCATGAGTAGGCGCTCTCACCTGACAGCTTACGAGCCCTCGCGCCGCCGAGCAACTCTTCAGCTCCCCTGCCGCGCGGCGAGCAGCGACTCCTCGAACGGGCGCGCCTTGGCGACCGCATCCAGGTCCTTCAGCGTCCGCAGCAGCGGCTCGATGCGATCGAGCGGCCAGGCATTCGGTCCGTCGGAGAGCGCCCGGGCCGGATCCGGGTGTGTCTCCAGGAACACGCCGGCGACGCCGGCGGCCACCGCCGCGCGCGCCAGCACCGGCACGAACTCCCGCTGTCCGCCCGAGCTCGCGCCGCGTCCGCCCGGCAGCTGCACCGAGTGGGTGGCGTCGAAGATGACCGGACAGCCGCACTCGCGCATCACGGCCAGCGAGCGCATGTCGGCGACCAGGTTGTTGTAGCCGAAGGAGAACCCGCGCTCGCAGACCATGATGGCCTCGTTGCCGGTGGAGCGGGCCTTGTCGACCACGTTACGCATCTCCCACGGGGAGAGGAACTGGCCCTTCTTGATGTTGACGGGCTTGCCGCACGCGGCCACCGCCAGAATGAAATTGGTCTGGCGGCACAGGAACGCCGGGGTCTGCAGCACGTCGACGACCTCGGCGACTTCCCGCAGCGGGGTGTCCTCGTGCACATCGGTGAGCACCGGCACCCGGAACGCGCGCCGCACGCCCTCGAGCACCTTCAGGCCCTGCTCGAGCCCGGGGCCGCGGTAGCTGCTGCGCGAGGAGCGGTTGGCCTTGTCGAAGGAGCACTTGAACACGAACGGCAGGCCGAGCTCGCGGGTGAGGGCCTCGAGGCGCCCCGCGACCTCCTGCGTCAGCGTCTCGCTCTCGATGACACACGGCCCGGCGATGACGAGCAGCGGTTGATCGAGTCCGATTGTCGCGCCCGCGAGCCGCATGGGTGCTCAGGCGAGCGCGGCCTGCGGCAGATGCGCGGTGCGCTGCGCGCGCGCGGCGCGGATGAAGCCGGCGAACAGCGGGTGCCCGTCGCGCGGCGTGGAGGTGAACTCCGGATGAAACTGCGTGGCGATGAACCACGGATGGTTGGCCAGCTCGAGGACCTCCACGAGACCGTCGCGTGAGAATCCACTGAAGCGCAGCCCCGCTTCGCGATAGCGCTCCAGATAATTGTTGTTGAATTCGTAGCGGTGGCGGTGGCGCTCGAGAATCACGTCCTTGCCGTACAGATCCCGCGCGCGCGTGCCGGCCCCGAGCAGCACTTCCTGGGCCCCGAGGCGCATGGTCCCGCCCTTGGCCGAGGCCTCGTCGCGGGTCTGCGTGCCATGGGCCTGGTCCTGCCACTCGCTGATCAGCGCGATGACCGGGTGGGCGGAGGCGCGGTTGAATTCCGTGCTGTTGGCCCCGGTCAGCCCGAGCACGTGCCGGCCGAACTCCACGATCGCGACCTGCATGCCGAGGCAGATCCCCAGATACGGGATGCCGTGCTCGCGCGCGTAGCGGACCGAGAGGATCTTGCCCTCGATGCCGCGCTCGCCGAACCCGCCGGGCACCAGAATCGCGTCCATTCCCGCCAGCGCATGCGTGCCGTGCTGCTCGATGTCGGTCGACTCGATGTAGTGGATGTTGACGCGGGTGTGGGTCTTGAGCCCCCCGTGCATCAGCGCTTCGTGCAGCGACAGGTACGAGTCGCGGATCTGCACGTACTTGCCCACCATGGCGATGTCCACCTGGCCATCGGGGTTGGCCTTCGCGCTGACCACCTGGCGCCACTCGGCGAGGTCGGTGGCGGGCACGTCGAGCCCGAGCTTGCCGACCACGATGTCATCGAGCCCCTGCTCGTGCAGCAGCAGCGGAATCTGATAGATGTCGTCGGCATCGACCGCCGAGATGACCGCGCGCTCCTCGACGTTGGTGAACAGCGCGATCTTGCGGCGCTGCTCGTCCGGCAGCGGATGCTTGCACCGGCACAGCAGCACATCGGGCTGGATGCCGATGCCGCGCAGCTCCTTGACCGAATGTTGCGTCGGCTTGGTCTTGATCTCGCCCGAGCCGCCCACCACCGGGACCAGCGTCAGATGCATGTAGATGCAGCGGCTGTGCCCGAGCTCCACGCCGAGCTGGCGGATCGCCTCGAGGAAGGGCAGCGACTCGATGTCGCCGACCGTGCCGCCGATCTCCACCATGCACACGTCCGCGCCTTCGGCGCCGAGCTGGATGCTGCGCTTGATCTCATCGGTGATGTGCGGAATCACCTGCACCGTCGCGCCCAGGTAATCGCCGCGGCGCTCCTTGGCGATCACGCGCTCGTAGATGCGGCCCGTGGTGAAGTTGCTGTTGCGCCCCGTGGTGGTGCGCACGAAGCGCTCGTAATGGCCGAGGTCCAGATCGGCTTCCGTGCCGTCGCTGGTGACGAACACCTCGCCATGCTGGAACGGGCTCATGGTTCCGGGGTCGACGTTGATGTACGGGTCGAGCTTGACCATCGCGACTTTCAACCCGCGCGCCTCGAGAATGGCGCCGAGCGAGGCGCTCGCGATGCCCTTGCCAAGAGAGGACACGACGCCGCCGGTGACGAATACGAATCGCGTCATAAGATAGATTGAATCAGGATGGCCCGCCGTTGGAGGCACCGCCGGGGTGCCCGTGTCTGCATGAACGACGGGCCAGCAGACTAGCACATCAGGGCCGCGCGTGGGGCGCCTTGTGCCATATCAGGCGCGCGCGCCGGCGCGCGGCGCCGCGGGCATGCACGCTCGCATCGACCCATAGGTCCGCCGCCGCAACGAGCTCGCCGTCGCGGAACAGCAGCGGCAGCCGGGCGCGCTCGGCCGGGGGCACGCGCGCCTCCTGCAGCAGACTCTTCAGCGCGCGCCGCGCACCGCCCGGCCGCACGCGCAGGCGCTCCCCGCCGCGCCGCCAGCCGACCCGCAGGCAGGCGCCGAGCGCATCGAGATCGAGCGGCCCATGCACATCGGGCCGCAGCTCGAGGGCCCCGCAGCCTTGCGGCAGCTCACAGCGCGCCGACACGCCGAGATCCCACACGATCTCCTGCGGCGGCGGGAAGGGCGCGGGAGCCTCGGCCGCGCCGGCGATCAGCAGCAGATCCGCGTGCCGCTCGATGCGCGCCGCTCGCCAGGCCACCTGCGGATGCGCATCCGGGCGCGCATCGATCATGGCGCCGGCGATCTGCTCGAGCCGCCGCGCGTCCGGCAGCGTGCGCCCGCTGCGGGCGATCCAGTAACGCAGCGCGTTGCGCCGCCGCGGCGGGTCGAGCGCGCGCAGCGCCTTGACCGACAGCGCCGCTCCGTCGCTGGCGCGCTCCACGTCGGCTCGTCCCAGCGACTCGAGCAGGTGTTGGCCCTCGGCGGCATGCCGAGCCGCGCGCGCCACCGCCGCGGCCACCGAGCTCCAGCGCGCGCGCACCGCCGGCAGCACCTGGCGGCGCAGGTAGTTGCGATCGAAGCGCTCATCGGCATTGGACGGATCGGTCACCACCGGCAGATGCTCGCGGGTCAGCCACTCCTCGAGTTGCGCGCGCGTGAAGCCGAGCAGCGGCCGGACGAGCCACGTCGGGCCGAAGGGCGCCAGAGCCGGCATCGCCGCCAGCCCGGCCAGCCCGCAGCCGCGAAACAACTGCAACAACACCGTCTCGAGCTGATCGTCCTGAGTATGGGCCGTGAGCAGCACCTCGCCCGGCGCAAGCGCCGCGCCGAGCGCACGGTAGCGCGCCACGCGGGCGGCCTGCTCGGGCGACTCGCCTCTGGCCACGGCCACCTCGATCCGCGCCACCCGCAGCGGTACTCCCAACCGGCGCGCGAGCGCTCGGCATTCCCGGCTCCAGCGCCGCGAGTCCGGATGAAGGCCATGATCGACATGCACCGCCCGCAGCGCCAGGCCACGCCTGCGGGCGGCCGCGAGCGCGGCCAATAGCGCGGTCGAGTCGATCCCGCCGCTCAACGCCACGCACAGCCGCACGTGCGGAAATTCCGGCAGCAGCGCCTCGAGCCGCTCCAGCACCGCCGCGCTGCCGAATCCCTGGAGCCGGCGCGCGCGCCCGCCCCGCGCGCCGCTCACCGCGCCCGCCCCGCCCTTCTCAAGACGAGCTCTCCCCGAAGACGCCGAAGCCGGCGATGCGCGCATCGCGCGCACTGCGCAAGGCCTCGAGCGGCTGGGCCTCGAGGGCATCGAGATGGCGCAAAACCGCGGTCTTGAGCGCGGCAGCCGCGGCGGCCGGATCGCGGTGCGCGCCCCCCAGGGGCTCCTCGATGACCTCATCGACCAGGGCCAGGCGCTTGAGTTGCTCGGCCGTCATGTTCAGCGCCTCGGCCGCCGCCTCACGCTTGTCCTGACTCTTCCACAGGATCGAGGCGCAACCCTCCGGCGAGATCACCGAGTAGGTGCTGTACTGCAGCATCAACAGCCGATCGCAGACCCCGATGGCGAGCGCCCCGCCCGATCCGCCCTCGCCGGTGACCACCGTGACGATGGGCACATTGAGCACGGACATCTCGAGCAGGTTGCGCGCGATCGCCTCGCTCTGCCCGCGCTCCTCGGCACCGACGCCCGGATACGCCCCCTGGGTGTCGATCAGCGTCACCAGCGGCAGACCGAATCGCGCGGCGAGGTGCATCAGCCGCAGCGCCTTGCGATAGCCCTCCGGCCGCGGCATGCCGTAGTTGCGCCGCACACGCTCCTTGGTGTCGCGGCCCTTCTGGTGACCGATGATCACGATCGGTCGCCCGTCGATGCGCGCCACGCCGCCGACGATCGCCGCGTCGTCGGCGTACATGCGATCACCGTGCAGCTCGTGAAACTCGGTGCAGATCGCGCCGATGTAATCGAGCGTGTACGGCCGTTGCGGATGGCGCGCGAGCTGGGTGATCTGCCAGGGGGTGAGGCTCGCGAAGATGCTGGTGGTCAGCTGGCGGCTCTTGGCCTGCAGCCGGCCGATCTCCTCCTCGATGTTGACTTCCGGGTCGCAGGTGACGTGTTTGAGCTCCTCGATCTTCGCTTCGAGCTCGGCGATGGGCTGTTCGAAATCGAGAAAGGCGACGGCCATGCGCTGTTCCGCGGTAGTCTGAATCTGGGCGCGAGCGTACGGGCCCCGGCAGCGAGGCGCAAGCGCCGGACGCTCAGCGCCCGTCGGCCGAGCGCTGCGGTCCCTCGGGGCTCGCGGTGTAGAGCACCTTGATCGCGGCGGCGCCCAGCAGCTCCTCGAGCGCCGCGATCAGCTCCGCGGACGGCTGCACGCTCCACTGCGGCGCCAGCGCGAGCAGGCCGCGGGCGAGGCGCCCCGAATACTCGATGACGATCGGACACGGTCCGGGCCGGAACCGCTCGAGCAGTTGCGCCAGCGAGTCCTGCAGCGCCGCGGCGTCGGCGTGGGCCGGCCAGCGCAGCACGATGCGCCGCGCCCGCTGCTCGCACACCTTGGTCAGATCGCTCAAACGGCGCACCGTGAGCCGCCACGCGTCCGCGAACTCATCGAAGCGCAGCTGGCCCTCGGCGAGCACCAGCGCGTCCTTGACGATCAGCTCGCGGTATGTCTGGTACTGCTC